>NZ_JBSFLB010000011.1:0-225534 GCF_053598835.1 Streptomyces sp. NPDC001070
CGGAGTCGTGAGCGGTGACGTCCTCGCTCATGGATGTCACGGAATGCCTCCCTGTGGCGTGCCGACGGACGACTGCTCACCAGCTTCGGCGCATCTGCGCCGCCCCGCCCGCTCGTCGTCGTGAGCGAGCCCGTTCGCACGCGGGGCCGTCGTCCCGCGGGGACGGACCTGCGCCGGCAGGAGGAGGCGCCGCGGGGCTGCTGCGGTGGCCCGGAGATAATCTGTTGTCGGCCCGGGCCGCGCCGAGAGAGCATCGCGGGCATGGAAGAGCCTGCCGAAATTCTCCGCTCCGACCGGGTTGAACTGCGCCGATGGCGCCTGAGCGATCTCGATGCCCTGGAACGGGCGATCCGCGAATCCCTGGACCATCTGGTGCCGTGGATGCCCTGGGCGGCCGACCACGACAGACAGGGGACCGCCGAATTCCTGGCCCGGAGCGTGGAGGAGTGGGAGACCGGGCAGGCCTTCGGCTATGCCATCACGTCGGACGGCGCGGTGATCGGCGGCTGCGGCCTCATGCGCCGCATCGGCGAGGGCGGCCTCGAGATCGGCTACTGGCTGCACGTTCGTCGGACCGGACGGGGTCTGGTCACCATGGCCGTGGCGGCCCTCGCCGGCCAGGGTTTCGCGCTGCCGGGCATCGGCCGTCTGGAGATCCATCACGACGCCGCCAACCCGGCCAGTGGCGCCGTCGCCCGTCGCCTGGGGTTCACCGAGATCGAACGCGTACCGAGGCCGGAGGGGCCGTCCGCCCCCGGCGAAGTGGGGATCGAGGTGGTCTGGCGGATGACCGCGGACCAGTGGCGGGCGAACGCCGGCGCCGCGCCCCTGAGCGGATCGACCGGGAGTACGAGCGGCCGCTGAACGTCGCGGCGCCTGCCCGCGGGGTCTCGCGTACGCCAGGCGGATCGCGGATGCCCGCTCAGGCTTCTTCGCCCGTGGCGGTTTCCGGGAGGACCTCCGAACGGGGAAGCCGGTGCAGCGCGTCGGCGACGGCGGTCATCCGCGCGCCGAGGTCCGCGAGTTCCTGGCGGAGCTCTCTGACACGCGTCTCCAGCTGGACGGCTTGAGCGGCCAGCGCCATGGCGATGGCCGTGACATCGGGCTGGTTCTCTGCGGCTGGGGTCATCATGTGCCCTTCCTCGACGGAGCCGTAGCGGGCCGTGCGATCGTCAGGCGGCGGCTTCCGGGCCGAGCCGCACCGCGGAGATGTCGAGCGTCAGCTTGACCTTGTCGCTGATCAGAAGGCCGCCCGACGCCAGGGGCGCGTTCCAGTCGAGGCCCCAATCGGAACGGTGCAAGGTGGCCGTGCCCTCGAAGCCGACGCGCCTTTGACCGTGGACGTCCCGGCTGGACCCTCCGGACACGAGGTCGATGCGGAGAGGCAGCTCGATGTCCTTGATCCTCAGGTTCCCGGACATGCGGAACCTGCCCTCCCCGTCGGGGACGACCGCGGTGGAGCGGAAAACCATGAGGGGGAACGTCACCGAGTCGAAGAAGTCCGGGCCGGTGAGGTGCGTGTCCCGCTCCCGCACACCCGTGTTCAGACTTCCGGTCTGCACACTCATGTGGGCCTCGGAGCGGGCCGGCCGGCGCCCGTCGAGCTTGAGGAGCCCCTCGAACGCGGCGAATCTCCCGCGCACGTTCGTGATCATGGCGTGCCGGACGGAGAAGCCGAGCGCGCTGTGGACCGGGTCGATGATGTACGCGCCGGTCAGTGCTTCGTGCGGGCCGGTGCCCGGGACGGTGGTTTCCGCGGGATTCCTGAACATGGCGAGTCGATTTTCTTCGTGCTGTTCGGCCGAGGGGACGGCCTTGGTGGACGATGCGGCGGTGGCCCCTGCGGAGGGGCAGGGGCCACCCGCGGGCGTCACCGCTGCCGTGCGAACCAGTCGTCGAACCGGGTCTCGGCGAGGTGCGCGCCGGGACCCGGCACAAGCGAGTCCTCCTGCAGTTCGGAACCGAAGTACCGGGCGTGCGGGTCCGCCACGACCGTGCGGGGGTCGTTGCCGGCCGCCAGCACCTTGCGGACGAGCTCGTCGAACCGGAACACCTCGGGGCCGGCGACCTCCACCACACCGTTGACGGGTGCCCCGACCGCGGCGCGGCCGACGGCGGCGGCCACGTCGTCGGAGTACATGGGCTGGAACTTGACGGGAGCGATGCGCACCGTGTCGCCCTCGGTCGCCGAGTCCGCGATCCCCTGCACGAACTCGAAGAACTGCGTGGCGTGGACGATGGAGTACGGGAGGCCGGACGCCTTGATCAGGTCCTCCTGGGCCTGCTTGGCACGGAAGTAACCGTTGTCGGGGAGCCTGTCGGTGCCGACGATGGACAGGGCCACGTAGTGCTGGACCCCGGCCTTCGCCGCCGCCCCCAGGAGGTTGGAGGTGCAGGTGTGGAAGAAGTTCATCACGGCCTCGTCCTCGTACGAGGGCGAGTTGGACACGTCGACCACGACCTGCGCACCCTGCAGGACCTCGGCGAGTCCCTCGCCCGTCAGCGTGTTGACGCCGGTGTTGGGCGAGGCCGGGACCGCCTCGTGCCCGTGCTCGTTGAGCTTGCCGACCAGCTTCGAGCCGATGAGCCCGGTTCCGCCGATCACTACGACCTTCATGATGGAGTCCTCTCGGAAGTTCTTGTGCGGCGGGCATTTCCGGTCGCCCACCGTCACCGGTCGAATGGGTTCCCTGCACAGACCGGGCAGTGGCACTGTTTGTGACAGGGGCCCGCGGGCGCACGGGGAATTCCCCCACATGGACGCGGGCGGATTCCCGGATGCGCGGGCTCGCGCCGGGTGCGCGAGCCCGGGCGTCACTCGGCGAGCTTTCCCTCGGTCGACACTTCCTCCATCAGGGAGGAGATCTCGTCCGGGACGGCCGGGATGCTCTCGCGGGTGACACCGGTGGCCGGGGACCACACGAGGTTGACCTGCAGGGCGGGATCCATGTCCGGGAAGTCGCTGCGGTTGTGGCAGCCGCGGGTCTCACGCCGCTCCAGCGCCGATTCGAGCGTGGCCCGTGCGGCCAGGGCGGCGGACTTGAGATCGAAGGCGTGTGCGAGGTCCTGGTAGCCGGCGATGTCGGGGTGGACGCCGACGGACTCCATCCGCTTCTCGATCACGTCGAGCTCCGCCAGCCCGGCCCGCAGCCCCTCGTCGTCGCGCACGACCCCCGCGTGCTCGGTCATGGTGTTGCGGATGGCGCGCTGCAGGGCGCGGACGTTCTCCGGCCCGTCCGCCGCGAGGAGGTCCTCGACCTCGGCCCGGGCCTGTGCCACGGCCGACGCCGACCGCGGCTGCGAGGTCAGTGCCTGCGAGTAGGCGGCGGCCGCCTGCCCCGTGATCCGGCCGAAGACCAGCAGCTCGATGAGGCTGTTGCCGCCCAGCCGGTTCGCGCCGTGCAGCCCGCTGGACGCCTCACCGATGGCGTACAGGCCGCGGACATCGGTGCTGTGGTCCTCGGGCCGTACCCAGACCCCGCCCATCGAGTAGTGCGCGGTGGGCGCGATCTCGATCGGGTCGCGGGTGATGTCCAGCATCTGCAGGTCCAGCAGGGTCTGGTAGACCCGGGGGAGCCGCGTCATGATCGTCTGTCGGGGCAGGTGGGAGACGTCGAGCCACACGGCCCCCTTGGGGGTTCCGCGGCCCTCCTTGATCTCCGTGTAGGAGGCGAGGGCCACGCGGTCGCGGGTGGAGAGCTCCATGCGCTCGGGGTCGTAGCGGGTCATGAACCGCTCTCCGAGCGCGTTGCGCAGGATTCCGCCCTCACCGCGCGCGGCCTCGCTGACGAGGGTGCCGGCCGCGTTCTCCGGCTCGATGATCCCGGAGGGATGGAACTGCACCAGCTCGGCGTCGCGCAGACGGGCCCCGGCGTCCACGGCCAGGCGGAACGAGTCGCCGGTGTTCTCGTCGCGTCGTGAGGACGTGCGCCGCCAGATGCGCGTGTGGCCGCCCGCCGCGAGGATGACCGCATCGGCATGGATGAGGTAGCGCGTGCCGTCGGTGAGGTCGAAGCCGTAGGCGCCGAAAACGGCGCCGTCGTGCACCAGGAGCCGGGTGATGTAGACGCCGTCGAGCACCGGGATGTCGAGCTGCTCGGCGCGCCGGATGAGGGTGCGCTGGATCTCCAGGCCGGTGTAGTCGCCGGCGAAGGCGGTGCGCCGGAACTTGTGCGCGCCGAAGAAGCGCTGCGATATCCGGCCGTCCTCCTCCCTGGCGAAGGTCATGCCGTACCGCTCCAGGTCGTCGATGCCGAGGGCGGCGCCCCGGGTGACGATCTCCACGGTGCGGGGATCGGCGAGCAGGTAGCTCTCCTTGAGGGTGTCGGCGGCATGCTGCTGCCAGCTGTCCTCGGGGTCCATCGTGGCCAGCGCCGCGTTGATTCCTCCGGCGGCGAGTGCCGTGTGGGCATCGTCCTTCGGCCGTTTGCCGACGGCGAGGACGTCGACACCGGCCTCGGCCAGTTCGATTGCCGCCCGCAGTCCGGCTCCGCCGGTGCCGATCACCAGCACCATGGTGGACAGACGTCGTTCGGTGATAGCCACGCTCTGCTCCGATCCTCTTGGTGGTCATTGACTAAGACCGAGCGATCCGGGCATTTGTGACAGCGTTCCGCCGCAGCTCAGGGGCCTCGCGCGCGGGCGCGGAAAGCGCCGTGGGCGAGGGACGCGCCGCGATGCGGTCGTCCCTCGCCCACGTGGCCGGAACGTCAGGCCAGGACGTGGTCCAGGGGGACGTCGGGGTCGGCGAGGAGCGCGTCGTCGACCTCGGAGCGGGAGGTGATCAGAGTCCTGATCGGCTCGACCACGTCCCACACGTTGACGTTCATGCCCGCCAGCACGCGGTTCCCCGCCATCCAGAAGGCGACGAACTCCCGTGCGGCCCGGTCCCCCCGGAAGACCACGCGGTCGTAGCCCCCGGGTTCGGCGTAACCCGTGTACTCCATGCCGAGGTCGTACTGGTCCGTGTAGAAGTACGGCAGCCGGTCGTAGACGGCGTCGGCGCCGAGCATGCTCAGCGCGGCCGTGCCCGGCTGGTTCAGCGCGTTGGCCCAGTGCTCGACGCGGATGTGGCGGTCGAGGAACGGGTGGTAGGCGTTGGCGACGTCCCCCGCGGCGTAGACGTCGGGCACCGAGGTCCGCAGGTGCGCGTCGGTGACGATGCCGTTGCGCACGTCCAGCCCGGCCGCCTCGGCGAGTTGGACGTTGGGCGTGATGCCGACACCGACGACCACGGCGTCCGCGGCGAGCCGGGTGCCGTCGGCGAGCCGGACCCCGTCCGCGCGGCCGTCCGCACCGGTGATGCGCTCGACCTGCACATGGGGACGCAGGTCGACGCCGTGATCGGCGTGAAGGGCGGCGAAGACCTCGGCTGCCTCACGCCCCAGGACGTTCAGCAGCGGCAGCTCCGCGTGCTCCAGCACCGTCACCTCCGCCCCGGCCAGCCGGGCGGCCGCAGCGGTCTCCAGGCCGATCCATCCGGCGCCGATGACGACGATCCTGGCGCCCGGGGTGAACGCCGCCTTGAGCCGTTCACTGTCGCCCACACGGCGCAGGTAGAGCACACCGTCCAGATCCGCTCCGGGCACGGGCAGACGACGCGGGGACGAACCGGTGGCCAGGAGCAGCTTCGTGTAGGGCATGCGGCGCCCGCCGTCGAGTTCCGCCTCCCGGGCTCCCGGGTCGAGAGTGGTCACCGCCGTGCCCAGGAGCAGGTCGACGTCGTGCTTGTCGTACCAGTCGTCGGGATGTACGTAGATCGAGTCGCGCGCCTCCTTGCCGAGCAGGTAGCCCTTGGAGAGCGGCGGGCGGAGGTAGGGCTTCTCCCGTTCGTCGCCGACGATGACGATCCGGCCGTCGTAGCCGTGCTCCCGGAGCGCCTCCGCCGCCTTGCCCGCGGCCAGACCGGCTCCGACGATCATGAAAGTGTTCACAGGGGACACAATGCGCCTCAATTCGGGTGTCGCATGCTGCGAGCCATGTACGGAGAGTCAACCACCAGACCGCTCGCGACCCCGTTCTGTGACACCGCGCGTCCCGCCGTCGGCCCGTGGAATACGCCCCACTGTCACAACGTCCCGGGCTTCCCGGTCATACCCCTGGTCGAAGTACGACCGCGGCAGCCGGCGCACCGGTGATCGACTCCGCTGCGACGAAGGAGGACAAGATGACCTACGTCATTGCGCAGCCTTGCGTCGACGTCAAGGACAGAGCGTGTGTCACCGAATGCCCGGTGGACTGCATCTACGAAGGCAACCGGACGCTCTACATCAACCCGGAGGAGTGTGTGGACTGCCGCGCGTGCGAGCCGGTCTGCCCCGTCGAGGCCATCTTCCACGAGGACGACCTCCCCGAGCGGTGGGCCCGGTACACATCCGTCAACGCCGAGTACTTCGTGCCGTCCCGCGGTGAACGGGGCCGGCCGTCCGCCGGCGACGGTGACCACCCCCTGGTCGCCCAACTGCCCCCGCAGCGCTCGCGGAAGAAGGACATGGCCGTCTTCGCCATAGGCAAGGAAGAGGCTGCCGAAGCCGACCTCTGGTTCCCGTCGTGACCGGCACCGGACGGTGCCGCCGCACGGCGTTCCGGGGAGACGAGGCCCGGTGATGTCCCCCGAACGGGCACTGCGGTGGAACAGCGGGCCCGCGCGGTACGGATCCCGGGTCGTCGAAATGGGCCCCCGGGACATCGAACGTGCCGTGGCGATGCACCGCAGATGCTCGACCCACACTCTGTGGCGGCGGTACCACAGGGCGATGGGCGACCCCCGGACGTACCTGCGCACTTTGCTGGTCCGACCAGGGGCCGTGCACCTCGCCGTGCAGCACACGGCCGGTGACATCGTCGCCGTGGGGCACCTGATGCCGGACCGGAAGGACAAGGGGAACGCGGAGGCGGCGCTCCTCGTCGAGGACGCGTGGCAGAACAACGGTCTCGGCTCTCTCCTCCTGCGCCACCTCGGGCACCGCGCCGTCAGCGGCGGGTGGAAGGAGGTCTACGGGCTCGTACTGCCCGGTGACGAGAGGATTCCCGCCATCCTGTCGCACGCCTCCGTACCGATCCACTCCCTGTACGAGGAGGGCATGACGACCGTCTGGGCCGAGACCGGTGACATCGCGGCCGCGGGGGTCCCACCGGCCCCCGACGAGTGGGGAGTTACTTCTTGAGTGCGGAGTGCAGGGCTACATGGACGGGAAGCTGATCGGTTCGGGGGCACGGGGCGATCGGACGCGTGACGACCTGCTGCGCAGGCACCCGGCGCCGGCCACGGCGGCCATGGGGCCCGACACGCTGATGCCCCAGGGGAACGCAGGCCTGGAACGCGGGCTCCTCCCGACGCCGGCACTGCGCGGGGACGACTTCCTCGTGGCCGTACGCTACGAACCGGGGCGGTCCCACGCGATCTTGAGCGGTGACTTCTACGACGTCGTGCAGACCGAGGACTCCACCGTCCACGTCATCATGGGGGACGTCTCCGGACATGGGGCGGCGGAGGCCGCTCTCGCCGTGTGCCTGCGTGTCGCCTGGCGGACAGCCGTGCTGTGCGGCATGACCTCGTTCCAGCAACTACGCCTTCTCGAACGGATCCTGGTCGACGAGCGACCGGACGACGACATATACGCCACCGCGGTCTCGCTGGTGTTCCCACCGGGGGGCCTCTACGTGAGAGCGGTGAACGCGGGCCACCCGGGATTCCTCCTGCGGAGATCCGGGGGAATCCGGTGGATCGAGCCGCCGACCGGCATCGCGCTGGGCTTGTTCCCCGGCCACGAGGACTGGGTGGAGGCGGACATGCAGCTCTGGCCCGGTGACGGCCTGGTCCTCCTCACCGACGGACTGTTCGAGGGAAGGACCGACTCCTCCACGCGGCTCGGTGAGGAAGGTCTCCTGCGGCTGGCCGCCCAGAACGCGCACCTGCCGGCCCAGGAGTTCATCGACGCCCTGGTCGAGGGCGCCGCGTCCAAGGCCGCGCCCTTCGGAGGACCGGCGGACGACGTGACCGTCCTCCACCTGGGCTGGAACGCGTTGCGATGACCTCGCCCGGCGGCGGGCCGCCGTCAGGACCGGGCGGCCCGGATCTGCTTCCGGGCCGTACGGCCGTCGACGAGGCCGAACCCGTCCTGACGGCGCACGACATGCCGGACGTCGTCCGGCGCAGGGCCGCGGACGAACCCGGCCCACCCCTGCGTGGTCGCCTGCCGGAGCACCCACTCGACGGCCTCCGGCTTCACCCCGTACACGTCCTCGTGGACACAGGCCCTGACGGTCGGGGACCACGGCACGCCGCCGTCGAGTTGCGGCCGGTCCACGGCGGGCACCGGCAGGCTGACCTCGGCCCCGGCGAACGCGTGGCTCGCCCCACCGCCGGCGAGGACGGCCCACGGACAGCCCCATGACTCCCAGCCGGCCGACACCGGCGCCGGCGGCATCTCCGCCTGGCGGTCCACGGCCAGGAGCAGGTCGTAGTGGTCACTCACCCCACGCACCCTCGGCCCGGCCCCTGGCAGCGGACCGCGGGGAGGAGACCGGTGCGGTTCCGGGAACGCCGCCGCGCCCCCGGGACCGCACCGGCGGCATCAGGACTCCGAGAGGCTCTCGGCGGGCAGATCGCCGGCGAACACCGCGGCCTCCAGGATCGCCTTGACCGCGGTCAGGTAGCGGGCGGCGTCGGCGCCGTCGACGAGGCGGTGGTCGTACGACAGGGACAGGTGCACCAGGTCGCGGACGCCGATGGCGGGACCCTCGGGGGTGTCGACGACCGCGGGGCGCCTGACCGTGGCGCCGATGCCCAGGATGGCGACCTGGGACGGCGGCACGATGACCGTGTCGAACAGGGCGCCGCGGGAGCCGGTGTTGGAGACGGTGAAGGTGGCGCCCGACACGTCGTCCGGGGCGAGGCCGCCGTCGCGCGCCTTGCCGGCCAGCTCGGCCGTCGCCCTCGCGATGCCGGCGATACTCAGGTCGCCCGCCCCCTTGATGACCGGGGTCATCAGCCCGCGCTCCGTGTCCACCGCGATGCCGACGTTCTCGGTGTCGAAGTACGTGACGGTGCCGTCGTGCTCGTTGATCCGGGCATTGACGACGGGGTGCGCCTTCAGCGCCTGGGCCGCCGCCTTGACGAAGAACGGCATCGGGGAGAGCTTCACACCCTCGCGGGCGGCGAAAGCGTCCTTCGCCCGGGCGCGCAGCCGCATCACCTCGGTGACATCGGCCTCGACGACCGTGGTCAGCTGGGCCTGCTCCTGGAGGGCCTTCTTGAGGTTCTCGCCGATCACCTTGCGAACACGGCTCATCGCGACCGTCCGGCCCCGCAGCGGCGACGCCTCCGGCACCGCAGCCTGCCGACCGGGCTGCGTCGCCGCGACCGCGACCGCGACCGCGTCCGCCGTCGTCCGGACATCCGCCACGGCGTCGACGGAGCCGGCGGCGTGAGCCGGCGCGGCGGGCACTGCCGCCGGGGCCGACGGCTGCGAGGGCCGGGCCGCGTGCGCCGGGACCGGATCGGCGGGTGCCGGCGGCGTGGGCGCCGGGGCCTCCTGCACGGGAGCCTCCCGCGCGGGGGACGGCGGGACGGGTGCCGGGGCCGGCGCGGCGGCATCCGGCTCGCCGATTACGGCGAGTTCGGCGCCGACTTCGGCGGTGTCGTCCTCCTTGACGATGATCTGCAGGACCACGCCCGAGGCGGGGGAGGGGATCTCGGTGTCCACCTTGTCGGTGGAGACCTCCAGCAGGGGCTCGTCGGCCTCGATCGTGTCGCCGACCTGTTTCAGCCATCGGGTGACCGTGCCCTCGGTGACGCTCTCGCCGAGGGCCGGCAGGGTTACGGAAACGGTCATGTCTTCGGTTGCTCCTCTTGCATCGGCAGGGCGCCGCGGCACCCTCGTTCTCTCCGGGCCCGCGGTCCGCGGGTTCACCTCCGGCGCGCCGCGTGTGCCACGGGGCGTCACGCCTGCCAGTCGTAGCGATCGCGGGCCTTCGCGACCGTCTCCGGGGCGACCGCGCCGGCCCGCGCCAGCCGGTCCAGGGCGGCCACCACGATCGACTCGGCGTCCACCCGGAAGTAGCGGCGCACCGCTTCTCGTGTGTCCGACAGGCCGAAGCCGTCCGTGCCGAGGGACGAGTAGTCCTGCTCGATCCACTGGCTGATCTGATCGGGCACCTGCCGCATCCAGTCGCTGACCGCCAGCACGGGCCCGTCCGTGCCCGACAGCGCCGCGGTCACGTACGGGACGCGCTCCTCGCCGCGCAGCCGCGCCCTGTCGGCGCTCAGCGCGTCGCGCCGCAGTTCCGTCCAGGAGGTCACCGACCAGACGTCGGCGTGCACCTCCCACTGGGAGGCGAGGAGTTCCTGGGCCTCCAGCGCCCAGTGGATCGCCGTGCCCGAGGCCAGCAGCTGGATCCGCGGCCCGGCGCCGGGGGACGCCGACGGCCGGAAGCGGTACATGCCGCGGAGGATGCCCTCCTCGACCGACGGCCCGGGGGGCATGGCCGGCTGCCGCTTGGGCTCGTTGTAGACCGTCAGGTAGTAGAAGACGTCCTCGGGCCGGTCGCCGTACATCCGCCTCAGCCCCTCCCTGACGATCACCGCGATCTCGAACGCGAAGGCGGGGTCGTAGCTCACTGCGGCCGGATTGGTGGAGGCCAGCAGGTGGGAGTGCCCGTCGGCGTGCTGCAGGCCCTCGCCGGTCATCGTCGTGCGACCGGCCGTCGCGCCGATCGCGAATCCGCGTCCCAGCTGATCGGCCAGGGCCCAGAACTGGTCGCCCGTCCGCTGGAACCCGAACATGGCGTAGAAGATGTAGAAGGGGATCATGGGTTCGCCGTGCGTGGCGTAAGACGTCGCGGCGGCCGTGAACTCGGCCAGTGACCCGGCTTCGGTGATGCCCTCGTCGATGAGCTGGCCGTTCTCGGCCTCCCGGTAGTGCAGCAGCTGGCCGGCGTCGACCGGGTCGTAGTTCTGGCCCGCCGGCGAGTAGATCCCGGCCGTCGGGAACAGGGACTCCATTCCGAACGTACGCGCCTCGTCGGGGACGATCGGCACCCAGCGCCGCCCCGTCTCCTCGTCGCGCATCAGGTCCTTGACCAGCCGGACGAGCGCCATGGTGGTGGCCACCTCCTGCTTGCCGAAGCCCTTCTGCAGGGCCTCGAAGGGGCCGGTCGGCGGCTGCTTCAACGGCTTGGCCACCACCGTGCGCACCGGGGCGGGGCCGCCCAGGGCGGCGCGCCGGTCACGCAGGTACCGCACCTCCTCCGAGTCCTCGCCGGGGTGCCAGTACGGCACCAGGTCCCCGCTCAGCGCGCTGTCCGGGATGGGCAGTTCCAGTGCGTCGCGCATCCGGCGGAACTGGGCCGTGGTCAGCTTCTTCATCTGGTGGTTGGCGTTGCGCGACTCGAAGTCCGAGCCCAGCGTGTGTCCCTTGACCGTCTGGGCGAGGACGACGGTCGGCTGCCCCCGGTGCTCGACGGCGGCCCGGTAGGCGGCGTACACCTTGCGGGGCTCGTGCCCGCCACGGGATTCGGCGAACAGCTCCGTGAGCAGGCTGTCGCTCAGGCCGGCGGCGATGCGGGACAGCGCCTCGCCGGTGAAGAAGTGCTCGCGTATGTAGGCGGCGTCGCGCGCGGCGTACGTCTGCATCTGGGCGTCGGGCACCTCGCCGAGACGGCGCACCAGGGCCCCGTCGGCGTCCTGCCCCAGCACGGGGTCCCAGGCCTCGCCCCACAGGGACTTCACCACGTGCCAGCCGGCACCGCGGAACCGGCTCTCGAGTTCCTGCACGATCCTGGAATTCGACCGCACCGGCCCGTCCAGGCGCTGGAGGTTGCAGTTGATCACGAAGGTGAGGTTGTCGAGACCCTCACGCGCGGCGAGCCCCAGCGCGGCCAGCGACTCGGGCTCGTCCACCTCTCCGTCCCCGAGGAAGGCCCACACACGCGAACCCGACGTGTCCTTGATGCCCCGGGCGTGGAGGTAGCGGTTGAACCTGGCCTGGTAGACGGCGGCGAGAGGGCCGAGGCCCATGGAGACCGTCGGGAACTCCCACAGCCACGGCAGCCGCCTGGGGTGCGGGTAGGACGGCAGACCGTGGCCGTCGGCCTCCCGCCGGTAACCGTCCAGCTGTTCCTCGCGCAACCGTCCCTCCAGGAACACGCGCGCGTAGATGCCGGGCGACGCGTGTCCCTGCACGTACAGCTGATCCCCGGAGCCTCCCTCGCCCTTTCCCCGGAAGAAGTGGTTGAACCCGACCTCGTACAGCCATGCCGCCGACGCGTAGGTCGCGATGTGGCCGCCGAGGCCCAGACGTGAAGCACGGCTCACCATCGCCGCCGCGTTCCACCTGTTCAGTGCGGTGATCCGGGACTCCATGGCGATGTCGCCGGGGAAGGCCGGCTGGGACGACGCGGGGATCGTGTTGATGTAGTCGGAGGAGAGGAGCCCGGGCAGGGTGACCCCGGAGGCGGCCGCGTACTCGTGCACACGCCGCAGCAGGTACACCGCGCGCTCGGGTCCGGCGTGCCTGATGACGGCGTCGAGTGAGGCCCGCCATTCCGCGGTCTCCTCGGTGTCGCGGTCGGGCAGCTGGTCGAGCTCGCTTGTCGGGGAGACGTGTGCGGACTGTGCCGGATCACTCATGACGGCCTTCCTGCCGGGGGTTGAGAGGGGATGACGGCGACCGCGGGGAGGAACCCGCCGACGGCGGCCGTCAAAGAGTCGAAGAGTCGGAGAGTCGGGGAGTCGGGTAGGGGCATGTGCGACGGACGCGCGGTCGGCACCGCGGGTGTCACCGCTGCGTGAGCCACTCACCGAATGTCGTGGAGCCCACGCGCGCGTGCGCCCCGGGGAGCAGCGTCCGTTGCTGCAGCTCGGCGCCGAAGAACCAGGCGTGCGGGTCGGTGATGACGTCCCGGGTGTCGCCCCTGGCAGCCAGCAGCCTCGCGGTGAGTTCGTCGAGGCGGTGCTCGTCCGGGCCCGCGATCTCGAGGGTGTCGAACAGCGGCACTCCGACGGCGACGTGGGCGACCGTGGTGGCGACGTCGTCGGCCGACACGGACCGCACCAGGGCGGGCGCGACGCGCACGCCGCCGTCCCTGTGCTCCTCCGCGAGGGCCATGGCCTCGACGCATTCGAACGACGGCGTGGCACGGACGATCGAATGGGGGATCGGAGAGTTCCGTACCTGGTCCTCCAGCAGCAGCTTCGCGCGGAAGTAGCCGGACCGCAGCCGCTCGGCCCCCACCACGGAGAGGACCACGTGCTGTTCGACCCGCGCCGCCTCCGAGGCGGCCAGAAGGCCGGTGGTGGCCGTGCGGAAGAACTGGAGGCTGACCCGTTCGGCCGGCGAGGGCGCGTCGGTGACGTCCACGACGACGTCCGCGCCACGCAGTGCGTCGTCGAGCTCATCTCCCGTGGTGGAGTCAGGGCCGTCGCGGCGTGGCACGGGGACGACCTCGACACCGTGGTCCCGCAGCCTGGCGACCGTCCTGGAGCCGATCAGGCCGGTGGCCCCCGCGACAACGACTCTCATCCGGCTCCCCCTTCTCCCGGGGTCGGCGACCCCACTGGTGTCCTCGTGACGGCCGATCCGGCCGGTCCACCACCTGTGACCGCGCCGGTGCCGTCGTTGTGACACCGTTCCGGGAGCTCGTGGGGGAGGCGGGGAGTGGGCCGGGCGGGGCAGGTGGGCGACGCCGTGACCGCTGAGGAAGTGATCGCGGTTGCGGCGGGGCTCAGCCGCCCGCTGCCGGGGGCCATTTGGTGGTTTGCCGAGCGGATGAGCCCGCGTCTGATCCGGCGGGTATGCGGACGGCCCGGCCGTGAAGGGGGGCCTGTGACCTGTGTCGTGGCCGGCGGGTCGGACATCGGCTCGCCGGCCGCGCTTCCCCATGGACCGGCCGGCCGGCTTACGGCTCTCGATCCGTCGCGGGCGTCGACCGCGTGACGAAGTCGCCCACCGTGGCGGCGAATTCCTCGGGACGCTCAAGATGGGCCAGGTGGCCGGTCTCATCGAGGACGGCGAGCCGGGCCCCGGGGATCGCCTCGTGGATCATCCGCGCCCATCGCGGTCCGCAGATGAAGTCCTGCGCGCCGACCAGGACCAGCGTGGGCGCCGTCACGGCCGGCAACTCCTTCCGGACGTCGAAGGCGGGGCTCTCGCCGCGTGAGGGACCCGAATACATGCGCAGCGACCCACGCGCGGGCCCGAACTCGTCCTCCCGCCCCCAGTAGTCGAAGACGTACGCCGGCAGCATCGTACGGAGGACCTCGGTCGCCGCGTCGTCGTCGAGCCGGTCGAGCGGCGCGGTGAGCGACTCCACGTAGCGGGCCACCTCGGGGTGTTCGGCGAGGTGACGTGCGGCGAACCGCTCCATATTGGAGACGGCATCGGCCCAGAAGTCCTCACCGGTCACCGGCGACGTGTCGTACAGGACCAGCGAGGCGACGCGCTCCGGGTGGTCCAAGGCGTACCGCTGGGCGACGAAGCCGCCGTACGAATGACCGAGCAGCGTGACCTTCGGCTGTGCGAGGTGGTCGATCACAGCGTTCAGGAAGTGTGTGTACGTGGCCATGTTGTAGTCACGTGCGTCGGGAAGGCGCCCGGATCCGCCGGTGCCGACGGGCTCCAGGTACACCATCGTGAGGTGGCGCTCCAGGAGCGGTGCACGGAGATACTCCCAGCTGATGCCGGGGCCGCCCGAATAGGCGATGCACACGGGGCCCTTCGTGCCGGCGACGTGATACCGCTGCGGTACGAGGGACGACTTGTGGCGGACGTCGATCGTGTGGGTGCCCGGCGCGAGGGGTGAGCCGGCACTGCTGGCGGCACCGGGGAGAGTCGCGGGTTCGGTGGAAGCATTCACACTGTCCAAATGTTGTGTCACAGTGTCAGTCTACTGAAGAAGGTGTCATTCCCTTCGGGCCGTCACTCACGCCGGCGAGTGACGGCCCGGGCCCGGCAGGCGGCGGAGGGTGTCGGTGACGGTGTCCAGCCGTGCGTCCACCGCGGTGATCTCCTGGCGGAGGCGGCGGATGTGTGCCTCCAGGGACGTGGCCTCCGCGGCGAGCGACATGACGGTCGCCTGGAGGTCGGGGGCGGCATCGGTGTTCCGGAGCATGGGGGCCCTTCTGGACGGACGGTTCGGCCGGTCGAGACGGAACGACCGGAGGAACCGGATGCCTGCGCATCCGTTCCTCCGACCGCTCTCCGCAGCCCGTGGCGCGGATCATGCACAGTCTCGACAGGGCAGCCGCCCGGATTGTGACACCGCGGAGCGCCGGGGAGCAGCCGCCCCGGGCGGGGCGGCTGCGCAGGCCCGTCTCGGCCGGGCGTCCCGGTTCCGTCAGACGGCGGCGCGGTACAGGCCGCGTCCGGCCCGCCGGACCCTGGAGGCGCCGACCAGCCGGTCGAGCGTGCTGCGGACCGCGTTGATGCTTCCCGCGCTCTCGTCCCGGCCGAGAGCGGAGGCGACGTCCCGCGCCCTGACCTCCGCGCCACCCGTGGTGGCCAGGTATTCGAGAATCTGCTCCGTCAGCCTGCCGTAGTTGCCGGCCGCGGACAGGCCGCCGCTGTCATCCGCCGTGCGGTTCCGCCGCGGAGTCGCGGGGTGCCCGGCCGGCTCGGCGGACGTGCGCTCCGGCGCCTCGGCATCGTCCGCCGTGTGCTCGGCCTCTTCACCGGCGGCAGCGGGAGGCTGCCGGTCCTCCTCGCGGACACCGGCGGCCGCGGCGAGGGGAGCGGTGAGCTTCAGATGGCTGAGAGCGCCCAGAGCCCTGCGTACCGACCCGAGGTGCGCGACGACCGCAGCCAACTCCCTTTCGAGGGCCTGCTTCTGCATTTCGAGACGCTGCAATTCCCCCTGCAGGGCCCCGGCCGTGACCTGGAGATCCTCGGTCGTGTGCGCCGCTGAGACCATGTGTCCTCTCATTCCCGGCCCTCGTGCCGGACTCGGCATCGCACGGGCCAACGTGTGCGGACACAGATTAGTACGGGGGAACAAGCCCTTCAGGGGCATTGCGCGTGCCCGGGGCGGACGGGCCCCGCCGCCCGCGGGACTCTAGGACTCGACCTCGGTGACGTGGTCGCCGACATCGTCCGCGTCGGCCGCCGCCAGCAGGGACTGGGTCAGACCGGGGAACCGTGCGTCCAGCTCGGCGCGGCGCAGCGTGACGTAGCAGCGAGTGCCCTCCTGGCGGGTGCGGGTGATACCGGCCTCGCGCAGGATCTTCAGGTGGTGGCTGAGCGTGGACTTGGCGACGGGTGCCCGGAGTTGGCCCCATCCGCGCTCCTTGCCGTCGGCGAGGACCCGGACGATCCCGATCCGCGTCGGATCGCTGAGCGCGGAGAGGAGGCGCGGCAGGGTCATCTCCCCCGGCTCCGGGGAGTGCTGGTCCGGCATGGAGTCACGATAACCCGACTGTTCGATCGATGTCGAACCTCTCCCCGCGCCGCCGCGAGGCGTCCGGCCACGGCCGGTGGCGGACCGGTCACCGGTGGGTCAGGAGGGGTGCGCCCGGTAGAGGCCGCGGCCCGCGCGCTGGATGCGCGAGGCTCCCACCAGGCGGTCCAGTGTGCTGCGGACGGCGTTGATGCTGCCGTTGTCGCGGTCACGGCCGAGGGCCGCGGCGACGTCGCGAGCGCGGACTTCGAGGCCACCGGCCTTGTCGAAGAAGTCCATGATCTGCTCGGTGAGCTTCCCGTACGACGTCGTGCCGGGCTCGTCGGATTCCGCCGGCCGCTCGGCGGGGGCCGGGGCCCCGGACCGCCCGGGGGGTGCGGCGGCCGGGACCTGCGGAGCGGTGGCGGCGGACCCGGCCTTGCCCATGACGGCCTCAAGGGTGCCGAGAGCCTGCTGCACCGAGCCGAGATGCGCCACGACCGCCGCGAGTTCCCTTTCCAGGGCCTGCTTCTGGGCCTCGAGGCGAACCAGCTCCTCATGGAGGCTCTCTGCGGTGATCTCGACGTTACTCGCCGTGTGGGTCACAGAGACCATGCGTTCCCCTCACCTTCAAGCTCTCCTGCCGCGTCCCCGCATGGCCGCACCGCCGCACGCCCGCGTCCACACGGATGCACATGGTGGGATCGTACCTTCGTCGCAGTCTCCGGGTCAGGGTGCGCGCCGGGCGGAGCCGACGGCACGGGCCGGCCGAGTGCCCCGCACTGTTCACATGCCAATTTACGCCCCGGGGGGCACCTGGGGCGTACGAACGACGACCATCACGCCATGGCGGCCGGCGGGCCCGGCGTGCCACCACTCACACGGTAGAGTCACTGCATCTCAGTGCGCGCCGGAAGGTGCACTGTCGATCGGACGACGTGGGACGTGGGCAGCGGTGACATCGGGCCTGACGGACGTCGCGGACGAAGCGGACGGGTTGCTTGCAGTGAACGCACCGCGTGGGGCGCGCACGCCCGGAACGGCGGGCACGCCGGACGCCGTACCCCTCAAGACCGTCGTCGACGCCGAGGACACGGCGCGGGTGACCGCCAACTTCCGTCAGTACCTGATGGGGTGGGGTGCGGCGGAGCGCGGCGCCGGTGACCTCGACCACTTCCGCAGCGGGCTCGCCCAGCCGCAGTTCAACGGTGTGGTCCGGGTGCGGTCCCTGGAGGTGATAGGACAGGCCGTGGCGGCGGCGCGGACCAGGCTCGCGGGCGTCCCCTGGTGGTGGTGGGTCGGCCCGGACAGCCCGGAGGGTACCTCGGCCGCCCTCGCCGGGCACGGCGCCGTGGCGCTCGGCGCGCTCCCGGTGATGGTGCGGCTGCTCGACCGTGACGAGGACCCCGAGGACCCCGAGGACCCCCCGGAGGGGCCGCCGGCCGGTCTGCGGATCGAGACGGTCGGGGGGCCCGGCCGGCTGACGGACCTGGTCCGCACCTACAGCGCCTCCATGGGCGTCGCGCCCGGTCTGGAGGCCGACCTCGTACGGATCGAGGCGCAGCGCGCGGACAACGCCGACATCGTTCGTCTCGCAGCGGTGCTCGACGGCCGCGTGGTGGGTACGACCACAGTGATCACGGCGCACGACGTGGCCGGGATCTTCCTCGTCCATGTGGCCGAGTCCCATCGTCGGCGCGGAGTCGGCGGGGCGCTGACGTCGGCCGCGCTGAGGGTCGGGCGGGAACGCGGGATGCGGCTGGCCGCACTCGTGGCGAGCCCGGCCGGCGAGCCGCTGTACCGGCGCTTCGGCTTCGCCGGGGTCTGCGAGTACCGCCTCTTCACACTGCCCGACTGACCCACCGGCCCCCGGAGCCCGCCTGGACGGCCGCGGGCCGGTCGGCCGGTGACGGCAGGCGCCGTGGGGGTATGAGGGACGTTCGTCCCAGCCACTCGGCGGGGGAAGACCTGACGTTCGCCGGATGGTGCCGAGCGGCGGACGCCACAACTGTGGAGTGCATGACCAACCTTGCCCAGGCCCCGGCTCCCGCCACAGCGCCGGCCACCGTGCCGGCCCCGCGTACACCGGACGGAGCCCGCGCCGGCCGTTTCCGGCTCCGCCCCGCCGCGGCGGGCAGGTTGATCGGCGTGGACCTCGCGCGGGGTCTCGCCGTACTGGGCATGTTCGCGGCTCACGTCGGCCCCGACCCCTCGGTGGGCGGGCCGCTCGGCTGGGTGATGGAGCTGGCCCGGGGCCGCTCGTCCGCGCTGTTCGCGCTCCTCGCCGGATTCTCCCTGGTCCTCCTCACGGGCCGGCCGGAACCGCGCAGGGGACGAGCGGGACGGCAGGCCGTGGGCCGGGTGCTGATCCGGGCCGCCGTACTGATCGTCCTGGGCTACCTCCTGACGGCCCTGGACACCTCCGTCGACGTCATCCTGACCTACTACGGACTCGCCTTCGTCCTCGTACTGCCGCTGTACCGATTGCGGGCCCGCACCCTGGCGCTCATCGCGGCGGCCACGGCGCTCGTCCTGCCCCAGATCCTGTACGTGCTCCGCGTCGCCATCGACGACGGCAACTGGAGCGACACGGTGATCGCGCACGATCCGCTGGCCCGGCTGACCGGCTCCGACGGGATCCTGGAACTGCTGGTCACCGGCGACTACCCGGTGCTGACCTGGGTGTCCTTCCTGGTCGCCGGGATGGCCGTGGCCCGTCTCGACCTGACCAGGCCCGGCGTCCGCGCAAAGGTCGCCCTGTGCGGCGGCGCACTGGCCTCGCTCGGTTACGGCGGCTCCTGGCTGGCCCTGCACTTCGTCCCGGGTGCGCACGCGGCGGTGAGCGCGGCCACGTCCGGGGCGCCGGCCGCGTCGGCCTGGTGGTCGGACACGGTGTCGCAGGCCTATGGGGATCAGGTCGTCGACACCCCGTCCTGGCTGCTGGTGGCCGCGCCGCACAGCCAGACCACCTTCTCGATCCTGGGCAACACGGGTGTCGCGCTCCTGGTGCTGGCCTTCTGCCTCGCCGCGATGGCGCGCTCGGCACGCGTGCGGTGGCTGCCCGCACCCGTGATCGCGGTGGGCTCGATCTCGCTGACCGCCTACGTCGGCCACATCGTCGCCATCAAGGCCGCGGGCGTCGACGATCTGCCGGACTCCGTCTCGCTGCCGGTCCTGCTCTGCTTCGCCGCGGCAGCCATGCTGCTCGCCCTGGCCTGGACCCGGATCTTCCGCCGCGGACCGCTGGAGTACCTGATGCACTCCGCCACCGCCCCCGCCCGCCTGATCACCTGACCGGGCGGGAGTCTCCCCGGGGCCGAGTGAGCGTTCAGGTGTCGTCCCCCCATGCCGAAGTGACGGGAGACCTCCGGCATCGGCCGCGTGGTCACCCGCACCGGCTTGTCGTCGACTCGCCACAGCGCCTGGCGCGAATTCGAGTGGCGTTCCGTGTCCCCCCGTCCCGTGGGCCCCGTGGGACGGGTCAAGCGGACCTCAGCGCCTTGAAGTAGAAGGTCGTCGGGCGCAGCACCCCCGCCGGGTTGGCCGCGTGGCCCGGGACGACGCCGTAGGGGGTCCAGCCGGCGGAGCGGTAGAGGTGCTCGGCCGGGCTGTCGGTCTCGGTGTCGAGCAGCAGCAGACCCGCCCCGGCGTCCGCCGCGGCCTGCTCCGCGACGGTGAGGAGGGCGCGGCCGAGGCCGTGCCCGCGGGCGCGGCGGTGGACCATGAGCTTGAGGACCTCGGCGCGGTGGCGGCCGTTGGGCTTGGCCTCGAGGGCGAGGCTGACCGTGCCGGCGAGGCCGGCGGCGTCGCGGGCGGCCCAGACGGTGAGCCGCCCGTCGGTGACGGCGCCGGCGCGGGTCCGCCACCACGCGAACGCCTCGGCGTGGTGGAAGGGTGCGACGAAGCCGAGGGAGGCGCCGCCTTCGACGGCGTCCACGAGGAGGGCGGCCAGTTCGCCGGCGCAGTCCAGCAGGGCCTCGGGGGAGAGCGGCGCGATCGCGTGCGTGACGGCTTCCTTCATGACGGCTTCCTCGATGTCCTCGATCTGCTCGATCTGCTCGATGTCCTTCAGGGCAGTACGACCACGACGGCGTAGCGCGCCGCGCCCGGGCCCGTGCAGCGGAAGCGCGAGGCGCCCCAGAGGCGGTAGCGCAGACAGTCGCCGGGGCCGAGGTCGTGGGACCGGCCCTGGACGGTGACCTCGAGGGCGCCCTCGCGGACCCACACGTGGTGCTCGAGGCCGGCGACCGGCGGTCCGTCGTACGCGATGTCCGCGCCCGCTCGCAGCACCCCCTCGACGATCTCGGCGCGCAGTCCCGGATGCGGGGGCGAGACGGAGCGCCGTTCGAAGCCGGAGGGCGTGTCGGTCCAGACCCGCTGATCGGCGGCGCGCATGAGCTGCGCGGCCTCGCTCCCGCTCTCGACCTCGGCCAGCAGCTGGGACATGGTGCGCTCGTACACGGTGCACACACGCCCGAGGAGGGTGGCGGTGGGGCTGATCTCGGCGCGTTCCAGCCGGGACAGCGTCGAGCGGCTGATGCCGGTGCGCGCGGCGAGTTCGTCGAGGGACCAGCCGCGCTCGTCGCGCAGTTCGGCGAGGCGCGCGGCGAGCCGGGCGTCGACGGATGCGGGGTCGGGATCTCTCATATCTGGGACAGTATCCTAGATCCGGGACGTCGCCAAGCGGCGTTCAGTCGTCCAGGCCGAGCAGTCGGGGCACGTCCGCGAAGGAGTCCAGCACATGGTCGGGCCGAGGGTCGGCGGCCCGGTGGGTCTCGGGCAGGTACTTCCCCGTGCGCACCAGCACACCGGTGACGCCGTGCCGCTGCGCGGCGAGGACGTCGGCCTCGATGTCGTCGCCGACCATCGCCGCGTCCCGGGCGGGAACCCCGAGCCGCTCCAGCGCGGTGGCGAAGAAGGCGGCCGAGGGCTTGCCCACGACCTCCGCCTCCACGCGCGCCGCGCGCTCCAGGCCGAGCAGGAAGGCGCCGGTGTCCAGCTGGAGGCCGTGCCGGGTCCGCCAGTACAGGTTGCGGTGCATGGCCACCAGGTCGGCGCCGCGCTGCAGTTGCCGGAAGACCGCGTCGAGTGCCGCGTACCCGAACTCCGGCCCCGCGCCGCCGACGACGACCACGTCCGCGTCCTCGTCCGGCCCGACGAGGCGGACGTCCCCGAGGTCCTCGGCGATGTCCCCGCTGTTCAGCAGCAGGCACCGGGCCCCGGGATGGTGCGCGGCGAGATGGCGACCGGTGACGGCCGGCGCGGTCAGGATGTCGTCGGCGTCCACCGGGAAGCCCGCGTCGGCGAGGGTGCGGGCGATGGCCGAGCAGGTGCGGGAGGTGGTGTTGGTCAGCAGCGCGAGCGGGAGCCCGGCCGTGCGCAGCCGCTCCAGCGCCGTGACGGCGCCCGCGATCGGCTGCCAGGAGACGGTGAGGACGCCGTCGATGTCGATCAGCGCCGCGCGCACGGGACGGGCCGTCCTCAGACGGTCGCGAGCGCGACCTCGGTGGACGCCACCGGCGCCACGAGCGGCGTGCCGGCCGCGATGCCGAATCCGTCCGCGGCGTCCCCTGTGACCGCCGCCGGGGCCTCGATCGCGACGTCCACGCCGGTGGCTGGGAACCGGCTGCGGATGCTCGGACTCATGGCTGCCACCTCGTCGGCTGGGCAGGGCACTGGGCTTGCACCGCACCCTATCCACGCTCACTCGTGGGGCGCGGGAACGCCACCGGGGTGTTGTACGGGGTGATCACCTGGATCGGGGACGGCCAGGAGCGGATCGGGCCGGGCAGCGCCCGGTGCGCCTGCATGATGATCTGGCAGGCCTGCCGCATGTCCTGCCGCAGGTCGTGGTGGAGCACCGCCGACAGCCGGCCGGCGCGCAGCAGGCGGGTGTTGTCGTGGTCCAGGTCGTGCGCGACGAACGCCCGGCACTCGCGGCCGAGCGCGTCGAAGGCCTCGACGGTGGCCAGGTTCCCGCCGCCGATGGAGTAGACGGCGTGGATGTCCGGGTCCCGGCGCAAGGCATCGAGCACGGGGTCGCGCTGCGTGTTGTCGAGGCCGTCGCTGCCGGTGAGCACGACCAGTTCGCGGTGCGGGGCCGTGGCGCGCAGCGTGGACCGGAAGCCCATCTCCCGTTCCTCCTCGCCGCGGAAGAAGCCCCGGCTGATGGTGACCAGCACATTGCCGGGCCGGTCGCCGAGCCACTGCCCGGTCAGGTACGCCGCCGTGGCGCCCGCGGCGCGGTTGTCGATGCCGATGTACGCCAGGCGGCCGCTGGCCGGGAGGTCGGTCACCAGGGTCACCACGGGGACCCCGGCGGCGATGAGCCTGCTGACCGCGGCCGCCGTCTCGGGTACGTCGGGGGCCTTGAGGATGACACCCTGCGAGCCGCGCGCCGCGATCCGGTCGAGCGCCGCGGCCAGTTCCGCGACGGGCCCGGACTCGCGGAAGTGGAAGCGCGAGCGCATGACGGCCGGCCGCAGCGAGGGCAGCTCCGCCTCCAGGGCACCCCGTACGGCGGTGGAGAAGCGCTCCGGGGTCTGCATGACGATGTCGATCATGAAGGTGCGGCCGCCCAGCCGGATCTGCGAGCGCTGCCGCTGCAGGTCGGCGATGGCCTGGTGGACCTCGCGCGCGGTGCTCTCGCGGACCCCTCCGCGCCGGTTGAGGACACGGTCGACGGTGGCCTCGCTCAGCCCGGCCTGGCGGGCGATCTCGCGGATCGGGAAGGGGTGGCTCATCGAGGGCTTCCTGGAGGGATCGCCACAGGGACTCCCGGCGCCGACCGGGCGCGCGGCAGGGCGGCTTGAGAGGGGATTCCGGCGATGCTTCGTACGGTCGTTCGTGCGGTGATTCGTGCGGTGTTCCTGAGGGGTTTTTGATGGGTTCCTGCGGTTGATTGAGGGTTCGTGGTTCCTAGACTTTCAGGAAATCCCCGACTTCCGAAAGGGCCTGCCATGTCTCTGACCGCCGCGGGACCACGGATGTGGCTGACCGAGGACGACTGCCGCCTCGACGAGTTGCGGGCCCTGACCGAGCAGGGCACCGACCCGGCCGATCACCCCAACGCCGACGCCGTGGAGCGCGGCGTCCCCCTGTACGACAGCGAGCGGCTGCGGTCCCTGGCCCGTACCGCGGAGGGCCTGCGCGCGGTGCGGTCCGAGCTGGCCCGTGCCCTGATGGGCGGACCCGGCATTGTCGTCCTCAAGCGGGCCTTCCCGGCCCCGGACGTCGTCGACCGCGCCACCGCCGCCTTCGACGCACTCATCCGCGAGCAGCGCGCCGCGGGCACCGCCGCCGGCGACCACTTCGCCAAGCCCGGCGCCAACGACCGGGTCTGGAACGCCATGGAGAAGCTGGCGCTCGGTGCTCCGGAGGTCTTCGCCGAGTACTACGCCAACGACATGATCGCCCTGGCCGCGACCGCCTGGCTCGGCCCGGACCACCAGATCACCTCGCAGATCAACGTGGTCAACCCCGGCGGTGCCGCGCAGACCGTGCACCGCGACTACCACCTCGGCTTCCTCTCCAACGAGGTCGCCGCCCGCTACCCGGCCCATGTCCACCGGCTCTCGCCGGTGCTCACCCTGCAGGGCGCCGTCGCCCACTGCGACATGCCGGTGGAGAGCGGGCCGACGCTCTACCTGCCGCACTCCCAGAAGTACGAGCCCGGCTATCTGGCCTGGCGGCTGCCGGAGTTCCGCGCGTACTTCGAGGAGCACCACGTCCAACTGCCGCTCGCCAAGGGCGACGCCGTCTTCTTCAACCCCGCGCTCTTCCACGCCGCCGGGCACAACCGCTCCGCGGACATCCGGCGCATGGCCAACCTGCTGCAGATCTCCTCCGCCTTCGGCCGCGCCATGGAGAGCGTCGACCACGAGGCCATGGCGAACGCCGTCTATCCGGTGCTGCTGCGGCTCAAGGCCGCGGGCGCCGAGGAGGCCACGCTGCACACCGTCGTCGCCGCCTGCGCCGAGGGCTACCCCTTCCCCACCAACCTCGACCTCGATCCGCCGGTGGACGGCCTCGCCCCGCCCTCGCAGGCCGACACGGTGCGCCGCGCACTCCGTGAGGAGTGGGACCCGGAGGCACTGCGCGGCGCCCTGCGCGCGGGGGCCGAGCGCCGTACGAGCCGGTAGCGCCGGCGGTGCCGACAAGCGGACAAGCCGACAGATCCGTGACAGCCGTGAGAGCCGTGAGAGCCGACCGAGGAGAGCCGGAATGGGACTGCTGGAGGACAAGATCGTCCTGGTCAACGGCGGCAGCCAGGGCGTCGGCGCCGCCGTCGCCCGTGCCGCCGCCCGCGAGGGGGCCGTGGTCACCGTGACGGGACGCCGCCGCGGACCGGGCGAGGCCCTGGTGGCGGAGCTGACCGCGGGCGGTGCCAAGGCGGCGTACGTGGGCTGCGACGTGGCGGACCCCGCGCAGGCGCGCGGCGCCGTGGAGGGCGTGGTCGCCGCGCACGGGCGCATCGACTGCCTGGTCAACTCCGCGGGGCTCACCGCGCGCGGCACCCTGCTCGACACCACCCCGGAGCTGTTCGACGCGCACATCGCGATCAATCTGCGCGGTCCCTTCTTCGCGATGCAGGCCGCCGTCGCCGACATGACCGCCCGCAAGGCGCCCGGCACGATCGTCAACGTCATCTCCTCCTCCGAGCACGGCGGGCAGCCCTTCCTCGCGCCGTACGTCGCCGCGAAGGCGGGGCTCGCCGGTCTCACCCGCAACGTCGCCCACGCCCACCGCTGGGACCGGATCCGCGTCAACGGGCTGAACATCGGCTGGACCGACACCGAAGGCGAGGACGCCACCCAGCGCGCCTTCCACGCCGCCGACGACGGCTGGCGCGAGGAGGCGGGGCGCCGGCTGCCCATGGGCAGGCTCGGCCGGGCCGACGAGATCGCCGACTTCGTCGTCCTGCTGCTCTCCGACCGCAGCGGGGTCGTCACCGGCTCCGTCATCGACTGGGACCAGAACGTCCTCGGCGGACTCGACTGACCCCTCCCACCCACCACCCAAGGAGCACCCCATGCGCATCGGCCTCCTGGGCCTCGGCCGGATCGGCTCCCTCCACGCCGAGACCCTGGCCGCGTCACCGGCCGTCGAGTCCCTCGTCGTCAGCGACCCCGTTCCCGCCGCGGCCGAGGCCGTCGCCGCGCGGCACGCGGCGGAGATCGCCGCCTCGCCCGGGGCGTTGTTCGCCGCCGGTGTCGACGGGGTCGTGATCGCCGCGGCGACCGACGCCCACCCGCGGCTCATACTCGACGCCGTCAAGGCCGGACTGCCGGTCTTCTGCGAGAAGCCCGTCGCCCGCACCATCGAGGAGAGCGTGGAGGTGCTGCGGGCGGTGGAGGGCAGCGGCGTCCCCGTGCAGATCGGCTACAACCGCCGCTTCGACGAGGGCTTCGCCGCCGCCCGGGCTGCCGTCCGGTCGGGCGAGCTCGGCCTGCTGCACACCGTGCGCTCCACCACCCTCGACCCCGAGCCGCCACCGCCCGCCTACGTCGCCGTCTCCGGCGGCATCTTCCGCGACTGCTCCGTCCACGACCTCGACATCGTCCGCTGGGTCACCGGCCGCGAGGTCGCCGAGGTGTACGCCGTCGGCGGCAACCGCGGCGCCGACCACATCGCCGACGCCGGGGACGCGGACACCACGGCCGCCGTGCTCACCCTCGACGACGGCACCCTGGTGCTGATCTCCAACAGCCGTCACAATCCGCGCGGTTACGACGTCCGCATGGAGTTGCACGGCACCAGGGACAGCATCGCCGTCGGCCTGGAGGACCGGCTGCCGCTGCGCTCCGTCGAGCCGGGCGCCCGCTTCCCCGCCGGGCCGCCGCACCATTTCTTCCTCGACCGCTTCCGCGCCGCCTACCGCGCCGAGCTCGCCGCCTTCACCGACGTCGTCGCGGGCCGTTCGTCTTCGCCGTGTACCGTCGCCGACGCGGTCGAGGCCGGATGGATCGCCGAGGCCTGCACGTTGTCCCTGAGGGACCACCGACCTGTACGCATGGAAGAGGTACGCACCGCATGACCACCGAACCGCTGCGCATCGGCGTGCTGGGCGCCGCGCGCATCGCCGGGGCCGCCATCGCCGGCCCCGCCCGCACGACCGGCCACCGGCTGGTCGCCGTCGCCGCCCGCGACCGCTCGCGGGCGGCGGACTTCGCGGCCGAGCACGGCGCCGAGCGCGTGCTGGACTCGTATGCCGACGTCATCGCCGACCCCGAGGTGGAGGCGGTCTACAACCCGCTCGCCAACGGCCTGCACGGCCCCTGGAACCTCGCCGCCGTCGCCGCGGGCAAGCACGTGCTGAGCGAGAAGCCCTTCGCGAGCAACCTGGAGGAGGCCGTCGAGGTGCGGGACGCGGCCGCCAAGGCGGGCGTGGTCGTCATGGAGGCGTTCCACTACCTGTACCACCCGGTCACCCGGCGCCTCCACGAGCTGCTGGAGTCCGGTGAACTCGGCGAGCTGCGGCACGTGGAGACCGTGGTGAACATCCCCGCCCCCGCGGACGACGACCCCCGGTGGTCGCTGCCGCTGGCCGGCGGCGCCCTGATGGACCTGGGCTGCTACTCCCTGCACGCGGCCCGGGCCCTCGCGCCCTGGGGCGGCGGCGCCCCGCGCCTGGTGGCCGCCCGCGGCGGCGAGCGCGCCGCGGCGCCGGGCGTCGACGAGTGGCTGGACGCCGACCTGGAGTACCCCGGCGGCGCCACCGCCTCCGCCCGCTGCCACATGGACGCCGACGTCATGGAGATGAGCTGCCGCATCGTCGGGAGCCGGGGCGAGGCCACCGCGCCCTCCTTCGTGCTGCCGCACCTGGACGACCGGGTCCTGGTCTCCACCTCGGACGGCGAGCGGGTCGAGGAGCTCGGCAGGCGCTCCTCGTACACCTACCAGCTGGAGGCCTTCGCACAGAGTCTGCGCGGCGGCACCCCGCTGCAAACGGACGCCGACGACGCGGTCGAGTCGATGCGCCTGATCGACGCGAGCTACCGGGCCGCCGGCTTCGCCCCCCGCCCCCGCTCCGCCGCCGTCACACCACCAGCGGCCGGGTCGTCGGCGTGATCGGCGCCGTCAGGCAGGTACCGCCGGTCAGCAGGCGGTCCACGGAGGCCGCGGCGGAACGGCCCTCGGCGATCGCCCAGACGATCAGCGACTGACCGCGGCCCGCGTCGCCCGCGACGAATACCTTCTCCACCCCGGTGGCGAAGCCGTCGTCGCGGACGACATGGCCGCGCCGGTCCAGCTCCAGGCCCAGCTGGGTCACCAGTCCCGAGTCGCGCTCCACGCCCGAGAACCCCAGTGCCAGCAGTACCAGCTGCGCCGGGATCACCCGCTCCGTGCCGTGCTGCGGGCGGCGGCGCTGCGGTTCCACGCCGACCAGGTGCAGCGAGCAGACGTGCCCCTCGTCGTCGCCCTCGAACCGGAAGGTCGAAGCGGAGAACACCCGTACGTCCCCCTCCGGGCCGGGCAGCGGCACACCGCCGTGCTCCGCGGGGTCCCAGGCCCCACGCCGGGCCAGTTCGCGGGCCTCCTCGTGGGCGGGGGAGACCCGGTAGACGCGTGGGTACACCGGCCACGGCTCGTGCTCGGGGCGGCACTCGCAGGGCAGCGGGTTGATGTCGAGCTGCACGACGGAGGCGGCGTGCTGCCGCAGCACGGTGCCCAGGCAGTCGGCGCCGGTGTCGCCGCCGCCGACGATGACCACGTCCTTGCCCTCGGCGCTGACCGGTGACTCGGTCAGATCGCCCTCCCGTACCCGGTTGGCCAGCGGAAGGTACTCCATCGCCTGATGGATGCCAGCCAGTTCGCGCCCCGGCACCGGCAGCTCGCGCCAGGCCGTGGCGCCCACCGCCAGGAGCACCGCGTCGTGCTCGGCGACCACGCGGTCCGCGTCGAGGTCGGCGCCCACCTCGACGCCGGTGCGGAAGTGCGTGCCCTCGGCGCGCATCTGC
Source organism: Streptomyces sp. NPDC001070 (assembly GCF_053598835.1). NCBI lineage: Bacteria > Bacillati > Actinomycetota > Actinomycetes > Kitasatosporales > Streptomycetaceae > Streptomyces > Streptomyces sp. NPDC001070. The sequence continues at coordinate 28,332 of NZ_JBSFLB010000011.1, forward strand.
GCCAGGCGCCGGTCCAGATGGTGCTTCTCCATCTTGAACTCCGGTATGCCGTAGCGCAGCAGCCCGCCGAGCCGGTCGGCGCGCTCGTACACCGTCACCTCGTGCCCGGCCCGGGTGAGCTGCTGGGCCGCGGCGAGTCCCGCGGGACCCGAGCCGACCACCGCGACCGTCCGGCCGGAACGCCGCTCCGGGGGATGGGGGACGACGAAGCCCTCCGCCCACGCCCGGTCGGCGATGGCGACCTCCACGTTCTTGATCGTGACGGGGTCCGCGTTGATGGTCAGGACGCAGGCGCTCTCGCAGGGCGCCGGGCACAGCCGGCCGGTGAACTCGGGGAAGTTGTTGGTGGCGTGCAGGCGCTCCGACGCCGCGGCCCAGTCCTCGCGGTACACCAGGTCGTTCCAGTCGGGGATCATGTTCCCCAGCGGGCAGGCGTCGTGGCAGAACGGGATGCCGCAGTCCATGCACCGGCCGGCCTGCGCGGAGATGATGGGCAGCAGGCTCTGGCCGGTGTAGACCTCGTGCCAGTCCTCCACGCGCTCGCAGACGGGGCGCCGCGCGGGGGTGCGACGGGGGGTGGTGAGAAAGCCCTTGGGATCGGCCATGGCCGCCTCCGGCGCCGCCGTCACGATCATGGGGAGTCACGGTGGCCGCGGTCCCCCGGCACATGGCACCGTCTCGCCACCATACGTCGGGTTCGTGTGGATTTCGATGGTGCGGCCACTGTGATCTTCCCTCGAGGACTCAGGCCGCGGCGCCCACCGGTGCGGAACGCGGGTTGATCAGTACGATGTCGCAGGTCGCGTACCGCATGAGGGCCTGACCGGCACTGGCGTCCATCAGCGCGGACAGCCCGCCGTGGGTGGGCGCCCCGACGACGATGGCCCGGGCCCCGCTGTGCTCGGCGTGCTCGGCGACCATCCGGCCCACCTCCCCGTGGCCGGTGGCGTTCCGCAGGATGTGCCCGACCGCCGGGATGCCGAGGGCGGTGAGCCGGTCCAGGTGCTTGCGGACGGCGATCCGGGCGGACTCCAGGTCCTCGCCGTCGGCCGCCGCGTCCCCGGCGACGGCGGGTTCCTCGGCGTGGACCACGTGCACGGTACGGCCGTTGATCGTCGCGAGGCGGCCGGCCGCCTCGGTGACCCGCTCGGCGTTCGGGGATCTGTCCACGGCGGCGACGATCGCGCCCTTCGCCGCGTCGACGCGCACGACGGCGTCGTGCGCGACCCGTACCAGCGACGGGGCCGCGGCGGACCCGCGGGCGGCCTCCGGGGCCGAGCGGACCTGCTCCGCCTGGACCTGCTCGGCCTGGCCCAGCAGCTTGTGGGCGGTGGAAAGGATCACGATGCCCAGCACGAGCGCGCCGGCACCGATGTAGAACGGCACATGGATGCCGAAGGACTCGACCAGCTTGCCGGCCGCGTAGGGTGCCAGGCCGCCGCCGATGAAGCGGACGAAGCCGTACGAGGCGGAGGCGACGGCGCGGTCCACCGGCGCCACCGTCATGACCGCCTGTGTGGTCACCGTGTTGTTCACACCGATGAAGACACCGGCGACGATCACGCAGACGATCAGCACGGTCCGGTTGTTCGTCCAGATCGCGATGGCGAGCACGGTGAGGGCGAACAGCGCCAGGTTGGCGTAGAGCGTCCGCGCGATGCCCAGCCTGGCCTGCAGCCACGGCGCGCCGAAGACGGCGAACACCGCCACGAGCGCGCCCCAGCCGGTGAAGACCAGGCCGAGCTGGATCGCGCCGAGCCCCATCGGGAAGGGCGCGTAGCCGAGCACGGTGAAGAACGCCCAGTTGTAGCAGAGGGCCGTCAGCGACATCGTCAGCAGGCCGCGGTGGCGCAGGGCGCGCAGCGGCTCGGTCAGCCCGGTCCTCCGGGCGGGCAGCGGTGTCGGCTCGACCAGGACGACGGTGGCGATCAGCGCGATCGCCATCAGCACGGCCACCCCGAAGAACGGGCCGCGCCAGCTCACTTCACCCAGCAGGCCGCCGAGCAGCGGCCCGACGGCGATGCCGACGCCCAGCGCCGTCTCGTACAGGATGATCGCGCCCGCGAAGCCGCCGCTGGCCGACGCGACGATCACCGCCAGCGAGGTCGCGATGAACAGGGCGTTGCCGACGCCCCAGCCGGCGCGGAAACCGACGATGCCGCCGATGCTGCCCGACGCGCCGGCCAGCGCGGCGAACACCACGATCAGGGCGAGGCCGGCGATCAGCGTCCGCTTGGCGCCGATCCGGCTGGAGACCCAGTTGGTGATCAGCATGGCGAGCGCGGTCACCACCAGGTAGCTGGTGAACAGCAGCGTGACCTGGCTGGGAGTGGCGTCCAGTTGTTCCGATATCGCGGGCAGGATCGGGTCGACCAGACCGATCCCCATGAACGAGACCACACAGGCGAAGGCGACCGCGAACACGGCCTTCGGCTGTTTGAACGGATTCACGGAACGGGATGATTGCGCGTGCGCGGTCATGAAGATGCTCCGACGTAGAACCGATGCCTGATCATTTGCTCCGCTGGGCGAGACGCGACCCGGCCGGGGGCGGCCCCAGCCGGGTCAGGGCCTCCACGGCCGGCAGCGCCGCGACCAGGGCCGCCCGCTCGTCCGGGCTCAGCTGTTCCAGCAACTCCCCGAGATGCTCGGCCCGCGCCGCACGGCGCCGGGCGAGCGCCGCCCGCCCGTCGTCGGTGATGTGGACGAGCACCACGCGCCCGTCCGCCGGATCCGCCGCGCGCCCGGCCAGCCCCGCATCCGTCAGCCGGGACACGACCTGCGTCATCGCGGGCTGCGTGACCCCCTCGAGGGTCGCCAGTTCGGTCAGCCGCAGCGGGCCGGACTGCTCCAGTGTGGAGAGCGTCGCCACGGTGGTCAGCGACAGTTCGCTGGGCTGACTGAGCCTGCGCAGCATGCGGTAGAGCCGCTCCAGGGCCCTCGCCACTTCGACGGCGTGGGTGCCTGCCAGGTCGTCGTCGGGAAGATGCATAAGGAATTTATATCACTGCCTTATGTATCTGCCGGGAGGCCCCCCAGGGGTGCGAGCGAGCCGGTCACGGGGCGCCGGTCACGGGCGGCGGAAACGGGAGCGGACACGGAAAAGGGCCGGGCGCGCCTTCGACGGCGCGCCCGGCCCTCCTCCCCCTGCCCGGGGCGGGGCTCAGAGCCCGTAGCGGGCGCGGGCCTCCTGGACGGTCTCCCGCTTGACCTCCCCGCGTCCGGCCAGCGCGGCGAGCGCGGCCACGACCACGGACTGCGGGTCGACGCCGAAGTGCCGGCGGGCCGCCTCGCGGGTGTCCGACAGGCCGAAGCCGTCGGTGCCGATCGAGTGCCAGTCCTGCGGAACCCACTGGCTGATCTGGTCCGGCACCGCGCGCATCCAGTCGCTCACCGCCACGACGGGACCGGGGGCGCCGTCCAGCACCCGTGTGACGTGCGGGAGCGGGGCGTCCTCGCCGCGCAGACGCGCCGCGTCGTACGCGAGACCGCCCCGGCGCAGCTCGCTCCAGGAGGTCGCGGACCACACGTCCGCCGCCACGCCCCACTCGGCCGCCAGCAGTGCCTGAGCCTCCAGGGCCCAGTGGATCGCCGTGCCGGAGGCCAGCAGCTGCAGCCGCGGCGCGTCGGCGGCCAGCCCGGCGGTGTCGGCGGCGCGGAAGCGGTAGAGGCCCTTGACGATGCCCTCCTCGACACCCGGCTCCGCGGGCATGGCGGGCTGCACCTTCGGCTCGTTGTAGACCGTGAGGTAGTAGAAGACGTCCTCCGCGTCCGGCCCGAACATGCGGCGCAGGCCCTCGCGGACGATGACGCCGACCTCGTAGGCGAAGGCCGGGTCGTACGAGACCGCCGCCGGGTTGGTGGAGGCGATCAGGTGCGAGTGGCCGTCGGCGTGCTGCAGGCCCTCACCCGTCATCGTCGTGCGGCCCGCGGTCGCCCCGACCAGGAAGCCGCGGCCGAGTTGGTCGGCGAGGGCCCACATCTGGTCCGCGGTCCGCTGCCAGCCGAACATCGAGTAGAAGATGTAGAGCGGGATCATCGGCTCGCCGTGCGTGGCGTACGAGGTCGCCGCGGCGGTGAAGGAGGCCATCGAACCGGCCTCCGTGATGCCCTCGTTGAGGATCTGCCCGTTCTCCGCCTCCCGGTAGTACAGGAGCATGTCGCGGTCGACCGGGTCGTAGGTCTGGCCGAGCGGCGAGTAGATGCCCGCGCTGGGGAAGAGCGACTCCATGCCGAAGGTGCGCGCCTCGTCAGGCACGATCGGCACCCAGCGGCGCCCGCTCTCCTTCTCCCGCATCAGGTCCTTCATCAGCCGGACCAGGGCCATCGTGGTCGCGATCTCCTGGCTGCCGGAGCCCTTGGCCAGGGCCTCGAAGGGCTTGGCGGACGGCTCGGGGAGCGCCACCGGGTGCACCCTGCGCGCCGGGGCGGGGCCGCCCAGTTCGGCACGGCGCTCCTGCAGGTAGCGCACCTCGGGGGAGTCGGCGCCCGGGTGGGCGTACGGCACCAGGTCGCCGGCGAGCGCGCTGTCCGGGATGGGCAGTTCGAGCAGGTCGCGCATGGCGCGGAACTCGGGGAGGGTGAGCTTCTTCATCTGGTGGTTGGCGTTGCGCGACTCGAAGCCGGAGCCCAGCGTCCAGCCCTTGACGGTCTGCGCGAGGATCACGGTCGGCGCGCCCTTGTGCGTGGTGGCCGCGCGATAGGCGGCGTACACCTTGCGCGGCTCGTGGCCCGCGCGGGAGGTGTGGAAGCACTCGGTGATCTTGGCGTCGGTCAGCAGCTTCGCCATCTCGGCCAGTGCCGGGTCGGCGCCGAAGAAGTGCTCGCGGATGTACGCGGCGTCGCGGGTGGCGTAGGTCTGGAACTGTCCGTCGGGTACCTCGCGCAGCCGCCGGACGAGCGCGCCGGTGGTGTCGAGGGCGAACAACTCGTCCCAGGCGGAGCCCCACAGCGACTTGACGACGTTCCAGCCGGCGGCGCGGAACTTCGCCTCCAGCTCCTGGACGATCTTGAAGTTGGCGCGGACCGGTCCGTCGAGGCGCTGGAGGTTGCAGTTGATCACGAAGGTGAGGTTGTCCAGCCCCTCGCGTCCGGCGAGGCCGAGGGCGGCGGTCGACTCCGGCTCGTCCATCTCGCCGTCGCCGAGGAAGGCCCACACATGCGAGCCGGAGGTGTCCTTGATGCCGCGGTGCGTCAGGTAGCGGTTGAAGCGCGCCTGCTGGATCGCGGCGAGCGGGCCGAGGCCCATCGACACGGTCGGGAACTCCCACAGCCAGGGCAGCCGCCGCGGGTGCGGGTAGGACGGCAGGCCGTCGCCGCCGGCCTCCTGGCGGAAGTTGTCCAGTTGCCGCTCGGTCAGCCGGCCGTCGAGGAACGCGCGGGCGTAGATGCCGGGGGAGGCGTGGCCCTGGACGTACAGCTGGTCACCGGAGCCGTCGCCCTCCTTGCCGTGGAAGAAGTGGTTGAAGCCCGTCTCGTAGAGCCAGGCCGCGGAGGCGAAGGTGGCGATGTGGCCGCCCAGGCCCAGGCGGCTGCCGCGGGTCACCATGGCCGCGGCGTTCCAGCGGTTCCACCCGGCGATGCGCCGCTCCATCTCCGCGTCACCGGGGACCTCGGGCTCCGCGGCGGTCGGGATGGTGTTGATGTGCTCGGTCTCCAGCAGCGACGGCACCGCCAGACCGGACGTCTGCGCGTGGTCGAAGGTGCGGCGCATCAGGTACGCCGCGCGATCAGGGCCGGCGGCGCGGGTGACCGCGTCGAGTGAGGCGGCCCATTCACCGGTTTCCTCGGGGTCGGGGTCCGGCAGGTGATCGAGTGCGCTCAGCGTGGCGTCGGTCATGGTGAACGCCTTCCAGATGGTTCCGTGCGGGCAGGGTGTCCCCGTCTCTCACAGAGTAATTCTGATCGATGATCGATCAAATGGAGTGTGACGAGGGTCACGCCTGAGGTGAACCCCTGTGCCCCGGGCGCCGTCAGCCGCGTTGCGGCGCGCAGCCCAGCACGTGCTCCTTGACGAGCTCGCCCACCCGCGGATCGTCCCTGCGAAAGGCCTCCACGACCGCCTGGTGCTCCTCGGCGTACAACCGCTGGCGGGTGCCCAGCCAGCGGATCGACAGCGCCGTCCAGACCTCGATGCCCAGCGACTCCCAGGTGTGCAGCAGCACGCTGTTGCCCGAGGCCCGCACCAGCTCGCGGTGGAACGCCACGGTGTGCCGCACCTGCGCCTGGGCGTCGCCCTCGGCGTCCGCCTTCTGCAGCAGCGCGACCTCGGCCTCCAGGGCGGACAGCCCTTCCCGGAGCCGGGGAGCCGCCAGCTCCGCGGCGATCTGCTCCAGGCCGGCCCGCACCGGGTAGATCTCCTCCAGGTCCGCCGCGGTCAGCCTGCGCACCCGGACGCCCTTGTTCGGCGCGGACTCGATCAGCCGCATGACCTCCAGCTCGCGCAGCGCCTCCCGCACGGGCGTCTGGCTGACCTCCAGCTCGGTGGCGATGCCCCGTTCGACGATCCGCTCCCCGGGCTTCCACCGCCCGCTGACGATGCCGTCCACGATGAACTCGCGGATCTGCTCGCGCAGAGAGCGGACGACGGGCGGCGCCATGGGGACTCCTCCGGGAAACGGCAGCTGACTAGACGATACGGCCGCGACGCCGTTCGACGGCCTCATCCGGAAGCCCGGAGCTGGTTTCAGACGTCGTACGCGACCGTCACCGGCGCGTGGTCGGACCAGCGCTCGGGGTGGGTGGCGGCGCGCTCGACGCGGGCCGAGGCGGCCCGGGCGGCGAGACCGCGGGTGGCGACGTGGAGGTCGATGCGCCAGCCGCTGTCGTTGTCGAAGGCGCGGCCGCGGTAGGACCACCAGGTGTAGGGGCCCTCGCCCTCGGGGGTGAGGTGGCGTACGACGTCGGTGTAGCCGGCCTCGTCGTAGACGCGGGACAGCCAGGCCCGCTCCTCGGGGAGGAAACCGGCGCTCTTCTGGTTGGCCCGCCAGTTCCTGAGGTCGCGCTCGGTGTGCGCGATGTTCCAGTCGCCGCAGATCAGCACCTCGCGGCCGTCGGCTGCGGCCTTCTCCCGGAGCTTGACCATGTGGTCGAGGAACGCCGCCATGAAGCGCTCCTTCTCCGACTGCCGCTCCGTCCCGACCTCACCGGAGGGCAGGTAGAGGCTGGCGACCGTGACACCGGGCAGGTCGATCTCCGCGTAGCGGCCGGAGCCGTCGAACTCCTCGGAGCCGAAGCCGATCCGGGTGGCGGCCGGCTCCCGGCGCGAGTAGACGGACACCCCGGCCCGGCCCTTGGCGGCCGCGGGGGCGTGGACGACGTGCCAGCCCTCGGGAGCGCGGACCTCCTCGGGCAGCTGGGCGGCCTCGGCGCGGACCTCCTGCAGGCACACCACGTCGGCCGCGGTCGCCTCCAGCCAGGGGAGGAAGCCCTTCTTGGCCGCGGCACGCAGCCCGTTCACATTCACGGTGGTCACGGTGAGCATGACCGGGACGATACCGGCCCGCCGGAGCGCACCGGACCGGGGCGTACGCCGTACACGCGTACGATGTGCCGGTGGAGATCCGGATGACGCGCTACGACCACCCCGACGCCGTGCTGCTGACCGAGCAGGTGCAGCAGGAGTACGTCGAGCGGTACGGCGGCCCCGACGAGACCGCCGTGGACGCCGACCACTTCGACGCCCCGCACGGCGAGTTCGTGGTCGGCTACCTCGACGGCGCCCCGGTGGCGACCGGCGGCTGGCGCGGGCGGGACGCCTCCTGCGAGGGCTTCGAGGACGGCGACGCTGAGCTCAAGCGCATGTACGTGGTGCCGCGGGCCCGGGGGCTGGGCCTGGCACGGCGGGTGCTGGCCGAGCTGGAGGCCGGCGCCGCCGCGGCGGGCCGCACCCGCATGGTGCTGGAGACCGGGACGATGCAGCCCGAGGCGATCTCCCTCTACACCTCCTGCGGCTACACCCCGGTCACCAAGTTCGGTCACTACAAGGACAGTCCGCTCAACGTGTGCCTCGGCAAATCGCTCACCGCGCCCGCCGTGGAGGCCCTTCCCGCGTAGCCTTGGTCCATGATCGAGGACAGCGCGTCCGCCCGGCTCGCGGCGGGCAAGTATCTGCTGGTCACCACCTACCGGCGGGACGGCCGCACCGTCCCCACCCCGGTCTGGGTGGTGCGCGACGGCGAGGCGCTCGGCGCGTGGACGGCGGCGGACTCCGGCAAGGTCAAGCGGATCCGCAACCGCGCCGACGTGCTGGTCGGCCCCTGCGACGTGCGCGGCAACCCCACGGGGGAGCAGGTGCCCGCGCACGCCGAGATCCTCGGACCTGAGGAGACCGAGCGCTACCGCTCCCTGGTCGCCCGCAAGTACGGGCTGATGGGCCGGCTCACGCTGTTCGGCAGCCGGCTGCGCCGCGGCCGCGAGGGCACGGTGGGCGTGCGGATCACCCTCACGTGAGCGCCGGTGTGCCGCGGCAGGGTGCCTGTACGGTGAGCGTCTGCCGCGACTGCTGCTGCGGTACGGACAAGGTCCCCGGCGTCGATCACGAGGCGCAGCTCGACCGGCTGCGCAAGGAACTCGCCGGGGTCTGCCGGGTGCGGGTCACCGCCTGTCTCGACATGTGCGAGCAGGCCGACGTCCTCGTCGTGCAGCCCTCCCCGGAGGGTCGCGCGGCCGGTGGGCGACCGGTCTGGCTGGGTCTGGTCAACGATCCCGACGTCATCGGCGACATCGCCGCCTGGGTGCGCGCCGGGGGACCGGGCCGCGCCGCGCCGCCCCCCGTCCTGGACCTGTACGCCGTCACGCCGCCCCCGCAGGGCGTCCCGGCCGGCGACGCGGGCTGAACGCGGTCCCCGGACACGGTAGGGGCCGTACGGGCTTCGTTGCCCGTACGGCCCGTGAACCGGCCGTGCCGGAGGGTCAGTCGATACCGCGCAGGATGTGCGGTTCGTTCAGATCGTCCTCGTAGCCGGCCAGTCGGATCGGCGCGGACCTGGCCCAGACGTCCAGGTTGCGCACCTCCCGCTGTTGCGCGGGCTGATCGTCAGGCTCCTTGGCGAGCTGGTTCCGCTTTGACTTCTCGGGTGTCACCGCGCACTCCTTCGTGTCGGGTGAGCCGGACGCCGGCCCGGCCGCTGCCGGACGCCGACCGCCCGGTCGGGCTGATGGCTGAGCGGACGCGGTGGCGCCGGTTGCGGAACCGGGCGGGGACCGCGGTGAGCGGTTCCTCCCGGGGCGGAGGCAGGGGGTGTTGGTGCTCCCCCGGGGGCCTTTCCGTCAGGGCAACCTTATGCCCGGATGCGGGGTGCCACCATCCCAATACGGTGCGCCTCGCCGTCGGCTGCTTTCCCGCGGATGCCGGCCGCGCGTCACCGGGTGTTCAGCCGCTGCGGCGGGAGGCCTCGGCACGGGCGCAGGAGAGGATCGCCCACACGGTGCGACCGATGCCGTGCGCCGGGGGCCGTACTCCCCAGCCTTCGGCCAAATGGGCGACGAGCGCGAGCCCGCGGCCGTTCTCGTCGCCGTCGGCGGCCCGGCGTGCCAGCGGGCCCGCGGGGCCGCGGCCCTCGTCGACGACCTCGACGTGCAGCTTCCCGGCGGCCGTCCAGAGCAGGCACGCGACGTGGTCGCTGCCGCTGTGCACCACGGCGTTGGTGAACAGCTCGCTCACCACGAGGCCGGCGTCGTCGCCCAGCCCCTCCAGACCCCACCGGCTCAGCGCGGAGCGCACCTGGCGGCGTGCGACGCCGACCGACGAGGCCTGCGCCGGCAGTCGGAGCCGGAAGGTGTCCCGGGCGCTGAGGGCATAGAGCACACAGGCAACTATGGCCACTGCTTGCACAGAAGGCAAGGGGCCATTCTGCAAATTGCACAATCGTCGGTACAGGGTGTCTGTTCCATTCCTGACATGGCACACTGCTGCCATGCGGGAGATGCATCGTGGGTGAGGCGAGGGCGGGCGGGGCGCCGACGGTTCTCCGCGTCATCCTCGGCAAACGCCTCCACGACCTGCGGGAGAAGGCCGGCCACTCGTACGAGGAGGCCGCGCGGGCGCTGGACGTCACGCACGCCACCGTGCGCCGGATGGAGAAGGCCGAGGTCGGCCTGCGCATCCCCTATGTCGAGAAGCTGCTGGCGCTGTACGGCGTCGACGCCGCCGAGGCCGCGGCCTTCATCGATCTGGCCCGGCAGGGCAACCGCCCCGGCTGGTGGCACCGCTACCGCGACGTCCTGCCGTCCTGGTTCAGCGCCTTCGTCAGCCTGGAGGGCGAGGCGGTCATCATCCGCGCCTACGAGCCGCACTACGTCCCCGGCCTGCTGCAGACCGAGGAGTACGCACAAGCCGTGCTGAGGGCCGGCCGACCGGGAGCCCCGGCGGAGGAGATCGACCGCCTCGTCGCACTCCGGCTGGAGCGGCAGGCGCTGATCGCCAGGCCGGACGCCCCGCTGCTGTGGGTGGTGATGGACGAGACCGTGCTGCGCCGTCCCATCGGCAGCCCCGAGGTCATGCGCGCCCAGCTGGACCGGCTGGCCGAGGCGTGCGCGATGCCGCAGGTGAGACTGCAGATCATGCCCTTCGACGCCGGGCCGCACCCGGCGATGTACGGGCCTTTCCACATCTTCCGGTTCCAGGTCCGCGAACTGCCGGACGTCGTGTTCACCGAGAGCCTGGTGGGCGCCGCCTACCTCGACGACCGCGACGACGTCTCGGCCTTCCTCGAGGCCCTTGACCGGATGTGCGCGCAAGCCGCGCCCGCACACAGCACCGCAGCCATCCTCGATGGCATCCGCAAGGAGATCTGACACACATGGACGACCGCATATACAACGGCATGCGCGCCCTCGACCTCGGTACCGAGGGCTGGCACAAGCCGTGGAGCGGCGGCAACGGGGGAAGTTGCGTGGAAGCCATGAAACTGGCGGACGGCAGGGTCGCGCTGCGGCAGTCCACCGACCCCGACGGGCCGGCCCTGATCTACACGGACCACGAGATCAAGATGTTCATCCAGGGCGCCAAGGACGGGAAGGCCGACTTCCTGCTGTCCTGAGCCCCGGCGTGACATCTTCGAGTGAATCCGGCCCGCGCGGGCAACCGCGACGACCAACGGGCTGTCTCCAGCGGTAATCCGCCGGACGGACGGGACAAGGGGAGCAGCATGACCGAACAGCTCGGACCGCTGTACGAACCGGGAGTGGCCTACGTGCGCATCGCCGCGGCCGACGCCGCGACCGCGCACAGGGTCGCCGACGTGATCGCCTCCCGGTATCCCGGAACCCGTCCGCCACGGGTCACCACCGGTGCGGACGGGTTGGTCGAGTTCGACCTGTACACGTACACCCTGGAGGCCAGCCCGTCCGGCCCCTATGACGCCCAGGGGCCGGAGGCCTGCTGACCACTCGCGGGCCGGGTCACCCCTGCCCGGGGTGGAGGACGACCTTGGTGTAGCCCTCGATCCGCTTGTCGAACTTCTCGTACGCCGAAGGCGCGTCCGCCAGGGGCAGTTCGTGTGAGACCACGAAGCTCGGGCGGGCGCGGCCCTCGATGATCATGTCGCGCAGCTGGCGGTTGTAGCGCTTGACGTTGCACTGCCCGGTGCCCAGCCGCAGGCCCTTCTCGAAGAGCCGGCCGATCGCGACCAGCAGCCGGCCGCTCTTGGCCTGGTCGTCCGGGCCCCCGGGGTCGGACGGCACGTACAGACCGGGAATGCCGAGCGCCCCGGTGGCGCGCACGGTGTCGATCAGGGAGTTCAGCACCGCCGCGGGCTCCTCGCGGCCCGCTCCGCCGGCCTGGGCCTGGTAGCCGACCGCGTCGACGCCCTTGTCGGTGCCCTGGCCGTTCATCTGCTCCTTGATCTGCTCCACCGGGTTGCCCTTGGTGAAGTCGATCGGGATGGCACCGATCTGCTCGGCCTTCTGCAGCCGCTCCGGCACGCGGTCCACGACGAACACCTTGGCCGCGCCGCGCAGCATGGCGGAGTACGCGGCCATCAGCCCGACCGGGCCGCCGCCGTACACCGAGACGCTCTCACCCGGGGAGACCTGGGCGAGCTCGCAGCCGTGGTAGCCGGTCGGGAAGATGTCGGCGAGGAGCACGAAGTCGGTCTCGTTCGCCGTGCCCTCCGGCAGTTTCAGACAGTTGAAGTCCGCGTACGGTACGCGCACGTATTCGGCCTGACCGCCCGGCCAGGGGCCCATGGCCACATAACCGTAGGCGCCTCCGGCGAATCCCGGATTGACCGTGAGGCAGAAGCCGGTGAAACCCGCCGAGCAGTTCTTGCAGAATCCGCAGGCGACATTGAAGGGCATGACCACGCGGTCGCCCTGCTTGAGGGTCGTCACACCCTCGCCGACCTGGTCGATGATGCCCAGGTTCTCGTGACCGAAGACGATGCCGGGTTCCGCGGCCGTCCTGCCCTCGTACATGTGCAGGTCGGAGCCGCAGATCGCGGTGGACGTCACCTGGACGATCACGTCGTTGGGGTGCTGCAGGCGGGGGTTGGTGACCTCCTCGACGGCTACTTCGAACGGTCCTTTGTAGACGACTGCCTTCACGTGACACCTCCGATTGATGTCTGATTCGTGGCTTATGTGACCTATTTCTCATGCTCCCTCCTTGGGCAGTACGAGACAAGCCAGCTATTCTTCAGGTAAATATGGCGATTTGCGATTGACCGCGAGGAAAGGCGGGAAAAATGGCCCAGCGCTCAGGAACGCTGCTCGTCCCCGTACCCGGCCTGTCCGGCACGGTGTACCCGGTCGGCACCCGCGTGGCGATCAGCGGGCTCGGCTCCTCCGTCGACGCCTTCGTGGACGGCGACTGGCTGCCGCTGTCGTGGTGGGAGTTCGCCGAGGGCCGCAACGACGACGTGTACGAGGGTCCTTCGGTCTGAGGGCGCCCCCTCGTCCCGGCCCCGGATGCGTGACCGCGTCCGGGGCCCTCTCATGAGGTGCTCCTCATGACCTGCCGTCAGGAAGTGCGGCGGCGGGCGTCCCGGACGGCCCGTCAGCGCGCCGCCACGGCCCCCGCGGTGAGCCCCGCCAGCCGTGCCAGGCGGCGGTGCGAGTCCAGCAGCGCGGACCGGTCGTAGCCGGCCGTGGTGACCAGCACCTCGTCGGCCCCGGTGCGGCCCACCAGGCCGGACAGCGCGCCGGCCACCTCCTCCTCGGTCCCGTGGACGCCGCCCGACAGCGTGCCCTCGAACAGATCGCGCTCGCGCGGCGTCATCGGCCTCGCCAGCACCTCGTCCGGCGGCAGGAGCGGCGGGAACTCGCCGTGCGTACGCGAGTGCGCCAGCGACCAGGCCTCCGACACCAGCAACCGCCGGGCGGCCTCCGTCGTCCGCGCGACGGAAACCGTCGTCGACATCACGACATAGGGCCGCTCTGCCCACGCCGACGGCCGGAACGCCGCCCGGTAGCCCTCGATCGCCTCCCGCATGCGCTCCTCGCCGCGCACCGCCGCGATCACCAGCGGCAGCCCGAAGGCCGCGGCCGTCGCCGCACCCGCCCCGGTGGCCAGCACGAACGCCGGTACGCGCATGCCCTCCGGAGGCCGCGCGTGCACCGCGGTGCCGCCGCCGGGCCGGCCGGTGAAGTAGCCGAGCAACTCCGCCAGGAGTTCCTCGAAGTCGTCCGCCGCGCGGGCGTCCCGCCCCAGTGCCCGCCGGACCCCGTCGGTGAAGCCCACCGACCGGCCCAGCCCCATGTCGATCCGCCCGGGGAAGAGTGACTCCAGCACCCCGAACTGCTCCGCAACGACCAGCGGCCGGTGATTGGGCAGCATCACCCCGCCCGTGCCCACCCTGATCCGGTCGGTCGCCGCGGCCACCGCCGCGGCCAGGACAGCCGGCGCCGAACCCGCCACCCCCGGTACCCCGTGGTGCTCCGACACCCAGAAGCGGTGGTAGCCCAGCTCCTCGGCGTGCCGCGCCAGCCACACCGTGTCGCGGAGCGCCTGCGCGGGTTCCGCGCCCTTGCGAACGGGGGAGCGGTCGAGGAGGGAGAACGGGATCCGGGGCAGCGGAAGTGCGGTCACCCTTGATGCAACGCTTCCCGGGGCGCGGGATTCCCGCGCCCCGCGATGATCGGAACCGGAGATCCGAGGGGGCGTTCCGGGCCTGTTCCATCGCCACGCGATACCGCGGCCCCCGGGGTAGATTCGGTGAGGACCCGCGGGGACGACGGGGGATGGCGGAGGCTGCGATGACGGAAGCCGTACGCGCGACGGACCGGGCCGGGACGCTGACGCTGGGCGGGTCCGCCGGGCGGTGGGTCCTCGCGGCGGTCGTCCTGGGCTCCGGGATGACGCTGCTCGACGGCACCGTCGTCAACGTCGCCCTTCCGACGATCGGCAAGGACCTCGGCGCCACGCTCGCCGGCCTCCAGTGGACGATCAACGCCTACACCCTCACCCTCGCCGCCCTGATCCTGCTGGGCGGCTCGCTCGGCGACCGCTTCGGGCGGCGCAAGGTCTTCATGATCGGCACGGTGTGGTTCGCGCTGGCCTCGCTGCTGTGCGGCATCGCGCCGAGCATCGAGATGCTGATCGCCGCCCGTGCCCTGCAGGGCGTCGGCGGTGCGCTGCTGACCCCGGGGTCGCTGGCCCTGATCCAGGCGTCCTTCGCGTCGCAGGACCGGGCCCGCGCCATCGGCGTCTGGTCGGGGCTGGGCGGCATCGCGGGCGCGCTCGGGCCGCTGCTCGGCGGTTGGCTGGTGGACGCCGTCAGCTGGCGCTGGGTGTTCTTCATCAACCTGCCGCTCGCGGCCCTGGTCATCGCCGTCGCGGCGCGGCACGTCCCGGAGAGCCGCGACGAGAGCGTCACCGGCGGCTTCGACGTGGCGGGCGCCGCCCTGGGCGCCCTCGGGCTCGCCGGGATCACCTACGCCCTCATCGCCGCCGGGGGAAGCCACCCCGACATCGCGGCCGTCGCCGTCTCCGGGGTGGCGGGCGTGGCCGCGCTGGCCGGATTCGTCGTGACCGAGCGGCGCAGCCCGCACCCCATGCTGCCGCCCCGGCTCTTCGCGAACCGCCAGTTCACCGCCGCGAACCTGGTGACGTTCGCGGTCTACGCGGCGCTCGGCGGCGTGTTCTTCTTCCTGGTGCTGGAACTGCAGACCCAGGCCGGGTACTCCGCCCTGGCGTCCGGTACGGCGCTGCTGCCCGTCACGGTCATCATGCTGGCGCTGTCCGAGCGCGCCGGGCGGCTCGCGGAGCGCATCGGCCCGCGCATCCCCATGACCGTGGGCCCGGCGATCTCCGCCGTCGGCCTGCTGCTGATGCTGCGGATCGGCGCGGACGCGTCCTACGTCGCCGACGTCCTGCCCGCCGTCTCCGTCTTCGCCCTGGGCCTGGCCGCGACCGTCGCCCCGCTGACCGCCACCGTCCTCGGTTCCGCCGACGTACGGCTCGCGGGCACCGCCTCCGGCGTCAACAACGCGGTGGCCCGCGCGGCGGGCCTGCTGGCGGTGGCCGCCCTGCCGCTGATGGCCGGGCTCTCCGGCGAGGACTACGAGGACCCGGCCGCCTTCGGCCGCGGCTTCCACGTCGCGGTCGTGATCTGCGCCGGGCTGCTGGTGGTGGGGGCCCTGCTGGCCTGGTTCGGCATCCGCTCCGACGTGCTCAAGGAAACTCCCGAGGAGCCTGTCAAGCCGGAGCCCCCGTGCAAGCACTACTGCGCCATCGGGGCGCCGCCCCTGCAGTGCAGCCTCCGGGCCCCGTCCGGGGCCGATGGCGGCCACAAAGGGACGGCCGGCGATTCCCCGGCCGCGTGAGCTGCGAGAACGCGGTCAGCGCCGGCAGTACTCTCAGTACTCCTCGGACTCCGGAACGAGATGCATCGCGGCCTCCTCGGCCGAGGCGGCCGCCCCGTCGATGCCGATGTCGTGCGCCACCATGCCCTCGGTCTCGTAGTGCGCCCCCTCGTCGGGGGCGACCAGCCGCCCGGCGCGCGGCCCTCCGACCTCGGCGTCGATCAGCTCCCCGTCGGTGTCCCAGGCGTCCCCGATGCCGTCCCCGTCGGGGATCGGCAGGTCCGGGAGCTCCTCGGCCAGGCGTTCGTCGAGCGTCTCCCCCTGGAGGCGGCCCGCCGCGGTGGTGGCCGCCTTGTTCACCGCCCAGGGCCGCTCCGGCGGTGAGTAGCCCTCGTCGAGTATCTGGTCGACACCGTGGTAGTCCAGGGTGTCCTCGGGCTCCAGCAGCCCGGCGTCGTCCTGCACCTCTGACCCGTCCGGCTGGTAGACCTCGTCACCCATCTCGTTCTCTCGCATGTCGTCTCCTCGCTCACGCGCCGCCACCGCCGTCGGCGCCGCCTCGCGCCCCCTCTGCCCTCCAGACTCTGCCGTCCGGACGCCGATCGCCACCCGGAAGCGCGAAAAAGGTCGGCGGAGGGCCGTTCCCCGGACATTCACCCGCCGTCCCCGTCCCCGCCGCCGTCGGGTCGACAAGGAATGGGTGAACGACGGGTGTCAGCCGCCGGAGATTCGTCGCCCCGTCCGCGGGAGCCGCCGTCGCGCAGACGGGAGCACCGGCCCTCGCCGCCCCGGGGGAGGTCGGCTGCCGCCACCGCCGCCACCGGCACGATCACCGATGTGAAGCACGTGGTGGTCCTGATGCAGGACAACCGCAGCTTCGACCACTACTGCGAGGCCGTCCCCTCGTACGCCGCCGCGCCGGACTCCCGCAAGCGGGCGGTCCGGTTCCGCATGACCAGTACCTCGGCCGCCGCGGTCACCTTCACGATCAAGGCGAACCAGTACCGCACCGACGGGCCCTGGACCTACGCCGTACCGGCCGGCGGCAGCGTCGACGACTGGTTCGACGCCGTCGCCTGCTCCGCCGGCTGGTACGACTTCACGGTCACGATCGGCTCCCACGCCTCATGGGCCCGGTGCGTCACCGGTCACATCGAGACGGGGGCGCCGAGCGTCACCGGCTGACGGAGCGCCGTTCCACCGGGGCGAAGTCACCGCAGCCGCCCCCGCGGGACATCCCGCCGCCCCGGTGGGGACGCACCACCTTGAAGGAGGCCGTGGCCTGCGTGCGCGGCGGGCACCGCAGAGTCACCGTGTACCAGCCGGGCGGGGTGTCGTACGGCACCCGGAAGCTGCCGGACAGCAGGCCACGCCTCCCGGAGGGGAGCAGATTGACCTGGCCGCCGGCCTCCGACTGGCCCTTGGAGTAATAGGCGTCACGGCCGCAGGCCGCGGTGATCACGGTCACCCGCATCCCGGGACTGACGTAGTAGGGCGTCACCCATGTGTCGGAGAAGTCGGTGGCGGCGGCCGTGGGGACGTTGAGGCAGATGACGGCCGCGGCCGCGGCGACACCGCCGAGAACGCGTGTTGTGGGCATGGGGCAGCCTCCGAGTCGAACCGGCGGGAGAGGGAGTCGTCCCAGTGGCGGGCCGCTCCACGCGGAGCAAAGCAGCACCCCGCGGGGCCTGCCACTCGAAGCGGGGGCGTGGAGCGGTGTGCGGCGGCGCGGACACCCGCGCCTTCCGTAGTCACCGCAGGTCGGGGACGTGGGCGCGGTGCGCCGCGAAAGTGACCTGGCGTACCGGCGATCAGGTGATGCACCGCCAGCCCCGTTGTCGCCGACAATGTTTGACGATACGTCAGAATTGACGACGAGCCAGGTCATCAGGCGTCCTCGTGGAGGCCGATCACCTCGCGCAGCGCGTCCCGCGCCTCGTGGGAGGTGGCGCCCTGCTCCAGCAGGGCGGCGGCGATCGCGTCGAGCTTGCGCTGGACGGCGTGCTCGGCACGGCGCTCGGTGTTCTTGAGCAGGGCGAGCAGCAGCAGGGTGATCGCCGTCATCAGATCCGCGGTGAAGAGCTGCCAGTGCAGGGGCAGGCCGAGAGCGTGGACGACGAGGAAGGCGATCACCAGCAGCAGGCAGACGCCGTAGAAGACCGGTGACGCCGTGAAGTTGGACGCCCGCTCGGCCAGCCGCTCGAACCGTCCCCGGCCGTCCTCGTCGCCGGTGCGCTCAACGGGGTGCCGGAACGTCACGCCACCCTCCCGGTGGACGGGGGCCTCATGGAGTACCGGGCCCGTCGATCTCCCGGGCCGGGGCCGCGGCAGGTGTGGCGGGCCGCGTCCACGCCGGCGAACCGTTCGGGAGCGTCGGGTGAGGGCGGGGCACGGCGAACTCCTCTCCGCGAAGCGCCGACCGCTGCCGGCAGCCGGCGGGCGGCGCACGCACCGTACGCCGCCCGTTCCGGCCGGCTGATCAGCAGATCCGCGGCAGTTGCTCGCCGAGGGGCAGATCCACCACCCGCGTCCCGCCGAGGCCCGTGCGGGCGACGACCATCCCCGCGTGATCCTCCACGCACTCGCCGATGACGGCCGCGTCCGCGCCCAGCGGATGAGCGCGCATCGCGGCGAGTACCTCCTCGGCCGCCGCGCGGGGGACGAAGGCGACGAGCTTGCCCTCGTTGGCGACGTACATCGGGTCCAGGCCCAGTACCGCGCAGGCGTTGGCCACCGCGGACGGCACGGGCACCGCCCGCTCCTGGAGGGCGACGCCCACGCCCGAGGCGGCCGCGATCTCGTTGAGGGCGGCCGCGAGTCCGCCGCGTGTGGGGTCGCGCAGCACGTGCAGGTCCGGGGTGACCCGGAGCATCGCCTCGACGAGACCGCCGAGCGCCGCGCAGTCGCTCTCGACCTCGACCCCGAACTCCAGCCCCTCCCGCACGCTCATCACGGCGACGCCGTGCGCCCCGATCTCCCCGCTGACGATGACGACGTCGCCCGGCTCGGCGCGCTGCGGCCGGATGTCGACGCCGTCGGGGATCAGCCCGACGCCGGCGGTGTTGATGTACACCCCGTCCCCGTGCCCGGCCTCGACGACCTTGGTGTCGCCGGTGACGATCTCCACCCCAGCGGTGCGCGCGGCCGCGCCGAGCGCCTCGGCGACCCGGGCCACCAGCGGCATCTCCACCCCCTCCTCCAGGATGAAGCCGCAGGAGAGGAAGGCGGCCCCGGCCCCGCTCATCGCCAGGTCGTTGACCGTGCCGTTGACGGCGAGGTCGCCGATGCTGCCGCCCGGGAAGAACAGCGGCCGCACCACGTACGAGTCGGTGGAGAAGGCCAGCCGGGCACCGCCCAGTGTCACGACCGCGGAGTCGGCGAGCCCGGCGAGCGCCTGGCCGCCGAAGGCGGGGGCGAAGACGTGGCGGACGAGCTCGGCGGAGAGCGCGCCGCCGCCTCCGTGGCCCATCACCACCCGCGGCTGGTCGCGCAGCGGCGCGGGACACGTCCAGCCGGCGAAGTCCGCCGCGGCAAGGGTGTCAGCGATCTCAGCCAACGGGGCTCGCCTCCAGGGGTGCGCTGGTGCCGCCGAGGCGGCGGTAGAGGTAGTACGCGGCGCAGGCTCCCTCGCTGGAGACCATCGTGGCGCCGAGAGGGGTGCGGGGCGTGCAGACTCCGCCGAACGCCTCGCACTCGTGGGGCTTGATCAGGCCCTGCAGGACCTCGCCGCTGCGGCAGGCGGCCGGCTCCCGCGTGGTGATGCCGGTGACGGAGAAGCGGTGCTCGGCGTCGTACTCCCGGTACCGCTCCGACAGCCGCCAGCCGCTGTCGGGGATGACGCCGATACCGCGCCAGGCGCGGTCGGTGACCTCGAAGACGTCCGCGAGCATCGCCTTCGCCGCCGGGTTGCCCTCCGGGCGCACGGCGCGCGGGTAGGCGTTCTCCACCCGGTACTCGCCGCGTTCCAGCTGGCGCACCGCGCGGCGCACGCCCTCCAGGATGTCCAGCGGCTCGAAGCCGGTGACGACGATCGGCACGCCGAAGCCGTCCGCCAGCTCCGGGTACTCCTCCGTCCCCATCACGCTGCACACATGACCGGCCGCCAGGAATCCCTGCACCCGGCACTCCGCCGAGCGCATGATCGCCTCGATCGCCGGGGGGACGCGCACATGGGAGACCAGCAGGCTGAAGTTGCGGATGCCGAGCTTCCTCGCCTGGTACACCGTCATCGCGTTGGGCGGGGCCGTGGTCTCGAACCCGATCCCGAAGAAGACGACCTCGCGGTCGGGGTTCTCCCGGGCGATGCGCAGCGCGTCCAGCGGGGAGTAGACGACGCGTACGTCACCGCCCTCGCCGCGGACGCCGAACAGGTCGCGCCCCGTGCCGGGCACACGCAGCATGTCGCCGAAGGAACAGAAGATCACACCGGGGCGGGAGGCGATCTCCAGGGCCTTGTCGATGACCTCCAGCGGGGTCACGCAGACCGGGCAGCCCGGGCCGTGGATCAGCTCCACCTCCTTCGGCAGCAACTGGTCGATCCCGTGCCGGATGATGGTGTGGGTCTGGCCGCCACACACCTCCATCAGCGCCCACGGCCGCGTGACGGTCGCGTGGATGTCGTCCAGCAGCCGCCGGGCCAGCCCGGGGTCCTGGAACTCGTCGATGTACTTCACCGCTCCGCCTCCGACTTCGCTCCCGACTCCGATGTCGCTCCCGCCTCGGCCGCCGCCTGCTGCCAGGGGTCGCCGAACTCCTCCTCCAGCAGCCCGAGGTTCCCGAAGAGCGCGAGCGTCTGCCGCGCCGACTCCTCGTCGAGCCGTTGCAGCGCGAAACCGACGTGGACGATGGCGTACTCGCCGACCTGGAGGTCGGGCAGGTACTCCAGGCACACGTCCTTCACCACGCCGCCGAAGTCGACTGTCGCCATCTTGGTGCCGTCACGTTCCTCGATCTCCAGCACCTTGCCGGGTACCGCCAGGCACATCAGCTCTCTCCTCGCTGTGGGGGGTGGGTGGTCGACGGGCCGCCGCGGGCCGCGACGACCAGCTGGCCGAGCGCCAGGCCGCCGTCGTTGGGCGGCACGAGGCGGTGACGCAGCACGGTGAAGCCGTCCGCGCGCAGGTCCCGCGCGCACGCGGAGGACAGCAGCGCGTTGGCGAACACCCCGCCGCTGAGCGCCACGGTGCCGGTGCCGTCGCGTTCCCGTACGGCGGCGCACACCCGCCGCACCAGGTCGGCCACCGCCCGGTGGAAGCGCCCCGCGATCACCGCGGCGGGCACGCCCGCGCGCAGGTCGGCGACCACGCCGGCCAGCACGGGGCCCGGGTCGCAGGCGGTCGCCCCGCCCGCCCCGTCGCCCTCGCGCAGCGCGAACTCGTACCCTTCCAAAGGAAGTTCGCCGGCCGTCAGGGCCGCCGCCTCCAGTTCGACCGCGGCCTGCGCCTCGTAGCCCGCCTCGTGGCACACCCCGGCCAGCGAAGCGACGGCGTCGAAGAGCCGGCCCATGCTGGAGGTCGGCACGCAGTGCAGGTTCCGCTCCAACTGGCGGGCCAGTACCCGCTGCTCGCCCGCCGGGCAGGCCGCCGCGCACGGCAGGTCCGGAGCCCAGGGGATGCCTGCCGCACGCAGATGCGCCAGCGCCATGCGGTACGGGCGGCGCACCGCGGCGTCGCCGCCGGGCAGCGGCACATACGCCAGGTGGGCGGGGCGCCGGAAACCGTCGTAGTCGGCGAGCAGGAACTCCCCGCCCCACACCGCCCCGTCGTCGCCATGGCCCGTGCCGTCGAAGGCGACACCGATGACCGGACGCGTCCCGTCCAGCCCGGCCTCGGCCATCGCCGCCGCGACGTGGGCGTGATGATGCTGCACCTGCCGCAGCGGCCGGGCCCCCGCCGAACGCCGCGCCCAGCCCACCGAGCGGTAGCCAGGGTGCCGGTCCGCGGCCAGCAGTACGGGCCGTACGCCGGTGATGTCCTCCAACTGGCCTTCCGCGTCCGCGAAGGCCGCCAGTGTCGCGAGGTCGTCCATGTCGCCGACGTGGGCCGACATCCAGGCGTGCCGGCCCTCGCCCACGCAGAAGGTGTTCTTGAGGTCGCCGCCCACCGCCAGCGCCGGACGCACCCGTACGGGCAGCGGCACCGGGAACGGTGCGTATCCGCGCGAGCGCCGCACCGGCAGCTCCTCGCCGTCGCAGATCCGCACCACGGAGTCGTCGCACGGCACATGGATGGGCCGGTCGTGCGTCAGCCACGCGTCGGCGAGTCCCGCCAGCCGCTCCAGTGCCTCCTCGTCGTCGGTGACGATGGGCTCACCGCCCAGATTGCCGCTGGTCATCACCAGCAATCGGGGTCCCGGGGGGTCGCCCGGCAGCCCCAGCAGCAGATGGTGGACCGGCGTGTACGGCAGCATGACCCCGAGGTCGGCGACCCGCGGCGCCACGGCCTCCGCCACCTCGGCGGCGGGCCGCAGCCGCCGCAGCAGGACGATCGGCCGCCGCCCGCCGCCCAGCAACTCCCTTTCGGCCGGGCCGACATGGACCAGCCGTTCGACGTCCGCGACATTCCGGGCCATCAGCGCGAACGGCTTGTCGCCGCGGTTCTTGCGTGCCCGCAGCAGCCGTACGCTCTCCTCGTTGCCCGCGTCGCAGGCCAGGTGGTAGCCGCCGAGCCCCTTCACCGCGACGATCCCGCCCGCCCCCAGCAGCCGCCGCGCCTCCCCGACCGGGTCCGTCACCGCCCGGGATCCATCGCCCGGCACCACCAGCCGCAGCCGGGGACCGCATTCGTGGCAGGAGACGGGCTGCGCGTGGAAGCGGCGGTCGGCGGGATCCTCGTACTCGGCCCGGCACTTCGCGCACATCGGGAAGCGGGCCATCGTGGTGTTGGGGCGGTCGTAGGGCAGGCCGGTGACGATCGTGAAGCGCGGCCCGCAGTGGGTGCAGGTGATGAACGGGTGCCGGTGACGGCGGTCCGCCGGGTCGCGCAGCTCGGCCAGGCACGCCTCGCAGGTGGCCGTGTCGGGGGAGACCAGGGTGCGGGAGGCGGCGCCGCCGGGGCGGGACGCTGTGATGGTGAAGTCCGCGCCGCCCGCGAGCGGGACGAGGCGGTGCGACACCGACTCGACGACGGCCAGCGGCGGCGCGTCCGCGCCGATCCGGTCGCAGAAGGCCGCGACCGCCGCCGGGGCTCCCTCGACCTCGGCGATGACGCCGTCGCCGGTGTTGCCGACATGGCCGGCCAGCCCCAGCTCGCGGGCCAGTCCGAAGACGAACGGCCGGAAGCCGACCCCCTGCACCACGCCCCGCACCAGCACCCTGCGGCGCTGCGCGGCCTCCGCCGCCGGTCCCGGCTGATCCGGCATCAGTGCGTGTGGCCCACGGAGTGGGTGTGCCCGGTGGAGTGCGGGTGCGGGTGCGAGTGCCCCGCCGCGTGCGTGTGGCCGGCGTCGTGCGCGTGCGCGTCGTGGCTGTGCCCCACCGCGGTGCGTGCCATCACGGGCCGGTGCGCCGCTGCCCCGGCGTGCACGGCCAGCGCCCGCTCCAGCAGGATCCCGGCGCCCTCGCCGTCCCGCGAGGACGTACGGACCACCTCCACACCCGGGTTGACCTGGGCGACCGCCGCGAGGAAGGCCGACTCGTCGAAGCCGACCGCCTCCGCGATGTCGTACTTCGTCACGACCACGAGATGCGCCAGGCCGAAGGCCGTCGGGTACTTCAGCGGCTTGTCCTCGCCCTCGGTGACCGAGGCCAGCACCACGCGCAGCGACTCGCCGAGGTCGTACGAGGCGGGGCAGACGAGGTTGCCGACGTTCTCCACGAACAGCAGGTGCGTCCCCTCGGGCAGCCAGGCGTCGACGTGCGAGCGCACCATCTCCGACTCCAGATGGCACAGCCCGTCGGTGAGCACCTGCCGTACCGGGGCACCCGAGCGGGCGAGCCGGGTCGCGTCGTTCTCGGTGGCGAGGTCGGCCGTGAGCGCCGCCACCGGCACCCCGCGCAGCCGGGCAAGCCCCAGCTCGGACTCCAGCAGCGCGGTCTTGCCGCTGCCCGGGCTGGACAGGAGGTTCACCATGACGGTCCCGCGCGCGGCGAGCTCCGCCCGCAGGTCCTGCGCCCCGCGGTCGTTGCGGGCGAGCACGGCCTGCCGCAGGTTGGTCACTTTGCACATGGCTCTCAGCGCTCCTCGGGGAGTGTGGCGGCCAGCGGGCGCGGCTCGGCCCACCGCACCTCGGTGATCCGCAGTTCACGACCCGACAGCAGCTCCGTCGCCGCGCTTCCGCAGCCGGGACAGCTCAACTGCGGGGGCATTCCGGTGGGCCAGTCCCGCTCGCAGCGCGCGCAGCGGGCCCGGCCGGGGACGGTCTCGGTGGTGAGGACCGCGCCCTCCAGGACGGTGCCCGTGCAGGCCAGGCCGAAGCTGAAGGCGAGGGCGTCGGCCACGACACCGGCGAGTTCGCCGACCTCCAGGTGGACGGATTCCGCGGAGGGAGCCGCCCCGGCGCCGTCCGCGAGCCGGGAGGCGGCCTCCTCGACCTGCTCCACCACCGCCACTGCGATGGACATCTCGTGCATCGGTCTCTTCTCCGGTGTGCGGGTGCCGGCCGGGCCCCCGGCTACCGCCGGGCGGTGCCCCGGGCTCACGCGGCTCCATTAGAGGCCCGGTTCCGGGGGCACCCGGCCCGCCACGCCGCCGGCCCGGCGGCGGCCTACCCGTTCGGCCTCACATGGACCGGATGTGCATGTACCGCTTCACGTCGGGCAGGACGCGGGACATGGCGAGGGCGGCCAGGGCCGCGCCCACAGCGCCCAGGGCGATCTTCCACATGGCGGGGTGCTCCTTTCTGCTCGTCGGTGCTCATTGGGCACGGGCGGCCGGTCGGGCCACCGCGTGCGGGTCCGCGGCCCGGCCGCACTCCTCGGCGACGACCCGCAGCACCAGGCGCACGGCCTCGTCCACGGCGGCGGCCACGGGGGCGCTCAGGCCGATGCCCTCCTCGATCGAGGCCGGCTCGCAGCCCACCACCAGGAAGCGGGATGGCCTGGGGGCGCCCGTCCCGGCGCTGAGGGTGTCGAGCAGCGCGAGCACGGTGTCCGGGGTCATCCGGTGCCCGTCGACGATCACCTCGCCCGGGTCGGAGGCGCCGGGCGCCGGCGCCTCGATGAGGTGCAGCGTGCCGGGGGCGCCGCCGCGGGCGACGGCGTCGACCAGCACCACGCTGCGGTACCCGTCGAGGAGTTGGTAGGCCAGATGCACGCCACGCACACCGGTGTCGGTGACGTGGACGCCGTCGGGCAGCGGGTGGCCGGACAGCCGGCGCACCACCTCGACGCCGAAGCCGTCGTCGCCCAGGAAGATGTTGCCGATGCCGGCGACCAGCACGCCTCCGCTGCTCACGCGTCCTCCAGGGGAGCCAGTTCGTCGGGCTGGAAGTACAGGAACCGGCCCTGCTCGCGGCGGATCTCGGCGCCGGGATCGCCGTCGACGGTGACCGCGAGGTGCACCCCGCCGTCCACGTCGTGCAGCACCGCCTCCACCTGGGCGCTGCGCCCGTGCAGGAACAGGTCCTGGGCGTCGGTGCGCCGTCGCCCGGGGCGCAGCACGACCCGGCTGCCGGCCGCCACCCAGGTGTCCCCGACCATGACGCGGTCCCGGCCGGGGTCGACGGCGGCGTCGGCACCCGGATCCCACCACGGGGTGCCGGGGGCGACGGGTGCGGCGTCCGGCCCGGTGACCTCGCGCAGCGCGCGGACCGCGCCGTGCAGGCGCTCCATCACCTCGGGCGGCATGGAGTCGGCCAGGTCGATCACGGCGGCCGCCCGGTCGTCCGTGCCGCGCGCCTGCCGCTTCTCGTCGTCGGTGAGGGCGGCGGTGCGCAGCGCCAGGATCTCGTCGATCTCGGTGGCGTCGTAGAGCGCGCCCGGGCTCTCCGGGGCGATCCGCGGATGGTCCTCCAGGATGATGGGCGAGGACAGCACCACGTCCGGGGCACCGTCGTCACCCGCCAGAACGGGCCAGGTGTGCTCGTTGCGGCACTCGGCGACGGCGGCCCTCGCCCACTCCGGCGGGTCGGTCATCGACATGAAGGAACCGGCCGACAGACCCAGCATCAGATGGGCCGAGACCAGCGCGTGCGGCAGCGCCTCGTCCCGGTTCGCGGCCGGGGCGCGCCCGGTGTTCTCCACCACGGCGGTCAGCCGCAGCACCTGGTAGGGGCCGGGCAGCTCCTCCGCGGCGATCCGCAGGAGGCCCTCGAGCCGTTCCCGGCGGCGGACGACCCGTCCCGTGGGGGTGCCGTCGGCGCCGGTGACGATCTCGGTCTCCTCCGTCGCGGGCACGGTGAAGGGGAGGACGAGGTCCTCGCCGGTGAGCGACGCGATGCCGACGGACACCTCGACGCGTTCCGCCACGCCCTCGTCCCAGGGAACGAGCACCCGGTCGGGCAGCTCCAGTGCCTCGGCCGGCTCGAACCCCCCGTCGTCCAGGGCGCGTTCCACAGTACGGCGCTGGGCGTGCAGGAAGCGCAGCTCCGTGTGGAGCACGGCATCCGCGCGCGGCTCCATCAGGATCTGGGTGCGCTGCAGGACGGGCTCGCCGGACGCGGCCGCCCACGCCGGGGGCACCAGCACCCCGAACTGCCAGCGCAACCGGTTCTTCGCCGAGGACGCCCGGTACGGGTAGAGCACATAACCCTCGAACAGCACGGCGTCGGCGGCCTGCCGGGCCGTCGCGAAGCGTTCCACGACGGCCGTCATCGCGCGGCTCCCCCGGCCGGGGCGGAGACGCCGTCGAGCAGGGCCTCGACGGTCGCCTCCCAGGAGGGCAGCGCGCGACTGCTGCGGAAGGACCGCAGCGCGTTCATCGCCGTGCGGGGCAGCCGGATCCAGCCGCACCCGGGGAAGTGGGCGTCGATCGTCTCGCGCCACACCGCGACCGGCATGCGGCACGCGGCCTCCTGGTCCCAGGGCACCGGCTGCACCTGGAAGCCGCCGGGGCCGAGGAAGGCGGTGCCGGAGAAGAGCAGCAGCAGCGGTGCCTCGCCGTCCTCCAGGGCCTCGAAGTACTTCGTCGAGGCGACGTCCATGTCGTAGGTGCACGGCACCGGCAGGTCCACCTCGGTCTCGCCGGTGAAGCCCGGCACCATCAGCGACACCTGTGCGAACTGCAGCGGCTGCAGGGTGCTGCCCCATCGCTCCCGCTCGCCGAACAGGTCGCCGAGGCCCTCGGCCTCCGCGTCGCCGTACGCCCGCTGCGCCGGCTCGATGCGCAACTGGCAGCGCAGCGCCACGGCGTGCACGCGCTCCCCTCCGGAGGCGGTGATCCGCAGCCGGAAGACCAGCGTCGGTCCGGCCGCGTACGGATCGGCCCGTACGCCCGTGCAGCTGAAGCCCAGCTCGGTCACGTCGGCAACCCCTCCCGCGGCACCGGTACGGCCCGCCGTCGTACGTCGTCGAAGAAGGCGGCCAGCTCGGCGCGGGCGCCGGAACCGCCGTCGAATCCCTGCCAGTTCAGGCGCAGTCGGCCCACCAGCTCGTAGGCCCGGTCGACCGGGACGAGGAAGCACTCGCCGCCCTCGCCGCCCTCGCCGCCCTCGCCGCGGGAGTCGCGGCGGACCAGCAGCGCCTCCACGTCCGGCCGCAGGGCGCCGGCCAGCGGGGAGCCGCCGAACACGGCCCGCCAGGTGTCGGCGTCGACCTCGCTCTCGGTCGCGCCGGCCGGGCTGGGGTAGAGGACAACGGGCCGGTCCAGGGCCGAGTTGTGGAAGAAGAAGGCGACCGAGACCGGGATCCGCAGCCGCTGCCAGGCGGTCGCGTCGGGCACCGAGGCCGGGTCGCTCAGCAGCCGGTCGGGCACGGAGGCGAAGCGGCCGCCGCCCGCGCCGGGCCGCTCGAGGAGCAGCGCGCACGGCACGCAGGCGCAGGCCAGCGCGCGCTTGTCGGTGTCGACCAGATGCCGGTGACCGCCCGTCAGCTCCACCCCGCACAGTTCGCACCGCTCGGCGGCGGGCGGCCGGGGTGCCACGAAGCGGCGCAGCCCGGCCCCCGCGGTGCCCGCGCTCACGGCGCCCCCGGCGGGCGGTTGCCGATCTGCAGCAGCGCCGGCTCGCCCGCGGCGGGGCCGGAGCGGGGCATCTCGACCGCCGTCACCTCCGGGGCGTAGCAGGACAGCGACGCCTCGATGCGCTGCCGGGTGGCGTCCATGGTGCTGGGACAGCCGCAGCCGCCGTCCTCGCGGGCGACCAGCCGCAGCGTGCCGGTCTCGGCGTCGAAGTGCTCGATGCCCACCGTCGCGCCGGCGTGGGCGGCGTCCACCGCCCGGCCGGCCCGGGTCAGGGTGTCCTCGGGGTGCAGGTCGTGCAGCGTGAGCAGGCCCGCCACCATCTCGTCGGCCAGCAGCGCGGCGAGCGGATCGGCGGCCCCGTTCTTCAGGAGCGTGACGACGCGGGCCAGGCCCGCGCCGTAGAACTCCATGAGCGTGCGCACCAGCTCCTCCGCCGCGGCGGCCGTCTCGCCGTCGCCGGAGGTCGCGAACGCGTTGAGGATCTCCTCGACGCGCCGGGCCGTCTGCTCGGCGCTCATCCGGCCATACCGCTCAGGCCGGTGGGGACGTGGATCTTATCGACGGTCCGCCCGCCGCCGACGTACATGTGGACGCCGCACGGCAGGCAGGGGTCGAAGCTGCGCACGGCGCGCATGATGTCGATGCCCTTGAAGTTCTCCGGGGTGTTCTCCTCGAAGATCGGGGTGTTCTGCACCGCGTCCTCGTACGGGCCGGGGGTGCCGTAGGTGTCGCGCACGCTGGCGTTCCACGGGGTCGGCGGGTACGGGTGGTAGTTGGCGATCTTGCCGTCGCGGATGACGAGGTGGTGCGAGAGCACGCCGCGCACCGCCTCGGTGAAGCCCACGCCGATGCTCTCGTCGGGGACCTCGAACTTCTCCCACGTCTGGGTGCGGCCCGCGCGGACCTCCTCCAGCGCCTTCTCGCAGAAGTGGAGGGCGCAGGCGGCGGAGTAGGCCTGGAAGTAGGTGCGCGCCCGGTTGCGCTCGATGGCGTTGCTCCACTGCGGGATCTTCCACTCGAAGGTGGTCTCCGGCTTGGTGAGCGTCTTGGGCAGGTTGATCACCACGCTGTGCCCGGTGGCCTTCACGTAGCCCATGTCGACCAGCCCGTTGAGCGCGGTGGACCACAGCCGGGCGAGCGGGCCGCCGCCGGTGTCCAGCGCCAGGTGCTCCTTGCCGTCGAACCAGCGCGGGGACATCACCCAGCTGTACTTGTCGTCGAAGTCGCGCTTCTGCGGCGCGGGGATGGTGTGCTGGTTCCACGGGTGCCGCGGGTCGACCGGGTTGCCGAGCGGGTCGTGGGTGACGAACTGCTCCTGGCCCTCCCAGTCCTGGTAGTAGGAGCTGCCCAGGAGGATGCGGATGCCCAGGTTGATCTGCGTGAGGTCGTTGGTGACCAGCTTCCCGTCCACCACGATGCCGGGGGAGACGAACATCCTCCGTCCCCAGTCGGTCATGTTGGCGTACGTGAAGTCGCAGTGGTCCGGGTCGTTGAGGGCGCCCCAGCAGCCGAGCAGCACACGGCGGCGGCCGACCTCCTCGTAACCGGGCATGGCCTCGTAGAAGAAGTCGAAGAGGTCGTCGTGGAGCGGGACGACGCGCTTCATGAACTCCACGTACCGCATGAGCCGGGTGAGGTAGTCGGTGAACAGCTGCACCGACGCGATGGTGCCGACGCCGCCCGCGTAGAGCGTGGAGGGGTGGACGTGCCGGCCCTCCATCAGGCAGAACATCTCGCGGGTGTAGCGGCTGACCTGCAGTGCCTCGCGGTAGAACTCGCCCTCGAGCGGGTTGAGCGAGCGCATGATGTCGCCGATGGTGCGGTAGCCGTGCTCGGCGGCGTGCGGGGCCTCGGTGCGGTTGGCCTGCTCCATGACGCCCGGGTTGGTCTCGCGGACCATCTTCTCGCAGTAGTCGACCCCGACCAGGTTCTCCTGGAAGATGTTGTGGTCGAACATGTACTCGGCGGACTCGCCGAGGTTGATGATCCACTCGCCGAGGTTCGGCGGCTTGACGCCGTACGCCATGTTCTGCGTGTAGACCGAACAGGTGGCGTGGTTGTCGCCGCAGATCCCGCAGATGCGGCTGGTGATGAAGTGCGCGTCGCGGGGATCCTTGCCCCGCATGAAGACGCTGTAGCCGCGGAAGACCGACGAGGTGCTGTAGCACTCCGCGACGCGCTTCTGCTTGAAGTCGATCTTCGTGTGGATGCCGAGGCTGCCCACGATCCGGGTGATCGGATCCCAGGACATCTCCATCAGGCCACTGCCGTCTCCGGCCGTCTTCGTCTTCGGAGCCATGGTGTGTGCGTGCCCTTCGTCAAGCGGGGGAGGTGGGTGGTCAGTGGCCGGGGCTGTGCGGTGGGGTCACCACGGCGCCTTGTAGCCGGTGGTGAGCTTGCGGCCGGTGCGGCGCCACTTGGGCTCGTGGTCCACCGTCTTGGCCGTGATGGAGCGCAGCCGGCGGATCGCGGCGCCGTACATGCCGCTGGCCGTGCTGGACAGCCGCGCACCGGGCGGCTCGTCCATGAACGGCATGAACATGTCCGGGAAGCCCGGCATGGTGCAGGCGATGCAGATGCCGCCGACGTTGGGGCAGCCGCCGATGCCGTCCATCCAGCCGCGCTTGGGGACGTTGCACTTGACGACCGGGCCCCAGCAGCCGATCTTCACCAGGCACTGCGGCGAGTCGTAGCGGTCGGCGAACTGGCCCTGCTCGTAGTAGCCGGCCCGGTCGCAGCCCTCGTGCACCGTCGCGCCGAACAGCCACGCCGGGCGCAGCTTGTCGTCGAGCGGGATCATCGGCGCGGAACCGGCCGCCTGGTAGAGCAGGTACGTCAGCGTCTCGGCGAAGTTGTCCGGCTGGATCGGACAGCCGGGCACGCAGACGATCGGGATGCCCGCCTTGGACTTCCACTCCCAGCCCAGGTAGTCCGGCACGCCCATGGCGCCGGTGGGGTTGCCCTCCATGGCGTGGATGCCGCCGTAGGTGGCACAGGTGCCGATGGCCACCACGGCCAGGGCCTTGGGCGCCAGCCGGTCGATCCACTCGCTGGTGGTGACGGGCTGACCGGTCTCGGGGTTGTCGCCGAAGCCGCACCAGTAGCCCTCGGCCTTGATCGCCTCATTGGGGATGGACCCCTCGACGACCAGGACGAACGGCTCGAGTTCGCCGCGTTCGGCCTTGAAGAACCACTCGATGAAGGTGTCGGCGCCCCCGACCGGCCCGCATTCGAAGTCGATCAGCGGCCAGTGCACCTCGATCTTGGGGAGCCCGGGGAGGCCGCCCAGGACGATCTCCTCGATGCTGGGCAGCGTCGCCGCGGTCAGCGACACCGAGTCGCCGTCGCAACTCAGCCCGGCGTTGATCCAGAGAATGTGGATCGGAGCCTGGTCGTCTCCGGCCGCCGGGGTGCGGGCGGCGTCGTTCATGGTCGAAGCAGTCGCATCCATCGGGATGCCTCCTCATCGAGCGACAAATGCCACATAACGGCATCTATCCCCCTTGATATCGAGTGGCTCGCCGCAAGGGGACGTCGAAGGGGGCCAATCCGGTGATCCGCCGGTGGCGCGCGCGGTGCGCCCAGCGAAACGGCCACGAGCCATGGCCAGGGGCCGTCCGGCGGGGACGGGGCGAGCGCCGTGCCCGGGGTCATGGCGGGATTGGGCTCAGGGGCAGGTGGCGGCGGGTGCTTCGCGCAGGTGCGGCGGGGTTCCGGCCGGGGCGCGGTGGTGGACGAAGGCCGAGCGGAGGGCGTGGTACGGGGCGTGGGGGTCGAAGAAGGCCGCCCGCATGCGGGCCAGCTCCGCGGCGCGGTGGGCGGCGAGCGGGCGCTCCGCCTCGCGCCGCTCGGCGTCCGCCTTCTTGGCGGCGATCCGGGGCTGCGTCCCGGCGGTGCGGGCCAGACGGGCCGCGAGGCGCACGACGTCGGCGCCGAACTCCTGCGGGCCGCACATGAGCAGCCGGTCCACCAGGCCGATCCGCAGGGCGGCGGCCACGCCGACCGGGAGGGCCCGGTCCGTCAGGCGTGCGGCCATGGCGTGGCCGACCCGGCGGGGCAGGGTGTACGTCCAGTATTCGGAGCCGTACAGGCCCATCAGGCGGTAGTGCGGGTTGAGCACGGCGCCCTGGCGGCACCAGACCTCGTCCGCGGCGAGGGCGAGCATCACGCCGCCGGCGCCCGCGTTGCCGCCGAGTGCGGCGACCACCAGGCGGTCGGTGGTGGTGAGGACCGCCTCGACCAGGTCGTCGATGGCGTTGATGTTGGCCCAGGACTCGGCGGCCGGGTCCGCGGCGGCCTCGATGGCCTTGAGGTCCATGCCGTTGGAGAAGACGTCGCGGGCACCGCCCAGCACCAGCACCGAGGTGGGTCGGCCGCAGGCGTGGCGGTACGCCGCGAGGAGCCGGCGGCAGTCGGTGGTGGACATCGCGCCCCCGGCGAAAGAGAACGACAGGATGCCGGCCGCGCCGTCCTCGCGGTAGCGGATGTCGGACCAGGTGTCCCGGTCGCCGGCGAGGTCCGGCGGCACCGGGTCCTCCGGCAGTGGCGGCAGCAGCGGGCCGAGGGCGGTGGCGGCGGGCAGCGCGAAGGTGGGCGGACCGCCGGGCGCGGGGCGGGGGCGCAGCCGGGGGATCCAGACCGCGCCGTCGCGGGTCGCCCGGCAGACCGCGCCCGCGCGAGTGGCCAGCAGCCGGCCCGGCTCGCCGCGCAGCCGGTCCTCGGGGTGGCCGCCGTGCAGGAACCAGCGCGCGCCGAGGAGTTCGTCCAGGACGCCGGGACGGGAGTCGGCGGCGCGCAGTTTGCGCAGCACCGTCGCGGTGGGGTCCGCCGACCAGTCGATGCGCCGCTCCTCCTGGGTGACGGCGGGGCGGGCGCGGACGACCGCGCCCAGGGCCGGATCGCTCTGCCGGCGGGGGACGTACGCGCCCGAGGCGACCCGTTCGACCGCCAGCAGGACGGCCTCCATCGCCGCGTCGGAGATCTCGCCCCGGTACAGGTCGCTCTTGCCGACCGGGGGCACGGCGCAGCGCACCGAGGCCCAGACCGGGCCCGCGTCCATCTCCTCCTCGGCCTGAAGGACCGTCACACCCCATTCGGCGACGCCCTCCTGCACGGCCCGGTCCAGTGAGGCGGGTCCGCGGTCGCCGGGTGGCCCCGGGTGCACGATCAGGCAGGTGCGGGCGGACCGGACGTCCGGGGGGACGGCCGCCTTGAGCATGGGGGCGACGACGAGTTCCGGCTCGTGGCGGGCGACCGCCGCACGCATGGCGTCGCCGTCCGGTGTCACCTCCACGGCGACGGTGTGGCCCAGCTCGCCGAGTTCCGCGTACACACGCTGCGTCAGGCTGTTGAACGCCGACGCCACGAGCAGGATGTGCATGACGACCTCCGGGCCGCCCGGCACGATCGGGGAGGGGGAGCACCGGCCCCGGCCTTCAGCGATGATGCCTTCCCCCCGGGCGTACAAGGGTGCGGCCCGGCCGCCGGTTCACCCGATCGCCGCCGGGCGGGCCGTCGCGGCGCCGGGCGCGGGGAGGATGCGGCGCCGATCCGGCGGTGCCGTCCGCCCGTCGCCGTCCACGATTTGGGCGGTCCGGTGGAAGCGTTCGCTGTATTGACGCGGACGCATCAAATCGATAGGTCTATACCAGATGCGTTTGGTACAGACCAACCGCGTGTTCCCCCCACGGGAGGCCCGGATGCGAAGAACTCTGGCCCTGGTCACCGCGCTCGTCGGAGCGCTCGTCCTGCTCCTCGCCCCGCCCGCCGCCGCGGCCGCCCCGACCGCGGCCTTCGTCAAGACGTCCACCTGGGACACCGGCTACCAGGGGCAGTACACGATCACCAACCGCGGCACCACGACCCTCAGCGGGTGGACCGTGGAGTTCGACCTGCCGTCAGGGACGAGCGTCGGCTCGTACTGGGACGCCCTGCTCACGCAGAGCGGCAGCCACTACACCTTCAAGAACCGCGAGTACAACGGCACTCTCGCACCCGGCGCCACCGCCGCCTTCGGCTGGGTCTCCTCCGGCAGCGGTTCGCCCACCGGTTGCAAGCTCAACGGCGGCTCCTGCACGGGCAGCGGCGGCGGCTCCGACACCACCGCGCCCAGCGTCCCCGGCGGGGTGACCGTCGGCTCGGCCACCTCCTCGTCCCTCACCGTGCGCTGGACGGCCTCCACCGACGACTCCGGCAGCGTCGCCGGTTACGAGGTCTCCCGGGACGGCGGCACGCCCGTCGCCGTGACCGGCACCTCGTTCACCGCCACCGGGCTCGCGGCGAGCACGGCGTACTCCTTCCGCGTCCGCGCCAAGGACGCGGCGGGCAACACCTCCGCGTACAGCGCCGCCGCCGGCGGGACGACCACCTCCGGCGGCACCAACCCGCCCCCGGACGGTGTGCGGACCGCGCCGTACGTCGACATGGGCGCCTGGCCGACGCCGAGTCTGACCACGCTGTCCTCGGCGAGCGGACTGAAGAGCTTCACCATGGCCTTCATCACCGCCTCGTCCTGCAAGGCGATGTGGTTCAACGCCTACGACCCGCGCGACGCGTGGGGCAAGGACCAGATCGACGCGATCCGCGCGGCCGGCGGTGACGTCAAGATCTCCTTCGGCGGCGCCTCCGGCATCGAACTCGCCCAGGCCTGCGGCACCGTCGACGCGCTGTACGCCGAGTACAACGCGGTGGTCAACGCCTACGGGCTGACATACGCCGACTTCGACATCGAGGGCGCCGCCACCGCGGACCCGGCGTCCGTCGGCCGCCGGTCCCAGGCCCTGGCCCGGCTCCAGCAGGCCCATCCGGGGCTGCGGATCTCGCTCACCCTCCCCGTCCTGCCGGAGGGCCTGACGGCGGACGGACTGGCCGTCGTGCGGTCGGCCCGGGACGCCGGGGTCAACCTCGACGTCGTCAACATCATGGCCATGGACTACTACCGCAGCGCCGACTACGGCGACGCGGCGGTCCAGGCGGCCAACAGCACCTTCGCCCAGCTCAAGTCCCTGTACCCGAACAAGACCGACGCCCAGGTGTGGGCCATGGTCGGCGTGACGCCGATGCTCGGCCAGAACGACGACGGCCACATCTACGACCAGTCCGACGCCCGCCAGCTGGTGGGCTTCGCCCAGGGCAAGCACCTCGGCATGCTCGCCTTCTGGGAGACCACGCGGGACCGCAACGCGTGCACGGGCGCGCTGTACATGTGCACCAACATCCCGCAGTCGCCCTACGAGTTCTCGCGGATCTTCGCGGGCTACACCGGCTGACGCCCCGCGGGCGCCCCGCAGACCCCTGGGCACCCCTCCGGCACTCTCCGGACGGGCCGCCGCCGTATGCAGAACACGGCGGCGGCCCGCCGCTTTCCGGCCGATGTGGAGGCGGTGTGTCGATGCGTGAAGGCGCTTTCACGGAGCCCTCGGCTCCGATGAGTCCATTCACCCGGACGCCCAGCCCCCCGCAAGTGCGACACAACGGATAGTACACACTGTGAACAACCGGTGACCGAAAGTCGCGGAGCGATGTGACGAGCGGGCGTTCGATGCACAAGACTCCTCGACGTCCGATATCCGGATCGAGTGCCGAAGGAGTGTTCGCTATGCGGTTCAGTGCGGTGGGGACCTGCCTGGCCCTGGTGGCGGCGGTGTGTTCGGCGGGAGCCGCGGCCGGCTCGGCGGAAGCCCGGCCGACCGGAACGACGAGTCTGTACGCGCCGTCCGCGCTCGTCCTGTCCGTGGGGAAGGGAGAGGACCCCGCGACGGCGACGATACAGCGCGCGGTGGTGCTGCGGTGCAAGCCGACAGCGTACGGCGACCACCCGGACCCCGCGGCCGCCTGCGCGGAACTCGTCGCGGCCCAAGGGGACTTCGCGGCCCTGATCGGCGACGCGGCGGGCGTGGCGTGCACCCGGGTCTGGGACCCGGTCGTGGTCACCGCCGACGGGGTGTGGGAGGGCCGGCGCGTCACCTTCGCCCGCGCCTTCGGCAACCCGTGCATGCTGCGCGGCAGCGACACGGCCGGCGTCTTCGCCTTCTGACGCCGATGCCGTGACCAAAGGCCACGGGGTTCACCGTGGGGGAGAGCCCTGTGAGGGGGCGGCCGACTCGTGGGACGGGGTCGGCCGCCCCCGTATTCTCCGTTTCCCCGTCCCGCTGATCCTCTGCCGCGGCGTCAGGTCGTCTTGATCTGGCCGCCGTCGATGGTGAACTCGGCGCCCGTGACGTTGCCGGCGACGGGGGAGGCGAGGAAGACGACCAGGGCGGCGACCTCCTCGGGCTCGGTGACCCGCCCGGTGGAGATGCCCATGCTGCGCGGCACGACCTCGTCCAGGGCCTCCTGCGCCGTGGTCCCGGCCGCCGCGGCCGTCTGGTCGGCGAAGGCGCCCGGGGCGGTCCAGAAGGGCGTACGGACCGGGCCGGGGGCGACCGCGTTGACGCGGACGCCCCGCGGGGCGAACTCCTCGGACAGCGACTTCGTCAGGTTCGCCAGCGCGGCCTTGGCGGCCGAGTAGTCCACGACCATGGGGAAGGGGAGGCGGGCGTTGACGGACGTGATGTTCACGATCGCGCCGCCGCCCGCCTCCAGCATGTGGGGGAGCGCGGCCCGGGCGGTGCGGACCGCGCTGAAGAAGGAGATCTCGAAGACGCGCTGCCATTCCGCGTCGTCCACCTCCAGGAACCCGCCGCGGGAGATCCCGGCGCCCACGTTGTTGACCAGGATGTCGACGGCTCCGTAGCGCTCCGCGGCCTGTTGCACGAGCGCGGCGGGGCCGTCCGGGGTGGAGAGGTCGACGGCCACGGGGGTCACCTCGTAGGCGTCGCGGAGCGCCTCCGTCTCGGGGGTGGCGCTGCGGCTGCCCGCGACGACGCGGACGCCCTCGCGCGCGAGTGCCTCCGTCACCGCCAGACCGATGCCCCGGCCCGCTCCGGTGACCACCGCGACCTTGTCCTGGAGGTGCAGTTCCATGGGGACCCCTTCGGGATGGGCGAGTGCGTATCGAGCCTGGGGGAAGGGGGGCGACGCCGCCAGCGGAGCGCCGCCGGATGAGGGGTGGTCAGATACGTGCCCGTCGGGCTCGTCCCGGCCCCTTGGCCGCGCGCGGCGACGTGACAGGTATCAGCCTTGCCAGTCAAGGGACTTGACGGCGTATTGGTCTAGTCCTACCGTCTTCCGTCAATCGCAGTGTTCACGGGTGCATTCATAGTTCATCCATGTGAACGTGCCGTCTCCTGGGAAGGCGTCCCCCCATGTCCCACAGATCGCAAGGTCTCCTCTCCAAGGGCATCTTCGCCCTCATCGCGGCGCTGGTCGCCGCCCTCCTGTCCGCACTGTCCGGCAGCGGTCGCGCCAGTGCCGCGCCGACCGCCTTCACCCACCCCGGCGTCCTGGTCAGCCGTGCCCAACTCGACTTCGTGCGGGGCAAGGTGCAGGCGGGGGCGCAGCCCTGGAAGGCCGCGTACGACCAGATGATGGCGTCGGCGTACGCCTCGCAGTCGCGCACTCCCAAGCCGCGCGCGGTCGTCGAGTGCGGCTCCTACTCCAACCCCAACTACGGCTGCACCGACGAGCGCGAGGACGCGATCGCGGCCTACACCAACGCGCTGGCCTGGTACATCACCCGTGACGCCACGTACGCGCAGAAGGCGATCCAGCTGATGGACGCCTGGTCGGCCACGATCACCGACCACACCAACAGCAACGCCCCGCTGCAGACCGGCTGGGCGGGCTCGGTGTGGCCGCGTGCGGCGGAGATCATCCGCTACACGTACACCAGCTGGCCGAACGTGAACCGCTTCGCCACCATGTTGCGCGACGTCTACCTTCCCGAGGTCATCAACGGCTCCAAGAGCAACGGCAACTGGGAACTGAGCATGATGGAGGCCGCCGTCGGCATCTCCGTCTTCCTCGACGACCGCGCCTCCTACGACAAGGCCGTCACGCGCTACCTCAACCGCGTCGCGGCGTACGTCTACCTGGACAGCGACGGCGCGCTGCCGAAGACCGTGCCCGGCAGCGGTCTCGACACCCGGGACGAGATCGTCGGCTACTGGCAGGGCCAGTCCACCTTCGTGACCGGACTGACCCAGGAGACCTGCCGCGACTTCACGCACACCGGATACGGCATCTCCGCGATCTCGCACGTCGCCGAGACCAGCCGCATCCAGGGTGAGGACCTCTACCCGCAGGTCGGCGAGCGGCTGCGGCAGGCGCTGGGCTTCCAGTCCAAGTACCAGCGTGGCGAGGCGGTGCCGTCATGGCTGTGCGGCGGCAGCCTCAACCTGGGCCTCGGACCGGTCACCGAGGTCGGATACAACGCGATGCACAACCGGCTCGGCTACGCCATGACCAACACCCAGGCCCTGACCGAGGCGCAGCGCCCGGCCGGGAGCAACAACCTCTTCGTCGCCTGGGAGACCCTGACCCACGGCGATAACCTCTCCTGAACCGGCAGAGGTGATCAACGGCGGAGGGAACAGGCCATGCCCGTACGCGTCGAGCGCAGCGGACCCGTCACCACGGTGGTGCTCTCGCGCCCCCGGGCGCGCAATGCCGTCGACGGCCCGACCGCACGCGAACTGGCCGATGCCTTCCGCGAGTTCGACGAGGACCCCGGCGCCTCGGTCGCCGTGCTGTGGGGCGAGGGCGGTACCTTCTGCGCGGGTGCCGACCTCAAGGCCATCGGCACCCCGCGCGGCAACGAGGTGACCGAGGTGACGGGCGGCGGGGACGGCCCCATGGGGCCCACCCGCATGCGGCTGGGCAAGCCGGTCATCGCCGCGATCTCGGGTCACGCGGTGGCCGGCGGCCTGGAGCTGGCCCTCTGGTGCGACCTGCGGGTCGCAGAGGAGGACGCCGTGCTCGGGGTGTTCTGCCGGCGCTGGGGCGTGCCCCTGATCGACGGCGGGACGGTGCGGCTGCCGCGGCTGATCGGCACGTCGCGCGCGATGGACCTGGTCCTGACGGGGCGTCCGGTCG
This sequence comes from Streptomyces sp. NPDC001070, assembly GCF_053598835.1. Lineage (NCBI taxonomy): Bacteria > Bacillati > Actinomycetota > Actinomycetes > Kitasatosporales > Streptomycetaceae > Streptomyces > Streptomyces sp. NPDC001070. The sequence continues at coordinate 67,106 of NZ_JBSFLB010000011.1, forward strand.
ACGCGGCCGAGGCCTACGCCATCGGGCTGGTCAACCGGGTCGTGCCGACGGGGGAGGCGCGTGCCGCCGCCGAACGGCTCGCCGCGGAGATCGCGGCCTTCCCGCAGACGTGCGTTCGGCACGACCGGCTCGCGGTGCTGGAGGCCGAGGGTCAGGACGAGACGGCGGCGCTGGAGGCGGAGTTGCGGCACGGCCGGATCTCCCTCGCCGAGGCGGGGGAGGGCGCCGCGCGCTTCTCGGCGGGGGCGGGGCGGCACGGGGCGTTCGGCGGGAGCTGACCTGCGGGGGCAGGGCGCGGGCGGTACGGGGGTGCCGCCCGCGCCCGCCGCGTGCGCGGCACGTGTGCTTTGGCTGATTCCTGTGTGTGGACTGTGGGTGCGCTCTGGACATCCGGATGTCATGGGCACTTAAATCTGGCTCCGCATCATCTCCGCACCCTGGCCCGCCCCGCCGCGGCCGGACACCGGTGCGGGGACCGCGCACGCCCCCACCGGAGGAGCACGATGCAGCCCAGTACCAGACGCGCCGCGACCGTCATATCCGCGGCGACGGCCGCGACCGCACTCATCACCGCCCTGCTGACCCCGTCCGCGGTGTCCGCGCTCGGCCGTGACCTTCCCTCCCGGGCCACCGGCGTCGCCCGCGCCGACGCCGCCGTCACCGCGAACGCGGCCCGGCTCGCGATCACCTCCGCGCAGGGCCGCACCGTACGCGACGTCGTCACCGACGCGGACGGCGCCCAGCACGTGCGGTACGACCGGACCTACCGCGGACTGCCGGTGCTCGGCGGCGACCTCGTCGTCCACCTCGCGCCGGGCGGGGCGTACGAGGGCGCCGAGCGGGCCACCCGCTCCGACCTGGCCGTGCCGAGCACCACTCCCGCCGTCAAGGCCGCCACCGCCGCCGACAAGGGCCTGGCGGCGCTGCGTTCCGCCCACCGAGGAACCGCCTTCCGGCAGGCCAAGGCCAAGCCCCGGCTCGTCGTGGACGCCCTGCACGGCACCCCGCGCCTGGCCTGGCGGACCACCGCCGTCGGCCTGGACAGCCTGGGCAACCCCGCCGCCCGCGTCGTCGTCACGGACGCCCGCACCGGAGCCCGCATCGACGCCTGGGACGCCCTGGAGACCGCCACGGGCGACGGCCAGTCCCTCTACGGCGGCACCGTGTCCCTGGAGACCACCCTCAGCGGCAGCACGTACCAGCTGAAGGACCCGACCCGGGGCAACACCTACACCGGCGACGCGCAGAACAAGACCGACGCGTGCATCTTCGGCATCTGCTTCTCCCGCGCCCCCGCGGTCCTCTTCACCGACGCCGACAACCACTGGGGCACCGGCACCACCGCCGACCGGGCGACGGCCGCCGTCGACGCCCAGTACGGCACCGACGAGACCTGGGACTACTACAAGACCGTCCACGGCCGCAACGGCATCGCCGGAGACGGCAAGGGCTCGTACAACCGCGTCCACTACGGCAGCAACTACAACAACGCCTTCTGGGACGACAGCTGCTTCTGCATGACCTACGGCGACGGTGACGGCAGCACCTTCGGCCCGCTGGTCGCCCTCGACGTCGCCGGACACGAGATGTCGCACGGCGTCACCTCGCGCACCGCCAACCTCACCTACTCCGGCGAGTCCGGCGGCCTCAACGAGGCCACCTCGGACATCTTCGGCACGCTGGTCGAGTGGTACGCGGGCAACACCTCCGACACCGGCGACTACCTCATCGGCGAGCGCATCGTGAAGTCCGGCTTCGGCAAGCCCGCGCTGCGCTTCATGGACAAGCCCTCCAAGGACGGCAGTTCCGCCGACTGCTGGAGCTCGGGCGTCGGCAATCTGGACGTCCACTACTCCTCCGGTGTGGCCAACCACTTCGCCTACCTGCTCGCCGAGGGCAGCGGCGCCAAGACCATCAACGGCGTCAGCTACAACAGCCCCACCTGCAACGGTTCCACCGTGGGCGGCATCGGACGCGACAAGCTGGGCAAGATCTGGTACCGCGCCCTCACCGTCTACATGACTTCCGGCACCAACTACGCGGGCGCCCGCACCGCCACCCTCAAGGCAGCCACCGACCTCTACGGCGCGTCCAGCGCCGAATACGCCGCCGTGGCCGCCGCCTGGTCCGCCGTCAGCGTCAACTGACCGCGGCGCCCCTCGCCCGCCCCGCCGGGGCCGACCCCGCCAGGTCGGCCCCGGCGGGGCCCTGGCACACTGGCGCCGTGACAGCGACCGACGCGGCAGCGGCCGTGCGTGAGCACATACGGGCCTTCAACGCCCGCGACCTGGACGCGCTCCTGGCCGGCTTCACCGAGGACGCCGTGTGGAGCACCGGCACGACCACGGTGCGCGGCCGCGCCGCGCTGACCGAGCTCTTCGACGAGGCCATGCGCGGGCTGCTGCCCACGTTGGAGGTCAGGGACCTCATCGCCGAAGGCAGCCGCGCCGCCTGCCAGATGACCGAGACCCTGACGTACGACGGCGAGGTGCGGACCTACCCCATCGCCGCCTTCTACGAGCTCCACGGCGGCCGGATCGCCTCGGCGAAGGTCTACCGCGAGGGCAGCGCCGACATCTCCTGAGACCGCGGGTCGTGCCGGTGGCCTACCGGCCGCGGTCCCGCTCGTCGAGGGCGTCCATCAGCCGCGTCAGGAGCCGGCCCACGGCCGCACCGGCAGGACCGAAGCCCTCCGGAAGGCCGGCGCCGGGCTCCCGCAGCCCACTGCCCCTGATGACCAGGCGCTGGCCCCCGCCCACCTCGAGGGAACCCAGCTCATGGGCCCGGACCGCGACGTACAGGCGGTTGAGCCACTCCAGCCACAGCTCCGCCGTCTCATGTCCGAGCCGCACCTGAACCGGCCCGGGCGGGGTCAGCGCGTCCCGGACGGCGGCATCGGCATCGGCGATCCGGCCGGCAAGGCGGTCGCGGATGGACTGCGCCGCCGAGTCGGCCTCCCAGCGCCGCAGGGGATCGCCGGCCGCCTCCTCCGTCAACTCCACCACGCCTTCGGGGCCGCCGTGGACGGGCGCCGCCTCGGCGCCGAGCAGGTCGGCCAGTTCCAGCAGTACGCGCCGCAACGGGTCCCGCAGTCGGACGACGACGGTGTCGCCGTCGACGGTGAGTTCGGCGTCACCCATGGCGCACTGTGGCCCACAGGCTCGCCGACATCAGCCGCGTGGCGATGACCTCGCATTCCTCGCGGCCGCCGCTGAAGACGGCGGTCTTCCCGTGCGTGTGGGCCAGCAGCATGAGGCGTTCAGCCTCGTCCTCGCTGACCGACAGGACGCGGACGAGGGTCCGCACCACGTACGACATCAGGTTGACCGGATCGTTCCAGAGGAGGACCGCCCAGGCGGAGGGCGTCACGATGTCGGTGTGCTCGTCTGCGATGGGGGCGGCTTGGACCGGGGTGGCCACGGTGTCCTCTCAGTGGTGAAGGGGCCCAGGGGGTACGGGCGGAGGACATCATCGCGCGGGCACGCCCCGTGGCGTGACCGGGGGTGCCCTCGTCGGCGCCCCCGCGCCGGCCATGGGTCTCCTACGCGTTGCGGATCGCGTCCACCAGGCCGGCGACGAGGTTCGCCCGCTCGGCCATCGTGCCGATCACGAGGTACTCGTGGTCGGCGTGCGCACCGCCGCCGACCGCTCCCAGGCCGTCGAGCGTCGGCACCCCGAGGGCGGCGGTGAAGTTGCCGTCGCTTCCGCCGCCGACCGCCCTGCCTTCGAGACCGGGGCACAGCCGCTTCGCCACCTTGAAGAGCTCGGCGGAGGACGATTCCGGCATCGGGGGCCGGTTGACGCCTCCCCGGACCGAGATATCCGCCCCGTCGAGGTGCGGGGCCAGAGCCCTGAACGCGGATTCGACGCGCTCCTTCTCGTCGGCCGTCTCGACACGGACGTCGACGACGATGGTGGCCTCGGCGGGAACGACGTTGTCCAGGGTGCCCGCCGACGCCACGGTCGGAGTGACGGTCGTCCCGATGCCGGGTCGTCCGAGTGCCGCGATGTCCAGCACCTGGTACGAGGCTTCGATCAGGGCGTTGACCCCCGCGTCGGGTTCCAGGCCCGCGTGCGACGCCAGGCCCGTGACGGTGACCTCGAACGTGCCGCAGCCCTTCCGGGCCGTCTTCAAGGCCCCGTCCTCGGCCGCGCCCTCGAAGACGAGTACGGCGCCGCACGCGAGCGCCCGTTCCTCGACCAGGGCCCGCGAGGAACGGGAGCCGACCTCCTCGTCGGAGGTCACCAGGATCTCGACGCCCGACCGGTCGCCGAGCAGCGCCACGCCGTGGACGGCCTGCACCAGACCGCCCAGCATGTCGAAGACCCCGGGTCCGGTGGCGTGCCCGTCGTCGACCGTGAACGGGCGGCGTTCGAGGGTGCCGAGCGGGAACACCGTGTCGTGGTGCCCGAGGAGCAGCACCTTGGGGCTGCCGCCGCCGGACCAGTGGACGTGCGGCCCGGCCTCGCTCTCGATCAGCACGGCCTGCCCGCCAAGGCGCTGCTCGATGACGGCGGCGACGGCTTTCGCCGACGCCGTCAGGGCGTCGGCGTCACGTGACGGGGACTCGACTTCGACGAGTGTCCTGAGGTCCTCGATCATCGCGTCGACACTCACGGGGCGGGTCCTGTGCATCGTCATGCCGCCAAGGTAGCGAGTACGCCGTGCCGACAGGGAGCGCCCCCGCCTCGTATCGCCGCGGGCGGGGTGCGCGGTCAGAGGTCCAGCAGATGGATGCGGCGGCGGGACGAGACCGTGGTGCCGAGGGTGATCGGCGGGCGGGACCTCGTGGGGGTGCCCGGGACGGCGCGCTCCAGGTGGACGCGGCCGCCGAGTTCGATCAGGCCGTCCGGTGCGGGGGCGGTCAGGATCTGGGAGCCGCGGCCCTGGGCGATGTTGAGGGCGCGGTCGAGGCGGTCGGTGAGCAGCAGCGCCGCCGAGCCGGTCGCGTCGACCTCGTCGACGCCGTCGCCGCGGCCCGGGAAGCCGCGGGCCCTGATCCGTCCGGCGGGCTCGTCCTCCCAGGCCCACGCGTAGAGCCACTCGCCGGGCGGCGGGACGGGCAGCGCGTCCACCTCCTCGGGCGAGTCGTACTGGCGCAGCGTGCGGGGCGGCGCCCAGGCGGGGCTCGCCTCGAGCCAGGTGAACTCGCCGTCGAGGCGCACGCCCACGACGCCGGCGGGGGTGATCAGTTCCGGAGCGTCCAGCAGCCAGGCGGTGCCCATGCAGGGGGAGCCGGCGAAGGGCAGCCGCCCGTCCGCGGAGCGGATGTCGATGATGCCCCGCTCGGGGTCGTCGACGAACACGGTCTCGGCGAAGCCCGATCGCCGGGCGAACGCGACGCGGTCCTGCTCGTCGGTGACGGCGCTTCCGTCACGCACCACGGCGAGCCGGTCGCCGTGGACGCCGTCGGGTCCGCAGAAGACCCGCACTATGTCGTAGCCGGTCATGGATGCAGCCTGCCTCATGACTGCGCGAGGGGGGAGAGGGGAACCGAGGCACCGAGCGCGGCGCTCTGGAGCGTGGTAATGCGCTCGATGAGGATGCACAGCAGCACGGCAGCGGCGATCATGCACGTCTCCGCAACGAGGAGGAGGGCCAGCGACCCCGGTACCAGACTGCCGGTCACCAGAAGCGCGAGCAGGTGCCCGAGCCATGCCGCCCACCAGAGGTTCACCAGCGTCCTGCCCTGCGACTCCCGCCATGCCGTCGAGCTCGCGCGCCCGATGTCGAGGAGGAATCGCCGCGGGACGAAGAGGTTGACCAGTGGGACGAACCACGCGCCGATCGTCCAGCCCCGGGTCGGGACCTGGGCCTGGGGGGACAGCGCCTGCGCGTTGTGCCGTGCCCGGGCGAGCCAGACGAGGAAGAACACGATCGCGAGGTCGATCGCATAGATGAAGATCTGGGACAGGACGGCCGAGGTGTGCCGGTCCGCGTCCATGGGATGCAGGAAGCGGTTCCGCAGATAGATCGCCCGGAACACGTCCAGGACGGCGGCCGCGCCTATCGCCGCCTGCGCGCAGCGGGCGAGCAACAAGGGGGATTTGGGGGGCTTGCTGGACATCGTGGATGGCCTGTCTCGGGTCGTGCGCGGCCCCGGCGGACACCGGGGCGGAGTGATCATAGGGTCTGACCGCCGCACGTGTGTACGCCTTTGGGGTGCTCATCCGCGGGGCTGTACGTCCCCCACCACGTGGGCGAGCGTGCCGGCCGGAGCGGCGCGCTCGTCCGGTGGCATGCCCGGGTGGTGCCCGGCCGGGACGGGGAGGCCGGCCGGTGCGGCCCCCGCGCGCGACAGCCGCGGGACGATGCGGTAGCGGTCACCGCGATACAGGGAGTGCACGTACTCCACGGGGCGGCCGGGGACACCGTCCCCGGCGCCTGACAGGACCCCGTGCCGCCGCCCACCGCCACAGGGGCGCGGTGGGCGGCGGCACGGCCCGCTCGCCGCTACGGGAGCGACCGGCAGTAGAGCGCGTCCGGCGTACGGGACGAGCCGAGGCGGCCGGTGTAGGCGATGCCCGCCGCGTACTCGCCGTCCGCGCACTGGCCCTTGTAACTGCCGTACGCGAAGTCACCGCCGCCGCCCGACGCGGGGCGGTTGTCGCCGCGGTCGAACCACACCGTGCGCCCGGCGCCGCCCAGGGCCGTGCCCGCGGTGGCGCACAGGGCGCTGGACACGGCCGCGCCGCGGACGGCGTAGCCGGACAGGAACGAGCCGGCCGGGCACTGGAGCTTGGTGTACCCCGAGGCCCAGTCGCCGCCGGAGGGGACGTAGCGCTCGTCCGTGACGACCTGGTACGCGCCCGAGGAGGCCCACAGGTCGCCGGTGCCGGTGTCGGTGCACAGACCGCGGTTGCCGGTGTGGGCCAGTCCGATCAGCCGCTGCCCGTCCGGGCAGGCGGCCTTGCGGGCGCCGGGGTCCCAGTCCGGGCGGGCGCGCATGCGCAGGCTCTGGACGAAGTCGCCGTGGTCCGGGCTGAGCATCGACCAGCGGGCGACGGGGGCGACGTACCCGGTGCGTCCGGTGGCGCCGACGAGCCGGGTCCAGGCTTCCGCCCGCCAGTCGTCACCGTCGTAGAGGCCCATCCGGTGGCCGGCGGCGTCCCAGTGCAGGAGCGCCCAGCCGTTGCCGTGACGGTTCTCGTGCCAGCCGACCAGCGGCCAGTAGGCGAAGTCGGTGTCGGTCTGGATCAGGAAGTCCGTGAAGTTCGCGAACCACGCACGGGACTTCTCGTTCGTCTCGTCCCGGCCGCCGACGCCGAACTCGCTGATCCACAGCGGCGCGGTGTAGTGCCGTCCGCTGTCCGAGGACACGTAGAAGGCCTGCCGGCGCAGCTCCGCGTACAGCTCGTCGCGGCTCAGGTCGCTGTAGCGCGGGTCGTGGGTCTCGCCGATTCCGGTGGCGCCGCTGTGACGGGGGCCGGTGTAGCCGTAGAAGTGCGCGGAGTACACGAGTTTCCCGGATCGCACGAGGGTGTGGGACAGGCGCTGCACGGGCTCGAGGGTTGGGCGGTCGTGGGCGAAACCGTCGATGGGGAGGCCGGTCCAGTTGATGCCCTCGACGATGATCAGCAGATCGGGGTTGGCCTCCTGGAGGATGCGGTCCCCCAGGTGCTGCGAGGCGGCGAACCAGTCGTGGTCGTCGCCGAGGCCCCAGTTGGGGTCGTCCCAGACGGAGCGGCGCACCTCGTTGTAGAGGTCGGCGCCGACGACGCGCTTGTTGTCCTGGTAGCGCCGCACCATGAACAGCCAGTCCGACTCCCAGGCGGCCGTGCTCTGAGAGGCGTTCCAGCGTTCGTTGCCGTCCACACCGCAGCACCAGCGGGTGGTGTTGGTGTGGTTGTTGAGGATGACGGCGAAGCCCGCGTCCGTGAGGGCGGCGACCACGGCGTCGTACACCTGCAGCGGGGTCCTGCCGCGCAGCCGCGGATTGGCGGCGACCGCCGCGTCGGTGACGGGGACCGTGTCGTGGATCATCTCGTTGGAGAACGGCAGCCGGACGCTGTTGATGCCGAGCTCGGCGAAGCCTGAGAGGATCTCGGCGATCGGTGCCCGGTCCAGGCCGAGCGGCATGCGGCCGGAGTCCTCGCCCGCGTGGTGGTTGGCGGGGTCCGCGGTGTCGCCGGAGCCGTTCCAGGTGCCGCTGGCACCGTGCCAGTTGCCGGACTTCAGTTTGAAGCGGTTGCCGTCGGCATCGACGATGTACCGTCCGCGGGTGCTGAGCGGCGGGGCCCAGGACGCGGCGAGGGCGGTGGCGGGAGCGGCGGAGGCCGAGGGCTCGGGGTCCCGGGCGGCCGCGGACGCGGGGGTGAGCAGGCCGAGGAGGGTGAGGAACGCGGCGGCCACGGCCGTCAGGGGCCGGCTCGATAAGGTCGCCATGGCTACGGCACCACCGTGTAGCCGTTGAGCTGGTCGACCGCGGTCTGGGGCGAGCCCAGGTCGTAGCGGTCCACGGCCACGTACGTCGGCTTCTTCCGGGCGGCGGGCTCGCAGAAGTTCTGGACGCGGTTGAGCAGCTTGCCGTTGTCGGTGGCGGCGGTGCCGGCGATGGTCGCGTCACGGAAGTGGTTCATGACGTAGAGCGGCCGGAAGCCGGGCTCCTCGCGGGTGAGCGGGACGTTGACCCCGGCGCCGTACCAGCGGCTGTAGCAGGACCAGTCGGAGGTGCTCGCGCCGGAGCCCATGGACCAGTAGTTCTCCACGGTCCATTCCTGCTGGTACATCACGCCGAAACTGTCGCGCTTCAGATCGGCGTCCGAGCCGCGGGTCCTGTCGCTGAAGATCATCAGCTGCTTGCCGCGCGCCGCGAGGTCGGCCATGGCGGGCCAGCCGTGCTCACGCACGCCCTCCTGGTCGGGGCGGTAGAGCACGTCGTACAGGCCGTTCACCCGGGCGAGTTCGGAGCGCAGCACCTCGGGGGAGACGTAGTCCTCCAGGAAGACGGTGACGAACTGCCCAGGGTGCTGCTTGAGGAAGTCGACCATCCGCTGCAGGTCCACCCAGAGCGCGACAGGGCGGCTGACGAGCGTGCAGCTGTTGTGGCAGAGGATCGCGCCGTCCGGGGTCTGGTGGATGTCCATCATGAAGCCCCGGACGCCGTCGTTCAGTTGCTGCACGATGCCGCGCGACTGGTTCGGGAAGAAGTTCACGAAGGGCGGGGCGAAGCCGCCGTCGACGCCGTTTGCGTAGGCGTTGTGGGCGGTCAGGAAGGTGACCTGGTCCAGGGTGCGCCGGTCGGCGGGCGGCATGGCGGCGCGGGGGAGCGGGGCGGGCGTGAGGTACCAGCGGGAAAGCGGGCCCGCGGCGCCGACGCGCGGGCCATCGGGATACACGCCCCCGCTCGGCGCGTCGGCCAGCGTCAGGCGGTCCGCGCTGCCCGGCACGGTCAGGGCGTAGGTGCCGTCGCCGGCCGCCGTGACCTCCCACGCCGCGTTCGTGCCGCCGCACGCCACGATCGCGGCCTCGGCACCGGAGCGCCCCAGGCAGTGGTTCGTGTCGTCGGCGCTGCGCAGCTCCTGGCCCCCGGACACGGCGACGGCCGTCCACTGCTGGCGGTCCTCGTTACCCTTGGGGCGGTGCAGGGCCACGGAACCGCCGCTGTCCGAGGCGTTGAGGCCGTTGACGGCGCTCTGTACGTAGAACGTGCCGCCGGGCGCGGCGGCGGCGCCGGCGGGTGCGCCGGCCGCGGGGGGCAGCGCGGGCACGGTCACCGCCAGGACGGCGGCCGCCACCGCGCCGGCGCGGGGGAGGGAGACGAAGCGGGTGCGATCGGTAGTCATGGGCATGACATACCACCGGTAACGCTTGCCGTGAAAGGGCGAGTTGGGCGGGGAGGGGGGCGCAGGCGGGCAGTGACGAGCGTCAGCGGGACCCGGGAGCGCGGTGCCCGGGTCCCGTCCCGGTACCGGCCGAACCGCCAGGGCTCCGGCACTCCGTGCACGCCGGGTTCGGACTTGAACCCGGGGCCGGCGTCGAGGTCCGACGCCGGCCCACCGCCGTCACGCCGGGCTTGCTCAGGCTCGGACGACGCCGGGTCCGACCCAGGCCTCGGTGGTGGCTCCGGGGCCGGCCCAGGTCTCGGCGACGCCGGGTCCGACCCAGGCTTCGGTCGAGGCTTCGGACTGCGGGCCGGTGGCGGGAACGGCCCCCGCGGCGATCAGCAGAGTGGCGGCGGACAGTGCCAGAGCGGTGGCGGCGCGGCGGGTCATCGCAGGTTCCCCCTGAGTCCCAGGTGGCGTTACCGAACGTGCTCACGAGCTACGGAGGTGCCCGGGTCGGGGGATGAGCACGCGTGCTCATATCCGCGCTGCGGATCTACTCAGTGCACGTGACCCGAATGCCTCTTGCGGACCCGGCCCCCCCCGCGGACGTGCTGCTGCGGCGGTCGGGGACCGCCGCAGCAGCAGGTGATCGACGCGCACGGCACTGCCGTCGGCGCGTCAGTGCAGTTGGCCGTCCGGGGAGCCCGACGGCGTCGCCGCGGGTTCGGCGGGGGGCGCCGCGGGCGCGGTCGCCCAGGCGGCTTCGGCCGCCGCCGCCCACGCGGGGTCGGCCCAGGACGTGTCGGCCCGCTCGTCGGGTTCGAGGATGTCCTCGCCGTACAGGTCCTGCAGCCAGTTGCTCTGGTAGATGGTGTCGAGGTAGCGCTCGCCGAGGTCCGGCGCGATCGCCACCGCCGTGAGGTCGGGGGAGCCGTTCTCCTCCAGCCAGTCCATCGCGCCGCTGACCACGGTGCCCGTGGAGCCGCCGAAGAGGAAACCGCGGCGGGCCAGGCGGTGGCAGGCACGGATGGTGTCCGCCTCCTCGACGAGGACCACCTCGTCCACGAAGGACTCGTCGAGCAGCGGCGGGTGGACGCTCATGCCCAGCCCGGGGATCATCCGTCGACCCGGCGCGCCGCCGAAGGTCACCGACCCGACGCTGTCCACCGCGACGACCCGCACCGGCCGCGACCACTCGCGGAACCAGCGGGCGCAGCCCATCAGCGTTCCCGTGGTGCCGGCCCCGACGAACAGGACGTCCAGCTCGGGGAACTGCTTGGCGATCTCCGGCGCGGTCGTACGGTAGTGCGCCCGCCAGTTGCCCGGGTTGGTGTACTGGCTCAGCCACACGTACCGGTCGTCGGAGGCGCACAGCGCGCGAACGAAGTCCAGCCGCGCGCCGAGGTAGCCGCCGTGGGCGTCCGGACCGGAGATGATGTGCACCTGGCTGCCCAGGGCCTTCATCAGCAACCGGGTCGACAGGTTGCAGCGCGCGTCGGTGACGCACAGGAACCGGTAGCCCTTGCTGGCGGCGATCATGCTCAGTGCCACGCCCAGGTTGCCGGACGAGGACTCGACCAGGATCGACTCCGGAGTCAGGATCCCCTCCCGCTCGGCGGTCTCCACCATCTCGGTCGCGGCTTTGAGCTTGATCGAACCGGCGAAGTTGAAGCCCTCGCACTTGAGGAAGAGCGGGTGCCCGAAGATCGACCGGAGGTCGACGAAGAGCTCTTCCTCGTTGAAGGCCTGGGGAACGGATATGACTGTCACGATGGCCTCCTCATCTGCAGCGGAGCTCCCGTCCAGTAGGGGGAGCGCCGCGTCAGCGGCCGCTGTGTCCTGCACTGATGAGCTCGGTTGGCTGGACGGTGGGTCTCTCCCGGAGGTACTGCCGCATGGGTCTCCTCGTTGTCCGGTGCCGTGTCCGCCCGGCCGTCGGGGGCCCGGGCCCAGGTCCGGGGGCCTGGAGTCGCGGGGGCGGGGTCGCGGCGTTTCATCCGTACCGGCGCAGTTCGTGGAAGAAGTCGTCGATGACGCGCAACTCGCCGGAGCGCACCACCTCGTCGTAGACGTACTTGCCGACCGCCAGGTCGAGGACCCCGAGGCCGAACGGCGAGAACACCACGGGCCGGTCGTCCCGTACCGCCACCCGTCCGGCGATCACGTCGTCCAGCGTGCCCGCCAGGAAGTCGCGGTTGCCCGTTTGCTGCTCCGCCAGGTGCGGCGACGTGTCCGCCTTCAGGCAGTGCTCGACGTCGTCGACGATGTTCGCCGACGCGAGCACGATCTCCGGCGTGAGGTCGCGCAGCGACATGTGCAGCACGAGCGGGTTGTGCCCGAACCAGGACAGGTCCTTCACGTGCGGCTGCCCGGCGACGGTCGCGAAGACCACCAGATCGCTGGTGCGGATGGCCTGCCCGGGGTCGTCGTACAGAGTGATACGTCCGGAGGCGCCCGATTGTTCAAGGTAGCCGCGGAAACCCTTGGCGCTCTCGGCGGACAGGTCGTGCACGCCGATCTCGTCGAAGGACCAGCCGTTGCCGGCCAGGAAGGTGTGGATGTACCGGGCGATGAGCCCCGTCCCGATGAATCCGACGCGCTTGGGGCGCCGGTCGGGGCGGCTGAGGCGGTCGGCCGCCAGCGCCGCCATCGCCGCCGTCCTGGTGGCGCTGATGATCGAGCTCTCCAGGCAGGCGAACGGGTATCCGGTGTCGTGGTCGTTGAGGATCAGCACGGCCGAGGCCCTGGGGATTCCCTCCGCCACGTTCTCCGGGAAGCTGGAGATCCACTTCAGGCCGTCCACGCGCACCTCGCCGCCGATGGAGGCGGGCAGGGCGATGATCCGCGCGGTGGGACGGTCGGGGAACCGCAGGAAGTACGACGGCGGGTTCACCGAGTCACCGGCCGAGTGCAGCCGGTAGGTGGTCTCCACCAGCTCCGTGATCTGCTTCTCGCGCCCTTGCAGCGCGCGCTGGACCTGGACACCGGGTACCACCGCGAACGGCGGTACGGTGAGCGGCCCGGACGGCGCGGAACCCTGGGCGGCTGGGCGGTTGGCGGTCATCCCGTGGTCACCTCGACGGTCGGGGAGCAGTCGGCCAGGTGCACCGCGTCGGCCATGGCCACCAGCACTTCACGGGGCCCCTCGTAGGACTCCCGGCTGTGCGCGGTGCGGATGTTGTCGACGAGCATCAGGTCGCCGGCCTGCCACGGCTCGCGGGCGGTGTGCGCCTCGTAGACGGAGTTGAGCAGCTGGACGACGTCCGCGCCGATGGGGTCGCCGTTGCCGAAGCGGGTGTTGAACGGCAGGCCGTCGGCGCCGTAGAAGTCCACGAGGTACTCGTGCACCTCGGGGTCCATCGTCCATTCGTTGAGGAACGCGATCTGGTTGAACCAGCAGCGCCGGCCCGTGACCGGGTGGCGCACGACTGCGCTGCGCCGCTGGCGGGTGCGCAGGCTGCCGTCGGGCTGCCACTCGAACGCGATGGCGTTGGCGCGGCAGTAGTCCTCGACGGCGGACCGGTCGTCCGTGCCGAAGGCCTCGGCGACGGTCGCCCCGATCTCGTCGTTGTAGCTGCGGGTGAGCAGCCAGCCCTCCCGCTCGAACCGCTCCACCAGTTCCGGTGGCAGTGCCGCGAGCACGGTCGGCGCGTCGGCCACCGCCGTCGCCCCGCCCTTCTCCGGTGCGGTCAGGCAGGCGAACATCATCATGCCGGGGAACTCGAGCCGGTAGCTCAGTTCGTGGTGCATGCACATGGGCTGGTTGGGCGGCCAGTTCGAGGAGGAGTACACGCCCTCGGCGTAGGTCCGCCGGGACGCGAAGGCCTCCTTCTCGGCCGTCAGGCGGCCGGCCAGTCGCCGTACGACGCCGCCGGCCGTGTCCGCGTCGGCCAGGCCGAGACCGCGGATCAGGACCGAGCCGTGCTCGGCGACGACGGCGCGCAGTGCGTCGCGGTGCCCGTCCGCCCAGCCCGCCGGGTCCTCGACGGTTCCGGCCCGCAGGATCGGGGGTGATCCGGGCCGCAGCTCGAGGTCGAGCAGGGACGGAGGGGTAGCTGAGGTCGACAACTCTGTCTCCTCTCGGATGCCGTTCATGGGGAGGCCAGGAGTTCGGCGGCGCGAAGTACCGCCAGCGCCGCCTCGTCCGGGCAGGTACGGGGGAAGTGGTGGCCGCCGCGGGCGAGCTCGTACAGGTCGACGTGCTCGGCCAACTGCTGCCACTCGCGGTAGCGGCGGGAGTGGTCCGCCGTGTGCGGGTCGTCGGCGGCGACGACCACGGTGACCGGCGCCGACAGCCGCACGGGCGGTGCGGAGTCCAGGGCGTCGGCGAAGTACCGGTGGGCCGCCACGCAGTCGTGGCGGTAGGCGGCGGCCACATGTTCGGCGCGCAGCGGGTCCAGCTCGCCGAGCTGGCTGTAGCCGCTGTCGCCGCTCAGCTCCGCCGCGAGCTCGGCGTCGCTGCGCCCGGTCAGCGCGGTGGCCGCGGCGCGCCGCCCGGCGGCGTCGCCGGGCAACTGCGCGCCGAGGAATACGCGCTGGACCTCCACGCCCCGTTCCTGCAGCCGCCGTGCGGTCTCCACCGCGAGGGCGGTGCCCGCGGAGTGGCCCCACAGCAGGATCCGGGTCAGGCCGCGGCCGGTGATCTCCTCGACGACCGCGTCGACCACCTCCGCCATCGGGGCGAAGGGCTCGCTGCGGGCGGCCGGGTCGTGGCCGGGCAGTTCGACGGCGTACACCGCGCACCCGGCCGGGCGCAGGGCCTCGGCCATCGGCCGGAAGTTCACCGCGTTGCCGCCCGCGTACGGGAAGCACACCAGGGCGCCGTGCGGCTCGCCGTCGGGTTCCGACAGGGCCTGCAGCAGCCCGGGCCGGTCCGGCGACCTGCCGTCGACCACCTCGGCCAGCTCGGCGAGGACGGGGTGGGCGGTGACGTCCTTCAAGGAGATGGCGCGGTCCAGCAGGATCGCCAGCCGCACGGCGGACAGGGAGGTGCCGCCGCGGTCGAAGAAGTGGTCCAGGCGCCCGATCCGCTCCTCCGGGATGCCGAGCACCGTCGACCACGCGATCGCCAGCCGCCGTTCGGCGGGGGTGCCCGGCGCCTGGCGGTCCGGCTCGGCGGAGGCCGCCTCCGCGGCGAGCGCCGCCAGCGCCTTCCGGTCGATCTTGCTGTTGGCGGTCAGCGGCAGAGCGTCCTTCCAGTGGAAGGCCGCGGGCACCATGTAGGAGGGCAGGGACGCGGCCAGGTGGCCGCGCAGCACGTCCGCATCCAGGGGCGCGGGGCCCGAGTAGAAGGCCACCAGCTGGCTGCCGTCGTCCGTGACGACGACCGCGCCGTCGCGGACCCCGGGCGTGCGGACCAGCGTGTTCTCGATCTCGCCGATCTCGATGCGGAACCCGCGGATCTTGACCTGGTGGTCCTTGCGGCCGAGGAACTCCAGCGTGCCGTCCGGGTGCCAGCGGCCGTAGTCGCCGCCCCGGTACAGCCGCTCGCCGGCGTGGTGCGGATCGGTCAGATACGCCTGCCGGGTGCGTTCGGCGTCGTTGATGTAGCCGCGGCCGACGCAGACCCCGGAGAACACGATCAGACCGGGCGCGCCCAGGGGCACCGGGGACAGGTGCTCGTCGACGACGTAGATCCGCACGTTGTTGACCGGCCGGCCCAGCGGGACCCAGTCGGTGTCCGGGACGCGGTCCATCACCGCGTGGTTGGTGTCGTCGCTGGTCTCGGTCAGCCCGTAGGCGTTGACCAGCTTGATGCGGGGCTGCGCCGCGAACCAGCGCTCGATGAGGTCCTTCTTCAGGGCCTCGCCGGTCACCGACACGCACCGCAGGTCCGGCAGTTCGCGCGGCTGGCGTTCCAGACCGGACAGGACGACGTCCAGGTACGAGGGCACGATCTGCAGTACGTTGACCCGGCCCTCCACGATCCTGTCGAGGAAGCGGTCGGCGTCCAGGATCGTCTCCTGCTCCACCAGCAGGGTCCGCCCGCCCACGAGCAGCGCCGAGACCAGCTGCCACAGCGAGATGTCGAAGCACTGCGGGGCGGTCTGGGCGACCACGTGGCCCTCGGCGATGCCGAGGTCGTCGATCTTGGCGTAGAGGTGGTTGAGGAAGCCCGCGTGCTCGCACATCGCGCCCTTGGGCTCACCGGTCGAGCCGGAGGTGAAGTAGATGTACGCGAGCTGGTCGCGGGCGACGGGCACCCGCGGGTCGTCGCTCGGGTGGTCCTCGGCGTAGGCGTCCTCGACCGGCAGCCGCTGCACCTCGGGGAGCGCGGACAGGGCCCGGTCCAGCGTGGCGGTGCTGCCGCGCTCGGTCAGCACCAGGCGGCACTCGGCCCGGGTCAGGATGTTGCTGATCCGGCCCGCCGGGAAGTGCGGTTCGATCGGCAGATAGGCACCGCCGGCCTTGAGGACCGCCAGCACGGCCGCCAGCCAGTCCAGGTTCCGCCCGGTGACCACCGCGACCACGCCCTCGCGCTCCAGGCCGCGCGCCAGCAGGGCGTGGGCCAGGCGGTTGGCGCGGGCGTTGAGGTCCCCGTAGGTCCACTGGCGGTCCCCGTGGACGGCCGCGACCGCCTCCGGATGCGCCCGTGCCCGCTCCTCGAACAGCTCGTGCATCCGCCGGTCCGGCAGCTTCCGGTGCGGTCCGGCCATCCCCTTCAGCTGCAGCCGGGTCTCCTCCGCCGACAGCAGACCCTTGCGGGTGTGCTCGGCGTCCAGGTCCGCGGCGATCCGCGCCAGCGCGGCCAGGTGGTAACCGGCCAGACGCGCGGCGGCGTCCTCGTCCAGCACGTCGGTGCGGTACCGCAGCCGCAGCGCGAGCCTGCCGTCTCGGTCCGACACGCTCACCCACAGCACGGTGCCGGGGGCCGGGTAGATGGCACCGCCGGAGAGGTCGAGGACCGTCTCGAACAGGGGCTCCGCCACGTCCAGCTCCTTGCGGAGCGCGTCGACCGGGAAGTCCTGGAACGCCAGCAGTTGTGACTGGGCACCGTGCGCGTCGAGCAGCAGGGCCCGCCACGAGCCGGGGCCGGCCGACAGCCGGCACGGCAGCACCACGCCGCCCGCGGCGACGTACCCGGTCACGACCTCGCCCTCGCCGGACAGGACGGACAGCACCTTGGCGTGCGCGGCCAGCAGCACCGAGCCCAGCGGCACCGCGACCTCGTCCGCCACCCGGCGCACGGACGCCGTGAGGCCGTCGGGGACCGCCACCACGTGCTCGGCCGCGCCGGTGACCGGTTCGCGGGTCCAGCGGGGGATCGCGGTGAACCCGCCCTTGACGAGCACTCCGCGCCAGAACTCCCGTCCGGTGTGCGCTGCCATGTCCATCGAGTCGCCTCCACTTGCCTTTTCCACGGGGCTACGCACCGCTGGTCAGCGCGGTGGCCAGTTCGCCGCCGCTGGTCGGGTTCTCGGGCATCTCCCGGGCGGGGTTGCCTCCCCAGCGGGCGTGCCGGGGGAGTTCCTCGCCCTTCATCACGAAGGCGTCCGGGGCGATCACCGCACCCTCGCCGACGGTCACGCCGTAGTGGACGAGGGCGCCGACCCCGAGGGTGCAGCCGGCACCCAGCGCGCTGTGGTCGGACTTGAAGGCGCCGTCCTCCTGGGAGTGGCTCTGGATGACGGTGCCCGCGTTGAGGGTGCAGTCGTCGCCGATGGCGGCCAGGGAGCGCTCCGGGAGGAAGAGGCCGTCGTCGAAGACCCGGCGCCCGATCCGCACGCCCAGCAGCCGCCAGACGACGTTCTTGAACGGGGTGCCGTTGAGGACGTTGAGGTACTCGGTCGCGGCCGTCACCTTCCAGTAGCGTTCGTGCCGCCAGAAGTCGGGGTCGTAGATCGAGCAGTACAGCGGCCTCAGACCGCGGAACCTCGTGACGATGCGCTCGCCGAGCACGATGTAGGTGACGGTGAACACCAGCGTCGCCACGTTCGCCAGGGCGACCGCCCACACGCCGTACGAGGGATAGAGGTCCGCGGCGCACGATGCGATCAGGGCCACCGCGAACAGCAGCGTCCACTGCAGCAGCAGGTGCAGCGCCGCCGTGGCGGCGTTGTGCCTGTTCTTCGCGGACAGTCGGCGGCGGAACTCGTCGCCGTTCTTCAGGTGGTCGAATTTGCTGTCCCGGTCGACCGTGCGGGGGATCTCGAAGCTGGGCGAGCCCAGCAGTCCGACGTTCTCCCGCACCGGTCCTTCCATGGGGACCATGACCTTCGTCGCGAGCAGGCAGTTGTCTCCCGTCCTGCCCTGCGAGGGATAGGCGATGTGATTTCCGAGAAAATTGTGCGGGCCGATCGCCGTCCGTGTGACGCGGAAAGAGGTGCTCGAATAGTCCGCATTCATGATGGACAGGCCGTCGGCGACCATGGTCCCGCTGCCGACCTTGCTCAGGAACGGGTTCTCGTGCTTCACCTCGGTGCCGAAATTCGAGCCGGTCTGTTCCACCGGCGACAGGTCGTATCCGATGGCGCGCAGATAGTGCACGATGCCGGAACTGTCACCGAACAGGACGCGGAAGAACTTCCGGTTGGTGAGGAAGCCGATGCTCCGGTGGATCCCGTAGCGGAATCCGTAGAGCGGATGGACCGTGTCGGGCTTCACGAACAGGTGCAGCACCCGCGGCACGGTGGCCACGAGGAGCAGGCCGAGCAGCACGGCCCCGCAGAAGAGGACGAAGGACGCGGCCAGGGCGTCGGCGTAGAAGGTCCACGTCGTCAGGGCCACCGGCCCCGGCTCCAGCAGCACGTCCAGTCGCGGGACCACGGCGAGCAGGATCGCCACCCCGCCGACGGCCAGCGGGATCCAGACGCCCAGCAGGATCAGCAGTTGCATCAGGCAGTAGGTGATCCGGCGCCGCATGCCGCACGGCGCGGGCGCCACCACCCGGTAGTCCGCCGCGCCCGGCTGTGCCGGGGAGCCGTGCCAGCGTTCGCCGGCGGGGACGGCCTGGCCGGTGTGGAGGGAGGAGGCGTGGCCGAGTTGGGCGCCGTCGTCCATGGAGGTGCCGATGTCGAGCACCGTCACCTCGCCGATCAGCACGTCCTTGCCGAGGGTGACCGGGCCGGTCTGGATCGCCGCGGAATGGCCGCGGTAGCAGGAGAAGTAGGAGTCCTTGCGGATCACCGTGCCGTCGCCGATGGTCAGCAGATCGGCGCAGACCGGTACGTGCTTGGAGAAGATGGCCACGCCGCGGCCTATGCGCGCGCCCAGCGCCCGCAGGTACAGCACGTACAGCGGCGAACCCACGAACAGCACCATGGGATTCGCCCGGATCAGGGTCCGCACGCACCAGAACCTGAAGTACGCCAGGCTCCAGATGCGGATCTCCTGCGGCTTCCAGCGCCCGACGAGCAGCCACTTGCCCGCGATGGGAAGGACGCAGACGCCGGTGAAGGCCGCTCCGCCGAACTCGACCGACCGCAGGTAGGTGTCGAGGGGACCCGAGGCGGCGGATATCCACTCCGCCCCGCGCGTCACTATGAGCGCGGCGAGGTACGAGTACCCCACGAAGAACAGGAGTTGCAGCGCGCCGCACAGTGCATAGCGCGGTGTGCCCCTCGGGGCCGCCACCGCGATCGGCTCCGCGACCGGCGCGTCGGCCAGGGGGAGCGCCGCAGCGGGGGCCTGGGCGGCCGGCGGAGCGTCCGCCATGGCCGTCGCGAGACTTCTGATCGTCGGATGCCGGTAGATGTCCTTCATCGACACGGACGGCAGGTCCTGCTGCTTCCTCACGCGGGCGCAAAAGTGGGCCATCACCATCGAGTCGGCACCCAATTCCGTGAAGAAGTGGCTGTCGACCGACACCCGGTCGGCGTGCACGACGTCCGACAGAATTTCGGCGAGAATCCTCTCCGTGCCGTCGGCCGGGGCGGCGTAGGGACGCCCGGTTGTTGAAGATTCATCGGGATCCGAAGCGGGATCCGACGCCAGGGCCTCTGCAGATTTTTCCACGATGTGAGCTCCTTGAGGAAAAGTCGACCACGGGCGGCCGGTTAAGGCCGGTACCCGGTGTCCCTCGCGCTCCGGCTATGGGCCGGAGCGAGCAATCCGGAAGCCATGCGGTCGTGAGCTCTTCTCTCGCCATACAACCATATGTCGCTCCTCGTAGTCTCCGCCGTCCTCGTTGGGACTGCCACTCGAAGATGATCGAAGTAGCCCATCGCGGCACTGGGCTGCGCAAATGCTCGCTATGTCGCGATGAATCGACGAGTACCGTTCCGGAAACCGGAAAAAACCACCGATTCGCGATGTTGCGAAAAGGGCGCGGGGATGCGATAAGCGCTACCGAGAGTGGCCGTCCCGGTCAAGCCGGGTTAAAGGGGCGGCCATGTGCTGAGGCCGCGTCATATGGCGGAGCCCGCCCGCGCATACGGCGCGCGGGCGGGCTCGGGGGTCACGGGCAGTCGTAGGTGAAACCCGTGGTGACGGGACGGTGGCCCGGGGTGGTCAGGCGCAGCTCGGCCCGCGCCGTGTACGTGCCGTGGCCGCGGAAGGTCCACAGCAGATGCAGCCGCACTTCGTGGCGGCCGCGCGGGACCTCCTCGTACAGCATGTCGGAGGTGGTGCCGTCGTTGCGCAGCCAGCGGTAACTGATCGTGCCCGGACGGCCGTTGGTAGTGACGACGGCGACGAGGTCCACGGTGGTGTCGCAGGCGGGCGTCGCCGGGACCGCGCTCACTGCTACCTGCTTCACCTGCAGGCCCGGCCCGAAGCGCTGCCAGGCGAGGAAGAGCAGCACCGCCACCAGGACGGCGGCGGCCAGTGCGTAGCGCCGCCCCCATCCGCGGCGTCGCGGCGCCGGCGGGGCGGGGGGCGTGATCACGCCCCGCCACACCGCGGCGGCGATGTCGGCGCGGGCCGCCGCGGCCGGGGTGACGCCCGGCCCGAAGCGCATGACCTCGCCGTCGACGCGGTCCGGGAGAACGACGGTCGGGCCCGCCTTCACCGTGGGCGCCGGACCGTCCGTCGTCCCCGTGGGCTGCGGTCGCGCCGTCGGCAGTGTCGCGGGGGCCCAGTGCTCGGCGAGGACGGTGGCGCTGTAGTCGTGCGCGGCGCTGTCCACGACGGTGATCGGCGCGGCTGCGGCCGCCCCGGTGGACGGCACATCCTTCGGCGCGTCCTGTGGTTCCGCGTCCTGTGGTTCCGCGTCCCGCGGCGGCGCGTCCTGCGGCGGCGCGTCCTGTGGTTCCGCGTCCTGTGGCGGTGCGGGCGGCGTGTCCTCGGGCGGGCTGCCCAGGCGGAAGGTGCTCTCGGTGTCCTCCGGCGGGAGGTCGCGCGGCCCGCTCACGTGATGCCGCACTGACGGGTGAGGATCTGCTGCCAGGACTGCCCGTTGCCCGCCGCCGGGCGGGTGGTGGCGACCGCGCTGTAGTAGCAGCCGCTCCCCCGGGGGAACGTGTGGTCGGCGGAGAACGTGTACGACGTCGAGCCGTTGCGCGTGAAGGTCTGGGCGCCGTCCGCGGTGCCGAGCTCTCCCTTCGCGTTGCTCACGTACCAGCTCACCGTGACGGTCACCGGCCGGCCGTCACTGGCACTCACCTGGATCGTGGCCGAGGCGCCGAATACACCCGTCTGGGTGAGCGAGGTGATGGAGACGTCGCTCACGCTCACCGGCGGAGTCGTGGACGTCGAGGGCGACACCGTGGGCGTGGTCGTCGTCACGGACGCGGAAGCGGAGGCCGAAGCCGTCGTGGTCGGCGTCGGCGCGATCGGCGTGATGGTGACGGCCGTCGCCCCGGGCGAGGCCGAGGCGGTCACAGACTCCGAGGGCGACGGACTGGTGCCGGGCGAGGGACTGCCCGGTGGTGCCGCCGTCCCCGGCGCGTCGGAGCCGCCGCGCGGGGTCGCTCTCGTCGTTTCCCCTGTCCAGTTGGCGGTGGTCTGCCGCGGGCCCTCCCCGGACGCCACCGCGGCGAATGTCAGCAGGCCGGCGATGATCAGACCACCCACCGCGGCGAGCACGCCCTGACGCGTCAGGCGCCGGCCGCCGGGGCGGACCAGGGTCGTGGCCAGGTCGACCTGCCCGGCCGCCGGTCCCGCCGAGGGGAAGAACAGCGGCAACAACGCCGCCAGTGCGGCGAGCCTGCGCTGCCCGCGCTCCTCCCAGTCGTCTCCGTAGGCCGCTCCCGCGATCACCTCCAGTTCCGCGACGAACGCCTCGGCGTCCGCCGGACGCTCCGCGGGGTCCTTCGCCATCCCGCGCAGGATCAGCTCCCGCACCGGTTCCGGCGCCTGCTCGACGGGCACCGGGGCCTCGATGTGCTGTACGGCCAGCTCGGCGAAGTTCTCGCCCCGGAAGGGCTTGCTGCCGGTCAGGCACTCGTAGAACGTGGCCGTCGCCGCGTACACATCGGCCGCGGGCGAGGCGGACCGTCCGTTCCACTGCTCGGGCGCCATGTAGGCGGGCGTACCCGCCACGGCACCCTGGGTTCCGCTGCGCAACGCGATGCCGAAGTCGACGAGCTTCGACGAGCCGTCCGCCGCGACCAGGACGTTCTCCGGTTTGTAGTCGCGATGCACCACACCGGTGCGGTGGGCGGCGGCGAGGCCGAGCAACGACCCCTTCAGTACCACCAGCGCCGCCTCCGGCCCGGTGGCCCCTTCCTGGCGGAGCAGTGCCCGCAGCGCTATGCCGTCGACCAGTTCCATGACGATGGCAGCGCCGCCGGGACCCTCCACGTACTCGTACAGACTGACGACATACGGTGTGTCGAGACCTCCCAACAGCTGCGCCTCGCCGCGGAACTCCTGCAGGAACTCCGGGTCGGCGCGCAGTTCGTCGCTCAGGTACTTGATCGCGACAGGCGTTGACGTGGCGTCATGGAACGCGAGCACCACGCGACCGCCGCCGCCCGAGCCCAGCTCCCTGGACTCGGTGTATCCGGAAGCCCTCCAGCCGCTCATTCACTTGTCCCCCCTGCGCATGGCGCGGTGCCGGCGACCGCGTCGACTTTTCCTCTCCAGACACGATTCCTTCACGGCCGGTTCCCGGGAACCCCCCACCCGGCTGAACACCCCCCGCCGACCGTCCGTAGTACGGGGGGACGTGCGTTCCGATCCACCGAACGGCAACAGGGGAGGCGGCCGGCATGGCCCCATCGCGCCACGTGCTCAGCTCCGTCGTCGCAGGCACGGCCGTATGGCCGCTGCTCGCCCTGGCGGCGGGCCCGGCAGCGGCCCACGGCGCGCCGGTGTCCCCGGTCAGCCGTGCCGCCGCGTGCGCGTCCGGAAGCGGACAGTACGTGGGGACGGCCGCCTGCCGTGCGGCCGCCGCCGCCAACGGCGGCAGCCGGCCCTTCGCGGACTGGGACAACCTCCGCGTCGCCGGTGTCGCGGGCCGGGACCGCCAGGTGATCCCGGACGGCAGGCTGTGCAGCGGCGGGCTGGCCGCCTTCCGCGGCCTGGACCTGCCGCGGACGGACTGGCCGGCCACCAGGCTGACCCCGGGAGCCGCCTTCACGATGGCGTACGGGACGACCATCCCGCACCAGGGCACGTTCCGGCTCTACCTCACCAAGCAGGGCTACGACCCGTCCCGGCCGCTGACCTGGTCGTCGCTGGCGAGCGACGCGTTCATCAAGGTCACCGACCCGCCGGTGTCCGGCGGCGCCTACCGCATCAGCGGACGGCTGCCCTCGGACCGCACCGGGCGGCACGTCCTCTTCACGATCTGGCAGAACTCCTCGACCCCGGACACGTATTACTCCTGCTCCGACGTCGTCTTCCCGGCCGCCGCCGCGAAGTCGCCGGCCAGGCCCGCGAAGCCGTCGAAGCCCGCCGGGACCGCCGGGCCGTCGGCCGCCGCGACCGCCGGAGCCCCGGACGCCCGGGCCTCCCGGGGCGGCGCGTCCGCCTCCGGCGGCCCCGCCGCCGATTCCGGCGCCGCCGCGTCCCCGTCCCCCCGGGAGGCGGTCCGGACGCCCGCCACGCAGCCCTTGGCGGCCGAGAGCGACGGGTCGGGACGCATGCTGCTGGCCCTCGGCAGCGCCACACTGCTGGGCGGTATGGCGGCGATCGCCCTGCTCTTCCGGCTGCGCCGCTCGCCGGGCACCCGGCGCAGGTAGCGCCGAGGGCTCAGGCCAGGCCGAAGGAGTCGGCCAGGGAGTCGATCTGGGCGGCCGGCAGCGTGGCGCCGTCGTGGCCCGTGCCCCGGAACCGGCCGGCCGCCTCCAGGCCGACGGCGCCGTGCAGGTGCGACCAGGCCAGGACGGCGCCCGCCAGCGGCACGCCGGGGGCTCCCGCGGCGCGCTCCCCGGCGTGCGCGGTGACCCAGGCCGTGAGCGCGTCGTCACGGCGGGCGACTTCGTCGGTCCCGGCGTGCTCAACTCCACCACCCTCGGCGGGGCCGCGTTCCCCGGAGCGCCGACCGGCGGCGAGGTCCTCGACGCCACCGTCGCCTGGTACCGCGGACTGCTCGCGGGCCGGTGACGGCGGCGCCGGGGCCGCTCCCGGGCCGCTCAGCGGCCGCCGGACGGGGCCGGGGCGAGGCCGTCGGCGACGAGGCCGGCGAGGACCGCCTCGCCGAGCGCGTGCACCGCGGACTGCGGGCGGACCATCACCGTGAACTCCTTGATGAGACCGGCCTCGTCGAAGTGGAGCAGGTCGATGCCGTGGATGCTCCTGCCGCCCGCCGTGGCGCGGAACACGAGCACCACGGACGGCGCCTCGGTGCCGTCCGCGCCGGACTCCGCCATGCCCTCCAGGGTCCCGACGTAGCGGAAGTCCTCGAAGGTCCGCAGCAGGACGCCGAAGAGTCCCAGCACCATGGGCTTGCCCTCGAAGGGCGTGAACTTCACGGGGCTGTTGAGGCGGATGTCCTCGTGGAACAGCTCGCCCAGCGCGGCGAGATCGCGGCTCTCCACGGCGGCACGGAAGCGGTCGGCGGCTGTCATGGCTCCTCCTGGTCGTCCGGTTCGGGGGTTCTCGATAGTCAGAAAATTGATTAGTCATTTTCTTGAGTATCATGAGGAGCGGACCCATGGAAGAGGCAGTGACGAGGAAGCGAGCGGAAGGGGAGTCCCGATGGCCCTGCGGCACGCGGTGCTGGCCGCCCTCCTGGACGAGGAACTCAGCGGCTACGAGCTGACGAAGGCGTTCGACATGGGGGTGGCGAACTTCTGGCACGCCCTGCCGCAGCAGCTCTACGCAGAGCTGGCCAAGCTCGAGAAGGAGGGGCTGATCGCGGGCCGTGAGGTCGTCCAGGACACCCGGCCCAACAAGCGGCTCTTCCAGGTCACCGACGCCGGGCTCGCCGAGCTGGAGCGGTTCGCGACGGCCGTGAGCAAACCCTCCTTCATCCGCGACGACCTGCTGGTGAAGGTGCAGGCGGCCGACCATGTCGACGCCGGCGAACTGATCGCCCGGCTCGGCGAGCGCGCCGCCTTCGCCGACGCGCGGATCGAGCTGTTCGGCAGGCTCCTCGCCCGGATGCGGGGCGGTCGCAGCGAGGAGGAGTTCCTCAGCCGCGGCCGCCGCGTCGGCCCCTACCTCACCTGTCTGCGCGGCCTCGCCTTCGAGGAGGGCAACCGGGACTGGTGCCGGCGGGCCGCGGAGGTCCTGCGGCAGCGGGCCGCCGGCGCCGAGGAGCGCTGACGGCCCGCCCGGCCCGGTTCAGCCCGCGCGCAGGGCGGCGGTCAGCCACGCCACGGCCGGGGAGAGCGCGGGCGTTGCCTCCTGGCCGTTGATCGCGGCGAGCAACTGCCAGTAGCGCTCGTAACGGGAGTCGTGGGAGACCTCCAGCCGTTCCGCCAGCCAGTCCCGGAACTCCGGTCCGTCCGCGCGGCCGGACAGCTCCGCGTAGGCGCCGACGATGTCGTCCACGACCGGCCGGGCGGCCGGGGAGGCGGGGTCGATCCCCGCCGCCAGGGCGCCGCCCGCCCGCTCGCGCAGCAACACGGCCGTCCGCCGGGCGGCCTCCGGGTCCGGTCCTCCGCCCTCCCCGAGCGAGCGGCTCTGGTCGGCGACGGCGCGGCGGATGCCGGTCCGGAAGCCCTCGTCCTGGATCAGCTCCGCCAGTTCCACCCAGGCGCCGACCTGTTCCGGGGTGGCGTCGTCGGGGAGTTCGGGCGCCGCGGCGCGCATCATGGCCGCGAAAACGGGGTCGACATCGATGCCGCGCACGATGTGGTCGACGAACTCGTCGACGAGGCGGCGGCGTTCACGGTCCGAGAGGGTGGCGAGCCTGTGCATCAGTTCCGTCTCCTGAGGTGAGGCCCCGCGCCCCGCGACCGTCCGCAGCACCGCCTGCCGGATCCGCAGGGTGCGGATCTGCACCTCCAGCGCCTCCGCGTGGGCCGCGGCGACCTCGGCGACGGTGATCCTGCTGCTCAGGATGGAGTGGATGGCCGCGAGACCGATGCCGAGGTCGCGCAGTGTGCGCACGAGTCCCAGCCGGTCCAGCGCGGCCCGGTCGTAGAGCCGGTAGCCGGCGGGTGTCCGATCGGTCGGCGGCACCACTCCGGCGTCCGACCAGTAGCGGATGGTCTTCACGGTCAGACCGGTCAGCCGGGACAGGTCGCCGATGGTGTGGAGGGTGCCGTCGTCCATGTCCGCCATCCTCGGGTCTCCCGCCGGAGGAGACTCAAGCACGCGCCCCTGCCGCCGCCCGGAACGGGCGGCTTCCCTCGCCGCCGGGCCGTACCGCTCACCAGGCGCGGGCCTCGCGCAGCAGCAGGTCGCGCACCCGGCCAAGGTGCGGGTGGTGGGCGGCGCCGGGACGCTGGACGAGATAGGCGGTGTTGATGGGCGGGTCGTCGGGGTCGAGGAGCGGAACGAGGGTGCCCGCCGCCAGGGCGCCGGCGCAGAGGTAGCGGGGGAGCACGGCGAAGCCCGCGCCCGCGGCGACGGCCGCCAGGACGCCGCGCAGGTCCGGGACGGTCACGGCGGGCTGTCCCGTGAGGCGGCGGTCGAAGACATGGCGCCAGTAACGCCGGGCGATCGGCAGGTCCTCGGCGTACGAGACGAGCGGGACGCCGCTCAGCGCGCCGGGCCCGTCGGCGGCCACGTCCAGCCGGGCCGCCCGGGAGGGGGCGGCGACCAGGACGAACTCCTCGTCCATCAGCGGGACGGCGCTGAGGAGGCGGCCGCGCGGGCGGTGCGTGGAGATCACCAGGTCGTGCTGTCCGGCCCGCAGCCCCTCCAGCAGGTCGTCGGTGAGCCCGGTGCCGATCCGCAGCCGCACGCCGCGCTCGACGAGCGGCGCGAGCGCGGGCAGCACCCGCTCGCACAGCAGCTCCGCGGGCCCGCCGAGGCGGACCGGTTCGGCGGGCAGCTCCGTGTCGGCACGGCCCCGGTCGGCCACGGCGGCGAGGGCGTCCAGCGGCCCGGCCACCCGGCCGGCGAGTTCGTCCGCGAAGGGCGTGGCGGCGACCCCGCGGGGCAGGCGGTCGAAGAGCTCGCGGTCCAGCTGCCCCTCCAGCGTCCGGATCTGGGTGGTCACCGTCGGCTGGGAGAGCCCCAGCAGCCGTGCGGCCGCGGTGAAGGAACCGGCGCGGTGCACGGCCAGGAAGGTGCGCAGCAGCGCCAGGTCCAGCGACGCGGGGCCCCCGCTCGCGCGCCCGGGGCCCATTCCCGCCGACCCATTGGATTCCGTATGGCTCATGGCGGCGATCCTATTGGAATCCAATGGGATGTCCGCCCTACCTTCGAGCTGTCCGGTCCGCGCCCGACGCGGGCCGGCCGCAACCGAGCACCCAAGGAGACCTGACATGGCGAAGATCCTTTTCGTCCTGACCGGCGCCACGTCCTGGACGCTGGCCGACGGCACCGAGCACCCGACCGGCTTCTGGGCCGAGGAGGCGGTCACCCCCCACCGCGTTATCACCGCCGCGGGGCACGAGGTCGTGGTCGCCACCCCGGGCGGCGTCGTCCCCACCGTGGACCGGGGCAGTCTGGCCGCCGAGGTCAACGGCGGGGAGGAGGGCGCGCGGGCCGTCGCCGACGAGCTGGAGACAATGACGGCGCTGCGGCGGCCGATCAAGCTGGAGGAGGCCGACCTCGACGACTACGCCGCCGTGTTCTACCCCGGCGGGCACGGCCCGATGGAGGACCTCGCCGTCGACGGAACCTCCGGCCGGCTCCTCACGGCGGCCCTCGACTCGGGCAAGCCGCTCGGCGTCGTCTGCCACGGCCCCGCGGCCCTGCTCGCCGCCGAACGCCCCGACGGATCCTGGCCCTTCGCGGGCTACCGGATGACCGCCTTCACCAACGCCGAGGAGACCCAGGCCGGCCTCGCCGACCGTGCCCCCTGGCTCCTGCAGGACCGACTGGTCGCCCTCGGGGCCGACTTCCAGGAGGGCGATCCCTGGGCGCCCCACGTGGTGACCGACCGCAACCTGACCACCGGTCAGAACCCGGCCTCCTCCGGCCCGCTGGCCGAGCGCCTGCTCGCGTCGCTGGGCTGAGGGCCGGGCCGGGCGCTGGACCGGACCGCCCGGTGGCCCCGAGGATGGGGGCCGTGAAGGTGAACAGCGTCGCCGATGCCGAGGCCCTGGCCCGCCTGGCGCACGAGGGCCAGACCGACCGCATCGGCGTGCCCTACATCGAGCACGTCCGCGCCGTCGCGGCGGGGCTCGCCGCCTTCGGCCCCGAACTGCAGATGGCCGGGCTTCTGCACGACGTCATCGAGGACACCCCCTGGACCGCCGAGCGGCTGCGCGCCGCCGGCGTCCCGGACCGCGTCGTCGGCATCGTCGAGCAGGTCACCAACCGCCCGGACGTGCGGTACGAGGACACGTTGCGGCGGATCGCGGCCGGCCGGGACGCGGCCCTGGTGAAGATCGCCGACAACGCCCACAACAGCCACCCGGACCGGGCCGCGCGGCTCTCGCAGGAGCAGCGGCTGCGGCTGGCCGCCAAGTACCGGGGCGCCCGCGCCGTGCTCTGGCCCGTGGTGCCCCGCGAGGACGTCGCCGCCATCCTCGCGGTCGTCAACCCGGCACTGCTGTCCGACCTTCCGCCGGCGGACGGACGATCGCGGTGACCACCCGCTGCAGGCTGGAGAGCCAGATCGCGGCGTCGACGGCGTAGTACAGCAGCGGGTCCGGTGCCCGGCCGCCCGAGGCGGCACACACGTCCGCGATGACGGTGCGGTCCGTCGGCACCCGCCGGTCCGCGGGCTCGACGGGGGCCGGGCGCCGGGTGCCGGAGCGCAGGTCGTATGTGAGCGGCAGCGCGGTCAGCCGCAGGTGGTGCGCGGCGTCCCGCAGGTGCGCGGCGCTGAGCGGCCACGCCGCCAGGGCCCCCGGTGGGCAGTGGTCCACCAGGGTCTGCCCCATGGTCAGGACGCGGTTCCCGGCCAGCATGATCGCCTGGAAGTCGGTCGCCGAGGCGGGCTCGACGCCGGGGGCGTCGCGCTCGGTGGCGTACTGGGCGTAGCTCGCCTCTGCGATCAGCTGGGCGAGCCGGGCCCTGGGCAGGGCGTCGCCCACCGATCCGGTCCCGGTGATGCACTCGGTGATCTGGGTGACCGCGCGGGTGCCCTGGTCCAGCAGCCGGGAACAGGCCCGCCCCAGCTCCCCGGTACCGCCCCGCGGCCAGGCCAGCAGCCCGACGAGGATCCCGGTCAGGGCACCGGTCACCACGTCGGCGATCCGGAACGCGGCCAGTTCCGGGCCCGCGGGGGCGATCTGTGTGAAGGCGGTGGCCACCGCGACCGTGAAGAACGCCTGGCCCCAGCCCAGCCCGAGCAGCGGCCCCGCCGTGAACGCCAGGAAGAACACGGGCGGCATCACGACGGCGTACACGAGGGCATGGTCCCCCACGAGCACCAGCATCGCCGCGGCCACCCCGGCCCCCACGAGCGTGCCGCGCACCGCGGGGACCACGGTCGTACGGGTGCCCGCGGCACTGGTGCGCATCACGGTCAGCGTGGTCAGCAGTGCCCAGAAGCCGTGCGACAGGCCGAGCCCGCCCGCGATCAGCCGGGCCGCGGCGAGGGCGAGCGCGATGCGCACCGCGTTCTGGAAGTAGACCGAGCGCGGTGTGAGGTGGGCCCGCATCCGGTGCCCGTACAGCGAGGTGAACGACTGCCCCGCATACCAGAACGGACCCGGCCGCTCGCCGTGCGGCGTCATGTCAGGCGGGACAGGGGCACCGAGCGCGATCCGCACCGACGTGACCAGGAAGGCGGCCGTGTACGCGATGTCGAGGGCCATCGCCCCGTCCCGCACCGTCGTGGGGGAGTTCGTGCCCGGCACCGGCGGGCGGGCCCGGTGCTCCTCGAAGGCCGCCGCGGCGGCCGCGCACGGGGCGACGACGGGCGGCGGCGCCTCCCCCGCCAGGGCCCGGGCGGCGCTGTGGCACGCGGTGGCCGAGGCCAGCAGCATCCGCGACCGGGCGGGGTCGGGCGCGGGCGACCGCTCCCGGGCGTCGTCGGCCAACTGCCGGGTCTGCGCCAGCAGGTGCCGCAGATACGCGGCACCCTGGCACAGCGCCCGGTCGCGTGCCCCCGCCGACGCCGGACGCTCGTCCTTCGGCACATGGCTCATGCGCAGCCGCTGCGCCGTCTCCACCAGCACCTCCGGCCGGTCGCACGCCACCGGCGGCTCCTGCGCCAGCGACTGCAGCGCGTCGGCGGCGGTCCGGCAGGCCTGGGCGAGCCGGTCCTGGTAGCGGCCGGGCGGCGGATCGGGCAACACCCAGGTCTCGGCAGCCGCCATCAGCAGCACGCCGACCACCAGCCCCGACAGGCGCAGCCCCAGCGTCTCCGGCTGGTAGGGCGGGAAGCACGGCAGGATGTAGAACAGCTGCAGGCCGTTCGCGAGCCCCACCAGCTTCGGCCCGCCCACCCCCGAGTACGTCACCGCGAAGCCGACCCCGAGCATGCCCAGCGCCGCCGTCCAGTCGCTCACGGCCAGCGCCGTGCCCAAGGTGACCAGCAGCGCGGCGACCGGCAGCGCGGCCAGCAGCGTCCGGGCACGCTCGCGCGGCGTACCGGGGACATAGGACAGGGCACCGGAGGCGACCGCGCCGAAGAGCGCGTAGATCGCGACGACGGGATCCCCGAAGCCGTAGCGCGCGACATAGAAACTCAGGCACGCCACGAGCGCCACCCGCGCGGAACGGCGTACCGCCCGCAACTCCGGGTCACGGGTCCGCAGCCACTCCAGCCCACCGCGACGGGGCACCCGCGGCCTCCTCGCTCCTCAGGTCCACGACCCCCCACCCTTCAGATCACGGTAGGCCGGGCCCGACCGCCCGGCCACCGCGCGAGGACCGCCACACCGGTGGGGTGCCCGCCCGTCACAGGCGGACGGTGACCAGAGCGATGTCGTCCGACGCGCCGCCGGCGAGGCCGAGACGTGCCAGCAGGGTGTCGGCCAGCTCCTCCGCGCCGAGGGCGGGCTGCTCGCCGAGCGTGGCGGTCAGACGGGCCAGGCCGATGTCGATGTCCTCGTCACGGCGCTCGATGAGCCCGTCGGTGTAGAGCACCAGCGTGTCCCCGGGACGGTACGACAGTCCGGCCTGCGGGCGGGCGACGTGGGTGGGGCGTGCGCCCAGGGGCGGGTCGGTGGCCTGGTCCAGCAACTCGCAGCGGCCGTCGGCATGGAGCAGGACCGGCGGTGGGTGCCCGGCGCTGCTGTAGCTGATCGTGTGCCGGCTCCTGTCGATCAGGGCGCTCACGGCGGTGGTGGCCAGCGCGCCGTCGACGCAGCGGGCGTAGAGGCCGACGACCTCCAGGGCCTTGGCCGGACCGTCGACGGTCCGCATCGCCGCGCTCAGCGCGCTGCGCAGCATGCCCATGACGCTGGCGGCCTCCAGGCCGTGGCCGACCACGTCGCCGACCGCCACCGCGAAGCAGTTCGCCGAGAGGTTGACCACGTCGTACCAGTCGCCGCACACGTTGAGTGAGCCCGCGGCGGGCAGGTAGCGCACCGCGATGTCCTCGTGCAGGGCGAGGTCGGGCGAGTGGAGCATGGCCTCCTGGAGCGTGAGGGCGACCTGGCGCTCGCGGGCGTGGGCCTCGCGCAGCTGCTCGTTCAGGCGCTGCAGCTCCCGGGCCCGCGCGTACAGCTCGGCCTCCATCGCCTGTTCCCGCTCGCTCAGGTCCGCGCCCTGCAGCGTGTGCCGGTGCCGGCGGGCCTGGACGAAGGCGGTCACGTCCTCCACTCGGTGGATGATCCACGCCACGGTGCCGTCCGGCCCGAGGACCGGGGTGTTGATCGGGCTCCACCAGCGCTCCTCGAACGTCCCCGGCCGGGTCATCACCGGGATGTCGTACTTCTGCACCGCCATGGTGTCGGGCTCGCGGTAGGTCAGGACCCGGTGCAGGGAGGCGCTGAGATTGCGCACCCCGTCGGCCCGCGGATCAGCGGGATTGTCGGGGAACGCGTCGAAGATGTGCTGCCCGATCAGGTCGTCCCCGGTCCGCCCGGTCGCCTCCAGGTACGCCCGGTTGACGCCGACGATCACCAGCGACGCGTCCAGCACCAGGTACGGGCTCGGCGTCGCCGCGAACAGCGCCGCGTAGTCGATCCGCGGTGTCGCGACGGCGTGCTGGTCGTCCCCCGTGTCCGACAGGGCCACGCATCCAATCTATAAGGCGTTCGGCGACCGCACCTGTCGCGACGGACGCCCCCCGGGCCGCCGCCCGACGGCCACCGGTCGGGGCACCCGCGGACTCAGCCCGAGGCGAGGCCCGACGTACGCGACTCCAGGTCCCGGCGGGTGGCGTCGCCGTACTCGCCGCTCTCGTCGCCGCGGACGCCGTACCAGACCTGGAAACGGGCGACGGCCGCGGCGAGGCGCCCGTCGAAGCGGCCGTCCACTGCGCCTCCCGCGTAGACGTCGGGGATCCTCAGCAGGCGGGCCTGCAGCTCGCTGACAGCCGGGCCGCTGTCGCCCTCGCGCAGGATCCCGGTGGCGGGCGCGGCGGGGGCGGCGGCCGTGGGTGTGCCCGGTGCCGCGGGGGCGGCGTCCCTCGGGGTGCCGGGGCCCGGGCCGGGGGAGAGCAGGGCGAAGGCGAGCGCGAAGCCGACGGCGCCGCCGGTGCCGGTGAGGGCGGCGATGCGCAGGGCGCGCGTGGAGCGCCGGGGGCGGGTCGCCCGGCCCTCCGTCCGGGGCGGCCCGGCGGGTTGGGGCCCGGCGCCGTGCGGCCCGACCCTCCGTGGGGGCGGTTCGGTGCGGGGGAGCGGCTGGGTGTCGGGACCGTCCTCCCGGTGCGGCGCCGAACCGGTGTCGGGGCGGAAGAGGCCGAGGGAGTCCTCCCACGGCTCGTCGGGGCCGGCCGCCTCCCGCGCGGGGATGACCCGTGTCGGTTCGATCATGCGGCGCCGCGACGGCCCTTGGGCGGACGGGTTCGGCACAGCGATCCCCCTGTCTCCCCCCGTGATCCGTGCTGGGCCGACCACGCTAGGACCCGCCCGCACCCGTATGGGCGGAATCGCCGAATCCGTCGCAACGCCAACCGGGTTGGGGTATGCGGGCCGCCCCGCCGACGGCACGCCCCGGAACCCCGATGACCTTTCGCGGGCCGGTCGCCTATCGCCGTGGCGGCGGAGATCGCTCCGCCGGCGACGGCACCGAGTGGAGGACGAGAGTGCGCGACCGGGACCTGGGACGCAGTGGGCTGCGGGTGTCGGAGATCGGCTACGGCGCCTGGGGGATCGGCGAGTCCGCGTGGGTGGGCGCCACCGAGGACGAGTCCGTACGGGCCCTGAACCGGGCCGTCGACCTCGGCGTGAACCTCATCGACACCGCCCGCGGCTACGGCGAGAGCGAACGCATCGTCGGACAGGTCGTCCGCGAGCGGGCCCGGGCCGGGGACGAGATCCTCGTGGCGACCAAGGTGCCGCCGAGGAACCGCCTGTGGCCCGCGCCCGACGGCGTCGACCCCGCGGAGGCGTTCCCCGGCGACCACATCCGCGAGAGCCTGGAGACCAGTCTGCGGGCGAGCGGGCTGGACCACTTCGACGTGCTCCAGTTCCACGTCTGGAGCGACGATTGGGTCGGCCGCGGGGACTGGGCGGAGACCGTCGCCGACCTGAAGAAGCAGGGCAGGATCCGCCTCTTCGGCGTCTCCGTCAACGACCACCAGCCGGACAGCGCCCTCGCCCTGGTCCGCAGCGGGGTGGTGGACACGGTGCAGGTGATCTACAACATCTTCGACCAGGCGCCCGCGGACGCGCTGCTGCCGGCCTGCCAGGAGCACGGCGTCGGCGTCATCGTCCGGGTGGCCCTCGACGAGGGCGGCCTGACCGGCCGTGTCACCGCCGGCACGACCTTCCCCGAGGGCGACTTCCGCAACCGGTACTTCCGCGACGACCGCCCGGCACAGGTCGAACGGCGCGTGGACGCCATCGCCGCGGACCTCGGCATCGGCCGCGAGGAGATGGCCGAGACCGCGCTGCGGTTCGTCCTGAGCTCCCCTGCGGTCTCCACCGTCATCCCCGGCATGCGCTCCGTGCGCAACGTCGAGCGCAACACCGCGCTGAGCGACGGACGCGTGCTGACGCCGGAACAACTCGCCGTGCTGGCACGGCACCGCTGGCAGCGCAACTTCTACAGCTGAGGGGCGTGAGGAGGACCTCGCCGGTGCGCACCACCGCGGGCCGTCGTGTGACGGTTGGAGCATGAACGACCGGGCCGGGGGAAGGCGCGCTCCCGGACAGAACGGCTCGTTCAGGGAGGTGGCCATGGCAGCGTCGAGGGCTCACGCCGACCCGCCGGGAGTGATGCGGACCGATGTGCCCGCGCGGCTGGACCGGTTGCCCTGGACCCGCTGGCACTGGCGCATCGTCATCGGGCTCGGCACCGTCTGGATTCTCGACGGCCTCGAGGTGACCATCGTCGGCAACATGGCGGGACGCCTGGCCGAGAAGGGCAGCGGCATCGACATCAGCACCGCCCAGGTCACCACGCTGGCGGCCGCGGTGTACGTCGCGGGGGCGTGCCTGGGCGCCCTGTTCTTCGGGCGGCTCACCGACCGGCTCGGCCGCAAGAAGCTGTTCATGGTCACCCTGGCCGTCTATCTCGCGGCCACTGCGGTCACCGCCCTGTCGTGGTCGGCCTGGTTCTTCATCCTGTGCCGCTTCTTCACCGGCTTCGGCATCGGCGGGGAGTACGCGGCGATCAACTCGGCGATCGACGAGCTCATCCCGGCCCGCGTGCGCGGCCGCATCGACCTGATCATCAACGGAAGCTTCTGGATCGGCGCCGCCGTGGGCGCGTTCGCCTCCATCGCCCTCCTCGACACCTCGCTGTTCGCCACCGACGTCGGCTGGCGGCTCGCGTTCGGCATCGGCGTCGTCCTGGGCCTGGTCATCCTGCTGGTGCGTCGCCATGTGCCGGAGAGCCCGCGCTGGCTGTTCACCCACGGCCGGGCCGAGGAGGCCGAGCGCCTGGTCGCCGGCGTCGAGCGCACCGTGGCCGAGGAGAGCGGCGAACCCCTGCCCGAGCCCGGCGAGAGCATCCTCATCCGTCCCCGCGGCGAGCTGGGCTTTCTCACCATCGCCCGTACCGTCACCCGCGAGTACCCCCGGCGGACGCTGCTCGGTCTGGCGCTCTTCTCCGGCCAGGCATTCCTCTACAACGCCGTCACCTTCGGCTACGCGGTCATCCTCACCACCTTCTTCGACGTGCCGAACGGCGACACCGGCTACTACTTCGCCGTCATCGCCGTCGGCAACTTCCTCGGCCCGCTGCTGCTCGGCCACCTCTTCGACTCGGTCGGCCGCAAGCCGATGATCACGGGTACCTACGTCGGCTCGGGCCTGCTGCTCTTCGGCACGGCCTGCCTGTTCCAGCAGGGCGCCCTGAGCGCGGTGACGATGACGGCCTGCTGGACCGCGGTGCTGTTCCTCGCCTCCGCGGGCGCCGGCGCGGCCTATTTGACGGTCAGTGAGATCTTCCCGTTGGAGACCCGCGCGCTGTGCATCGCGTTCTTCTACGCGGTGGGCACGGCCATCGGCGGCATCAGCGGCCCGCTGCTCTTCAACGGCCTGGTCGGCAGTGGCGAGACCGCCGACACCACCCTCGCCTTCTGCCTGGGCGCCGCCCTGATGACCCTCGCGGGCCTGGTCGAGGCGGCGATCGGCGTACGGGCCGAGCGGCGCAGCCTGGAGTCCCTGGCCGCCCCGCTCGGCGCGGTCGAGGAGCCCGCTGCTGACTCCGGCGCGGCGGCCGCGCGGGGCTAGAGCACGCCCCGGGCGACGGAGGGGGCGTATCGTCCGGTGGGTCGTCCGCAACCCCGGTGAGGACCGCCATGCGAAAGATCATCCTGCAGACGTCGGTGTCCCTCGACGGCTTCTTCGAGGGACCCGGCCGCGACATCGACTGGCACCTGGTCGACGAGGAACTGCACCTCCACATGAACGAGCAACTGAAGGCGATGGGCGGCTTCCTCAGCGGCCGTGTCACCCACGAGCTCATGGCCGGGTACTGGCCGACGGCCGACGCCGATTTGGAGAGCACCCCGGCCGAGGCGGAGTTCGCCGGGATCTGGCGCGACATGCCGAAGTTCGTGTATTCGCGGACCCTGGAGCGGGCCGACTGGAACACCACGATCGTGCGGGACGTCGTCGTCGACGAGGTCATGGCGCTCAAGGCGAAGCCGGGCGGCGACCTCGTCCTCAGCGGCGGCGACCTGGCCGCCTCCTTCATGCGGGCCGGGCTGGTCGACGAGTACCGGATCTACGTTCACCCGGTTCTCATCGGCCGGGGCAGGTCGCCCTTCCCCGACACGGACACCAGGACCGCCCTCCGGCGCACCGGGACGCAGGCCTTCGGCAACGGGGTCGTGCTGCTCCGGTACGAGCGCGCCGAGGCCGGTTCCCCGCGGACGTGAGCCGGGCTACAGCGCGCCGCGTTCCACGCAGCCCCGCAGGTAGGCGGCCTGCCCGGCGTGCTGCAGGTCGTCCGACACGACGCTGACCAGCCGCACCGCGAGCGTCACCGGCGGATCCCAGGAGGTGTCGACGACACGCGGGAAGTCCGTCTCCCGCAGCGTCCGCAGATACCGCAGCGTGTTGTCGTGGACGGCGTCGTGATAGCCGGTCAGCAGCTCTCCCGACTCCACGCGCAGCGCGGCGACGTCCTTGGGCCGGTGGCCGTAGCCGGTGTCGTACGGCGCGAAGGGCAGACCGAAGCGGTCGGCCCAGCCGTCGGCGGTCCACAACTGCTCGCTGCCCGCGACGCCGGCCACGTGATCGTCCTGAATGCGGGTCAGATGCCAGACGAGCCAGGCGATCGGGTTGGCCCCGTCGTCGGGCCGCGCGTGCAGGCTCTGCGCGGACAACCCGTCCACGGCCTCGTGCACGGTCTCCCGGATCCTGCCGAAGGCGTCGGCGAGCAGTTCGGCGCTCTTCACATGTGCCTCCTCGTTCCCTGTCGCGGGCGGTCCGCCCGAGCCGCTCCGCCCAAGCTAGGCGTGCTCCCCGGCCGCTGCCACCAGACACTCCAGCACCCGGCGCAGCGGCGGCTGCCCGGCGGTACCGGCGGCCAGCAGCGCCGAGACCGTACGGGTCACCGGGCGGGCCGGCGGGTGGAGGCTGACGCCGTCGAGGGACGCGGGCAGGGCCAGCCGCGGGACGAGGGCGACCCCGGCACCGGCCGCGACGAGGGCGGTGATGACGGAGAAGTCGCTGGCCAGCGCCACCGGCCGGGGCACGAAGCCGGCGGCGCCGCAGGCCCGCCGGGTCAGTTCGTGGCAGGAGGTCTCCTGCCCGGGCATGAGCCAGTCCTGCCCGGCGAGGAGCGCCAGGTCGACGGGCCGGCCCGGGGCGAGACCGTGCTCGGCGGCGAGCGCGGGGGGCAGGGCGAGCAACACCGGGTCCTCCAGCAGATGGTGCTGCTCGCATCCCGCGGGCACCTCGCGCGGGAGCAGGCTGTACGCATGGACGACGGCGATGTCGGTCCCGCGGCGCCGCAGCAACTCCACGGCGGCGTCCGGCTCGTGCTCGCCGATCCGGAGCGCGGGCGCCGCACCGCCCGCATCGCCCGCGTCCTCCCCACTTTTTGCCTCCCCGGCGAGGAGACGCCACACCGCCGGCAGCAGGGTGCGCGCCGCCGACGGGAAGGCGGCCACGCGCACCGGGCCGCCCGCGCCCCCGCGCAGGTTCTCCAACGCGGCCTCGGCGGAGGCCAGATCACCGAGGATCACCTCCGCGTGTTCGACCAGCAGCCGCCCGGCCGCGGTCAGCCGCAGCGTACGGCCCTGCTTCTCCAGGACCGGGACCCCGGTCTCCCGTTCCAGGGCGGCCAGTTGCTGGGAGACGGCCGGGCCGGTCAGATGCAGGGCCTCGGCTGTGGCCGCGACCGTGCCGTGCACCGAGAAGGCCCGCAGCAGGCTCAGCCGGCGGACGTCTAGCATTAGGAAACCTTCTCATTTGCCATAGAAAGAGTAACTGGATCTTTATTATCCTAGCCGGGACAGTGGAACGCGTGAAGAGTCCCGTTCCGTCCCCCCGTGTGCTCGCCCTGGCCGGCACCGTCGTGCTGTGGGCCTCGGCGTTCCCCGCCATCCGCGTCGGCCTGGAAGGGCTGGGGGTGGCCAACCTGTCGTTCCTGCGGCTGGCCGTGGCCTCGGCCGCACTCGCCGTGGCCGCCCCCCTGCTCGGCGTGCGCCCGCCGCGGCGGCGCGACCTGCCGCTCGTCGGGCTGTGCGGCCTGACCGGCATGGCCGCGTACCAGCTACTGCTCAACTGGGGCGAGGTGCACGTCCCCGCCGGGACGGCGAGTCTGCTGGTGGCCATCGCCCCCGCCTTCAGCGTGCTGCTCGCCACGGCGTTCCTCGGCGAGCGCCTGACCCGCACCGTCGTCCTGGGCAGCCTGGTGGCGATCGGCGGGGCCGCCGTCATCGCCCTCGCCCGTGGTGGCGCGCACTTCACCGCCGGGGCGCTCGTCGTCCTCGGCGCGGCGGTCGTCCAGGGCACGTACCACGCCGCCACCAAGCCGCTGCTGCGCCGCTACACGGGGCTCGAGGTGGCCTGCTACGCGATGTGGGCCGGCACGCTGATGCTGCTGCCGCTCGCCCCCGGCACCCTCGCGGCGATGGCCCGCGCACCCGGCTCGGCCCTCGCCTCGGCGGTCTATCTCGGGCTGCTGCCGTCCGCGCTGGGCTTCGTGATCTGGGGGTACGCGGTCGCCCGGCTCAGCCTCGCCACCTCCACGGCGGCCCTGTACCTCGTACCGCCGGTGGCCATCGCCGTGGCGTTCGTGTGGCTCGGCGAGCTCCCCCGGCCGGCCGAGATCGTCGGCGGCGCCATCGGCATCGCGGGCGTCGTCCTCATCAACCGCGGGCGGCCCGCGGCGTCCGGCACCACCGGGCCGGCGCGTCAGCGGATCGCGAGCACCAAGGTCACGACGTAACGCTCCTCCATCACGCCGTCCGGGAAGAGCCCGGTCAGGCGCTCCCGCTCGGCGGCGAGGAAGGCGTCCGCGCGCTCCTGCCCGAGCACCAGGAACGCCGACTGGGTACCGATGTTGGCCAGGTGCACCTCGACGGGCACCCGCCGGGACCACGGCAGGCGGCGCTCGGCGAAGTCCGCCCGCCCGGCAGCCGGCCGGAGCGGGGGCGGGACAGCGCCCCGAAGAAACCGTGCAGCCGCTCCTCCTGGGCTGCGATCCACGGAACCGAGGCATCGGGGTCGTTGCGCCACAGAGCGAAGGCGCCCCCGGGCCGCACCACCCGCAGCGCCTCCGGCACCGACCGGCCGGGATCGGTCCAGTGCCAGGCCTGGGCGTACGTCACGAAGTCGAAGGATCCGGAGGCCAGCGGCAGCCGGTCGCCGTCCCCGCGTACGAGGCCGACGCCGGGGAGCTCGCGCCGGAGCTCCGCGGCCATCCCGTCACCGGGTTCGACGGCCACCATCCGGGCGCCGCGGGCGTGCAGCAGCGCGGTGGCGATGCCCGTCCCGGCGCCGACGTCCGCGACCCGGGCACCGCGCAGCCGGCACCCCGCCAGTTCCTCCACGGCGTCGAGGAGAGCCGGGGGGTACGAGGGGCGGTTCGCGGCGTAACGGCCGGCGGCCCGGTCGAAGGAGCGGGCGCGGGGTGAACTGGTCATGTCCCCATGATCCTCCGCTCCCCCCCCCCGCGCCCCGGGACCGGCCGCCCGGTCCGCCGCGTCCGCCGGTCTCAGCCGCGTGCGTATCCGTAGCCCGATCCCGCGGCGGGCCGGATCCACCGGGTGGCCAGCAACGCGAGGAGGCTGACGGCGACGATCAGCAGACCGGGCCCGATGCCCCTGCCGCTGCCGATCGTGCCGAGCGACGTCGGGTCGCTCGCGGTGCCCGGGTAGACCGGAGCCCCGCCACCCGCGGCCGGCGGGGCTCCACCGGGTGCCCCCGGTGCCGCCTGCTGCGCGCCGGAACCGGTGCCGGAACCGCCGCCCGCGCCCCCGCCCCCGCCCTGGCCCGCGCCACCGGTGGGCGCGCCCGCAGACGCGGAGGGAGCCGAGCCGGGTGTATCGGCTCCGGCGGCGGGAGCGGGGGCGCCGCCGCTGTCGGTGGCCCGGGGCAGGCTGACGCCGAGCGTCTGCATGGCGGTGGTCACCGGCTGGAAGAAGGTGATCCCGCCGGCGGTGCAGTCGCCGCTGCCGCCGGAGGTGACGCCGAGCGCGAAGCCCCGGGCGAACAGCGGGCCGCCGCTGTCACCGGGCTCGGCGCACACGGAGGTCTGTATGAGGCCGTTGACCGTCCCCTCGGGGTAGTTGACCGTCGCGTTGAGCCCGGTGACCTGTCCCGAGTGCAGCCCCGACGTGCTGCCGCTGCGGAAGACCTCCTGGCCCACGAACGGGTCTGCGGCGCCGGTGATCCGGACCACGCGGCCGCCGCCGATCCCGACGACGCTGCTGTGGTCCGAGGCGTCGTTCTGGTACTGGACGAGCGAGAAGTCGCCGCCGGGGAAGGAGGTCGAGACGGTGGTGCCGACGGGCTTGGTCCCCTGGTTGTCGGCGAACCAGCTGGTGCCCGGCGGGCCGCAGTGCCCGGCCGTCAGGAGGAAGTCGGTCGTGCCGTTGGTGACGTTGAAGCCCGCGGAGCAGCGGCTGCCGCGGGTCAGGATCGGGGCGGCGCCCGCGGTCCTGGTGGTGAACTCCGCCTCGGTGCGCTCCACGCGCACCTGCCCGCCGATGTCCCGCGCCACCGACTGCAGCCCCGCCCACTCGTCGGCGGAGACCGTGCTGTCGGCGAGCACCACGACCTCGTTGGAGACCGGGTCGACCGACCAGGCCGTGCCGGGCACGCGCGGAGCGTCGCGGAGCTCGCCGGCCGCGGTCTGCAGCTCGCGCATGCTGTAGCGGACGACCTTCGCCCGGGCGCCCGCCTCGCCGACCTCCGCCGCCGTGTCCTCGTCGGTCACGGCGACCACCGGGTGGCCCTCGGGGTCCACCCAGCTCCCGGCGGTACGGGTGTCCCCGAGCCGCGCCGCCAGGTCTCTGGCGAGGCCCGCCGCGTCCGTGGCGCCCCGCGCGCCGTCCGGGGCGTCCAGCACCTGGCTGCCTCCCCTGGCCTGCGTGCCGCCGGGTGCCGCCCCGAAGGCCTGCGACATCATCACTCCGCCGCAGACGATCCCCGCGACGGCCACGAGCCGCAGCGCGCGCTGCACCTGACGCCGTGTGCGCCTCACCGTGCCCCCTACATCCGCTTCCGTACCTGCAGGTCACCGGCATTCACTGCCGCGGGTCCGGGAAGGAACCCGGCCTTCCATACGTGCGGGGGAGCCCTAGCGCTCATCGCGCGCGGCACGCATGCGGAACGCGCGGGTGTGCCCGGCGCGGCGAAGGGCTCTATCGTTGCGGCAGGGTCGGCGGAGGAGACGGCGGTTTCCCGCCGCCGGGGGCGCGAGCCGGCGAGCCATCGAGCCATCAAGGAGCGATATGGGCGGTCAGTTCGAGTCGGTCGTCGAGGTCGCCCGGCCCGTCGCGGAGGTCTTCGCCTTCCTCGCCGACGGGCGCAACGACCCCAAGTTCAGCCCCCGGGTGCAGGAGATCGTACGGACGCCCGACGGCCCGACCGCGGTGGGCACGGTGTTCACCAGCACCGTCAAGGACGCCGGGATGAAGAGCCACCGGGAGTTCCGGATCACCGAGTTCGACCCGCCCAACCGGATCCGCTGGACCGAGCAGTCGAAGAACCTGGTCACGGCCGAGGGCGGTTACGACCTGCAGCCGGTCTCCGAGACCACCACGCGGGTACGGATCTTCAACCACCTGGAAGGGCACGGCCTCGGGAAGCTCCTGGTGGGTGTGGCCCTGAGCGCCGCGCGCAAGGACGCCCCGGCGTTCGGGCAGCGGATCAAGGCCGCCGTCGAGGCGTCCTGAGCGAAGCCGCACCCGGGCCCGGCGGGCCCCACGCCCCGGCACCGCACGCACAGGTCACCCGGGTCCGCCGCCGACAGCGGGCCCGGGTGACGTCCTCGCACCGGTTCAGTAGCGCAGCACCGCCGCGATCCGGTCGTGCTCGGCGAGGCTGTCCGGCGCCACGAAGTGGACTTCGGCGCCCTTGTCGAGGGCGGTCTCCACCAGCTCGTCCACGATGTCCTCGCGGACGCCGTTCTCGAAGCCGCCCGCCTCCGGGCCGTCGCCGTCCAGCGGGGCGAGATGACCGTCGTTCAGGCGCACCGTGCGCTGGAAGTCCTCCTCGACGGCGATGAGTTCGGCGCGGCCCTCGCGCACGGACTCCCAGACCTCGTCCAGCCCTGCCGCGAAGGTCCTGCGGCTGCGGGCGTCGACCAGCCTGCGGCCGATGCGTTCGGTCTCCCGCTCGGCGAACTCCTTCTGCGCCGGGGCGAGTTCCTGGAGCAGCACCTGCGCCGGACCACCGGCCAGGCCGCCCTTGAGCACGGTGGCCACCGCGGCGTCGGCCGCCGTGCCGACCTCCTTCAGCAGGCTGACCGCGTCGGG
Organism: Streptomyces sp. NPDC001070; assembly: GCF_053598835.1. Taxonomy (NCBI): domain Bacteria; kingdom Bacillati; phylum Actinomycetota; class Actinomycetes; order Kitasatosporales; family Streptomycetaceae; genus Streptomyces; species Streptomyces sp. NPDC001070. The sequence continues at coordinate 109,716 of NZ_JBSFLB010000011.1, forward strand.
CAGGCCGACCACGTACAGCGGCCGGCTGTCGGTGGCCAGGAGCGAGGCGAGGGCGCTGTCGACGGACCGCAGGAAGCGCCGCGTCTCCTCGTCCCGGAAGGTGCTCGGGTGGTCGCCGACCTGTTCCTGCCGTTCGGGGTCCCACTGCACGGGATCCGGCTCCACCGGGAACCCCTGGGCCTCGTGGGGGTGGAGCGACTGGCCGGTGCCGCCCCACAGCGTGGCGCGGTCGGCCGCCACCGCCAGCACCCAGAACGGGCGGGCCCTGGCCTTGGCGGCGACCAGGTTGCGGGTGAGGAAGCTGTCGCCGAGCACCACGCGCTCGGGTACGGCCCGGGGCAGGGTCCAGATCTGGTGGTCCCGCTCCGTGGCGTACATGACGAGTCCGTCCAGCGAGTAGCGCAGGTCGACCTCGGCGGCCGCGGCCTTGAGCTGGGTCTTGATGGCCATCCTGGCCCGGCGGGAGGCCTCGGGATCGTGCTCGATCCGGCGCTCGGCCTCGGCGAGCAGATTGCGCAGCCGTACGGCGTCCTGGGCGTTGTCCGGTTCGCGCCGATGTGTCGGCATGGTCAGCGACACCGCCGGATAGGGCCTGGTCGCGCGTAGGTCTCGCAGGGTTCCGGCCGTCAGGGCATCGGTTTCCATGGTTGCCTCCCTGAGAGGTCCGCGGTTGCTCCCCGCGGACGGGGGCAGCCCACACCCCGAGCGTCGCACAACACCCGGGCGGCCGCCTGCCGGGGCGGCCGGGCCGGGCGGCGCTCAGGCGCCGTTGCGGTGGTGCGCGCCGAAACCGGAGTCCCAGGCCCACATGTGGGTGCAGCCGGGGCACTGGAGGTGCACGACGGGCCCCTTGTTCGACAGCAAGTAGCGCCAGTGGTCGGGGCAGTTGCGGCCCGCGGCGCAGGTGGCGCACTCCCGGTGGTCCGCACAGCGCGGGCAGGGCACCCACGCCCGCCGGCCGGGGTCGGCCGTGGGATCAATCGGAAGCAGCACCGTGGTCCTCCCCGGTCTCCTCGCGGGCCGGCAGCACACCGGCCGCGACGAGCGTGCGGTACAGCGCCTGCTGCTCCTCGTCGAGGCCGGAATAGAGCAGCCGGTACGCCGCCTCCTCCTCGTGGAGCACCGCCACGGGGTCCCAGTCGTCGCCGAGTGCGGCGAGGACCTCCGCCCGGCGGCGGGTCTCGTGGTCGGTGAAGTCCAGCTCGAACGCGTGGAGGCCGTCCGGGGTGTCGTTGTCGTTCATGTCGCCCGCTCCCGGCGCACTCGGGGATGAGTCCATTGTGTGTAACAAAATGTCATGCTTGGGGGGAAGCTTTTCCGGCCATTGTGTGATGAACTCCATGCCGCTCCGCCACCGGCCAGGGAGGGGCCGGCGGCGGGGCGGCGGAGCGCCGGGCGGTGCTCAGGAGCGCCGGGCGGCCTTGCGCCGGACCGTCCCGAAGGACAGGAACGGCCTGCGGGGAGCGGCCTGCGCGGCCTTGCCGCCCTTCGCCGTCCTGGTGGGCTTCGCGCCCTTCGTGCTCTTCGCGGTCTTCCCGCTCCCGCGGGTCCTGACCGCCTGCGTGATCCGCCCCGTCCGCGTGCCGCCCGAAGTCTTCGCGGCGGGCGCCGGCGCCGGGCGCACGGTGTGCACGGCGCGGCCGAGGCGGCGCCCGAAGAGCAGATAGCCGAGCAGGGCACCGGTGGTGTTCATGATCACGTCATCGACGTCGAAGGCGCGGCCCTGCACCACCGCACCCTGCGCCAGCTCCACCAGGACCATCACCACGCCGGTCGTCACCACCACGCGCAGTATCCCGCGGGCCTTCGGCGCCAGTACCGGGAGCAGCACCCCGAAGGGCATGCCCAGCAGCACGTTCCCCCCGACCTGCCGTACGGCGCCCGCCACCGTGTAGCGCTCGTAGTACTGGCGCAACGAGGCCCCGGGATGCAGATTCGCGTGCGCGAGCCCCTCCGAGGCGTAGGACGGCATCAGGGTCGCGCGGGCCAGCACCGCCCCGAACGCCACCATCGCGACGAAGGCGAGCGCCATCGCCGCCCATCGCGCCACCGAGGCCAGTGGTGATCGCCGCTCCTCTCCCGATGCCTCCGACGTACGCCCGCGCAGCGCCGAACGAGCCACGGACTTCCCCCTCCTGCTGGTCTGTTCCGGTCCTGGTCCCCGTGTCACAGAGCGGATACCCTGCGCGGCCCCGAGGATGCCGGGTGGCCGCCGCACCGGGCCGAGGGGAATCCGGAGACGGGGTGTGGACCGATGCGCACGCGCACCCGTGGACCGAGGGCCACCCGGAGCTCCCGGAGTCCCACGGCGTGACGACACCGCGACCCGGCGCGACCCCGGCGCCCGTGACGGCCCCCGGGGATTCGACGCCCGCTTCGGCCGTGCGGCGCATGTGGTGCGACACCGTGGCCCACGGCCACGCCCCGGCGCTGCGCGCCGCCGCCGACCCCTACGGCGCCGGCCGGCCGATGCTCGGCACCGGCTTCCCGCACCAGACCGGCGACCAGTCGCTGCGCGCCGTGTCGTTCATCCCGGAGGCGCCGCCTGCTGCGGAGGGGGAGGCGGTGCCGACGGCCGGCGAGCGTCTGCCCGACCGGTCGCCGTCACCGGGGCCGGTGAACGGCTGATCGCCAGAAAGGCGGCGTCGTCGCCGAGACAGCCGCCCGCGTACGCCAGGAGATCGGTGCACAGACGCTCCACCAGGGCGTCGGGGTCCCCGGACGGCTGCCCGGCGAGCCGCCCGGTCAGGGGGTAGAACGTCCCGGCCGCGTCGCGTGCCTCGATGACCCCGTCGGTGTACAGCAGCAGCGTGTCGCCCGGGGCGAACGCGAACAGGCCCACGGCGAGCTCCCCGCCGGCCAGATGCGTCAGCCCCAGCGGAGGCGCGGGCTCCGGCATCTCCAGCGCGGTCACCCGGCCGTCGCGGAGCAGCAGCGGCGGGGGATGACCGCAGGTGACCAGGCGGACCACCGGCTCGTCGTCCGGGATGTCGGCGACGACCGCGGTGACGAACGACTCGGCCTCCTCGGCCGGGGGCGTCGCCTCGGCGGGGGCGGTGAGCTCGGAGGAGATCGCCTGTTCAAGCCAGGCGACCAGGTCGGGCAGTTTCGCCTGCCGGTGGGCGACGGCGCGGAAGGCGCCCAACGTCAGGGCGGCCTCCTTCACCGCCTCCAGGCCCTTGCCGCGTACGTCGCCCACGATGAGCCGGGTGCCGCTGTCGGTGCGCACGGCCGCGTACAGGTCGCCGCCGATCTGGGCCTCGGCCTCCGCGGCGAGGTAGACCGAGGCGATGCGCAGCGGGCCGATGCGCCGGGGGATCGGCCGCAGCAGCACCCGCTGGGCCGTCTCGGCCACCGAGCGCAGCCGGGTCACCTGTGTCTCGTGCTTCTCGCGCAGATGGGAGAAGAAGGTCGCCAGGACGGACATCAGGGCCAGCGTGGCGATCTGCGCCGAGTGGTTGAGGTCCAGCGGCGTCGTGCGCGCACCGGCCACCACGATCTGCGCGACCACCGCGACCCCGCCGACCATCGCGGTCGTGCGGGGCCCCGCGAAGGACGCCGTGATCGCGGGCGGGGCGACCAGGAACGGCCCCAGGTGGACGTCGGGCGGCGACAGGATGTCGACGACGGTGATCACCAGGATCAGCGCGAGCATGGTGACCACCAGCAGGTGCCCGGGCCGCCACGACCGCCCCCAGTGTCCCAGGCGCCGCGCAACGTCCATGACTCTTGGATACACCCGCGTCCGTGGCCCCGCCCGCCCGCCCGTGCCGCCGCCCGCCGTTCCGCCCCCGCGTCAGGTGCGCCACTTCTCCCGGACCAGCACCTCCTGGATGCGCCAGCCCGCCGGTGTGCGCCGCAGGGTGAAGGTGTAGCGGCCGCCGCAGACGAAGTTCGGGGCCGCCGGGCCCGGCCCGTCGTCGCCCAGCCGCATGGGGTTGACGTAGTCGGCGTGCGCCATGGCGGCCGGCGGGTCGAGGGTGATCCGGCGGTTGACGATCAGATGCTGGCGCACGGGGAACAGGCGCATCGTGGCGGCGAGCCACTCGGCCACCTCGGTGGCGGGGCCCGCGATGCCGCCCGCGGAGCCGTAGTCCGCCCGGCCGTCCGGGGTGAAGAGCGCGGTGTACGCCGTCCAGTCGCCGTCGTCGACGGCCGCGGCGTAACCGCTGATCAGCTCGTCGACGGCCAGCCGGTCCAGCAGGGTCTCCCAGTCCGCTCGCGTCGTCATCGGCACAGTGTTGGCCATGCGGCGCGAAGAGCCAAGACACGTGCGGCGGTTGGCCGCGGCGTGGTCAGTCGGGCAGCGGGATGCGCATGCTGACGGAGCCCCGCAGGTCCAGCCAGGCGGCGGAGGGGCCGCGGACCACCCGCAGCATGACGGCGTCGCAGCCTGGGCAGCGCGCCACCAGCCCCGGTGCGTGGTCGTAGACCCGCAGGGCGGCGACCGGCCCGGTGCGCCCGCAGCCCGCGCAGCGGCCCTCGGCAGCCGTCATGTCCACCGCGAAGATCTCCCGGAGCGGCCCGGCCAGCGCGTTGCCGTCGGTGTACGCGTCCGTGCCCTGTGTGTTCATCTCAGCCTCCCGTACGCCCGGCCGGCCCGGCGCGATCCACCCTACGCAGCCGCGGCCCGAACCGCCCGGGTGGGGCGCGGTGGCCGCGGCGACGGCGGTCAGCGGGGCGGCCGAGCGTCGCGGCGCCGCGCGCCGGCGGTGCCGTCCAGCTCGTCCAGCAGGACCGCGAGCAGCCCCCGGCCCTCCGCAAGCCGGTCCGCCCCGCAGCGCTCGCGCAGCCGTTCCTCCGGCGCGGCCCGGGCGCGCCGCGCCGCGGCGACGGCCTCGCGTCCTCGCGCGGGCAGCCGTGCGAGCCGGACCCGGGCGTCCCCCGGGGCGGGCCGCGGCAGGCGACCAGGTCGGTCTGGAGGCCATCGGGACCGGCACGCTCGCCCGCCCGCCCGGCGACCTGCCCGCCGGGCACTGCGCGCCCACATCGCGACCTTCCTCGAATGCCGGGACGGCAGGATCACCGCCCAGCGGAACTACGACTGCTACGACCGCCCGCGCGTCTGACCCCGCCCCGCCGCCACGGCCTGCTCCATCGGAAATTGCGTGGCCCGTCCGCCGCCGCTCGTGCCAAGGTGAAGCCACCGAAGGGGTGTAGCTCAGCCCGGCCAGAGCAGCGGACTCCAAACCCGCACGCCGCAGGTTCGAATCCTGTCGCCCCTGCAAGACCCGGCACCGCCGATCCTGACTGTTCCGGCAGCCAGGTCGCGACGCGGCGGATCGTGCCGTGGGGGTTCGCGGGGTTCAGGATCGAGGTCCTGTATCCGAACCGGTCATGGCTGACCGGCGCGGAAGCGGCCTCCGTCAGGGACGCGCTCGGGCATCCCCTGCGGCAGGTCCTCGTCCAGGCGCGCCGACGAGCCGTCGTGGTGAGACCGCTGCGGTGCTGTCGGGTTATCCGGCACCGGTCGGGCAACCCCACCCGACCCCCTTGCGCTGGTGAAGCCGCCGCATGGCTTAACAGCGGTGGTGATCGATCTTTGCCCGACCGATGGTGATGGGAGTCGCGCTGAAACCGTCGCACGGAGGGTGAGATGAACTTCCGAGACAAGGATCTGCTGAAGTCCGGCGATGATCACCTGGAAGAGCTGTTCCGGGCGAGCCCGGCTGGCGAGGTTCCCACCGGCCCGATGGAGGGCATCGGCATCCTCTTCCCGGGCACCCGCCTGGGCCGGGCGTTCGCCGTCTGGCTGCGCCTCACTCTGTGGCAAGGCAAGCTCTTCGCGTCCGACGGCCGCTCACTGATCAACAGGTTCACGCTGCTGGACGTTCCCGCGATCGCGGCACTGGTCTATCCAGGCCCGAGCCTGATGGACAACGAGCCGTGCATCGTCATCGACTACTCCCAGACCTCCTACATCGTCGGTTGTATCCGTGACGAGATCCGTCAGGTGGGACCAGGGCTGTACCTGGGGGCGATCTGGCTGTGCGGCCGCCGGATCGGCTGGTTCACCCTCAGGACACCGGGACTTGTGACAGCCGGTGAGCCGGCAGCGGGCGCTGCGGCGGCACCGGAGACGAGGAAGCAACCGAAGCAACGGCAGACCACGGGCGTGTAACCAGGTCGGCTGCGACGGATGGGAGGTTCCTTCCGATGGCGGTGTCATACATGCGTGTCCGCGGACCGGCGACCGGGGGAGCCAGCCAGGCTCGAACCACGGTCCGGGCCTTTTCCGCCGCTTCCACGGCCGCAGCGACAGCCTCGGCCCTGCTGGCGCTGAACCTGGGCGGTGTCCCGGCCGCCGCTCTCGGAGCCTCGGGAAACTCACTCCAGGGCAGGGTGACCGGGGCCGGCAAGCCGCTGCGCGGCGCGGCGGTGACCCTCTACGCCGGGTCGCATGAGGGCGTCAGGAAGCTGGGATCGGCGAGTACGGACGCCACAGGCTCGTTCGAGATCGCCTACGCCAAGCCGGCCGACAGCATGCTGTACGTCGAGGCGGCAGCGACGGGGGACCGGAAGCTGCTGCTGCGTTCCGTGGTCGGCATCGGGCAGGGCGGCGGTGTACCGCAGCGAACCATGGACACGGTCGTGGTCAACGAACTCACCACCGTCGCCACCACCTACGCCTTGGCGCAGTTCGCCGACAAGCGCGGCATCACCGGGCCCAGCCCGGGGCTGCAGAACGCTGCGGCCACCGCGTGGAACCTCGCCGATCCGGGCACCGGCACGCCGGGCGCCGTCGTCACCGCGGACAACGCCAACCACCAGACCCTGGCCACCCTCAACACGCTCGCCAACCTCACGTCGCTGTGCGCGGTGAACAGCGCACGATGCGACCGGGTGCTGCGCCTGGCCACACCGCCCGGGGCCGCTCCCGCGGAAGACACGGTGCAGGCACTCCTCAACCTCGTCCACCACCCGACGCTGTCGAGAGCCGGGCTGTCCGTCCTGGCCGGCACGGAACACGTCTTCGCTCCCGCACTCGACGCTGCCCCTGATACCTGGGTCCTGGCGGTGCGCTACACCGCCAACGGCCTGTACTCCGCGGGCCGCATCGCCTTCGATGCCCACGGCAACGTCTGGGCGAGCAACAACTGGCTGCCGGGAACGCGGACCGCCAGCCCCTTCGTCACCGTCCTCGATCCGGTCGGCCGCCCGGCCCTGGGCAGCCCCATCAGCGGGGGCGGCATGAAGGGAGGTGCCTGGGGCATCACGATCGATCCCCAGGGCTTCGTGTGGGCACCCAGCTACGGCAGCAACGCCATGGTGAAGTACTCACCCGCGGGCGTCCCGCTCTCGCCCGCCACCGGGTTCTTGAACGGCGGGCTCGTCGCGCCCCAGGGCGTCGCCGTGGACCAGCGGGGCAACCTGTGGGTCACCAACTCCTATGGCCTCAGGGGCACTCCGGGTCTGGGCAGCGTCGTCGTCTACCCGCACGGCGATCCCGCCAAGGCGTTCACCATCGGCGCCGACGGTTTCAATCACCCCTTCGGTGTCCAGATCGACGACCGCGGCCGGGCCTGGATCACCAACAGCCACATGTCCTTCGGCCAGCTCTTCCAGACACGGCAGACCGGTTCGTTCGGGAGGCTCGGCGGGAGCGTCACGGTCATCGGCCCGGACTTCAAACCTGTCGCCGCCATCCACGGCAGCTCTCTGCAAGGGCCCCTGTCCTTCGCCTTCGACTCCCACGGCAATGCCTGGGTGGCGAGCTTCATCAACAGCACGGTCACCCGGATCCGGCGCAACGGGACCATCGACGGCGTGTACCGGCTGCCCAAGAGGACCTTCCCCTGGTCGACCGCCGTCGATGGCCTGGACCGCGTCTGGGTTGCCGGCTTCGGCGACAAGTCGGTGTCACTGCTGTGCGGGGTGAACACCACGGCCTGCCCACGCGGTGCGTCCACGGGGACCATCCTGTCCCCGAAAACAGGCTTCCGGAACGAGGCGCTTCAGCACCCCACGGCGGTGCAGATCGACTCCTCGGGCAACCTCTGGCTGACCAACAACTGGTCCAAGGTCATCCCGCCCACCGGCGGTGTGGGCCTGGTCGAACTCATCGGCCTCGCCAGTCCAGTGTGCACCCCCCTGACGCCCCTGCCTGAACGGCCCTCGGCCAACGGGTGCAGCAAGCAGCCCTCCGCAGCCAGCCCACCCCTCGGCAGCACCGCAGAGAAGGACCGCACCGGTCACTACATCATCCGCAGGGGAGACACCCTCAGCAGCATCGGCCGGGCACACGGCCAATCCTGGCCGAGGCTGTACCGGAAGAACAGAAACGTCCTCGGGCCCGACCCCGACCTGATCTTCCCAGGTCAGACCATCACCCTCGGCTGACCTGCCAAGTCTCAGAGGCATGGAGACGTTGAACTGACAGGACGACGAAGCCCTTGTTGGATCCGAGTCTCATCCGCGAACGATGAGGCGGGGAGGGCTCGTCCTTGTCTTCGACCGGAGCGCGCACGACAGTTGGCCGGGCGGGGTTCGGTCAGGTAGCTGCCGAATATCCGCGGCTACCCTTCGGGGGTGACGATCAGAGAGCAGCGAGCGATTCAATGCAGCTCCAGCCCATGGCTGCAACATCTACCGCAGGTGTTCCCGGACCGGAGCTCCGCGTCCCCAGCTAGCTAGAGGCGCACCGTCATCTCCACGGCCACCTCGTCACCGGCCGCGAGGCCCTGCGGATCGCGCACGGCGTTCTTGAGCGGCAGGAGGTAGCCGCCGTCCCTGGGGAAGAGCGAGGTCGTGAAGGCGATCCCACCGATCCGGGCCTCGACGGGAATCACGCCCCAGCCGTAGCTGGCCATCGCGGCCACCTCTCGGATGTGGGCGGACTCCTCGTCGGGCACGGCGGCGAAGTAGTACGGCGACGGCCCACGCCATTCGATCACGCGGCCGGCGAAGACGAGTTCCATGGGACCAGTCCCGTTGCTGGAGGAGGGGCGTGCGCCTCAGCGTACCCGGACCGGACGGCGGAAAAGCCCGGTTGGGGGCTACCTGATGGGGTTTCAGTACTCAAACCGCGGGTCGATGAATTGACTTCCCATGAGTGAAACCCCCCGGCGACAAGGTGACTTGCGCCTAGACTGGGAGTTCCGCGATCACCCCGCGTCAAGGGCGTGGGGCAGGACTGTGAGGGGCCGGATGAGCCAGGACCGAGAGCCGCTGCCGACCGCGATCGACACCGGGATTCCCAGCGTCGCTCGGATGTACGACTTCCTGCTCGGCGGCAAGGACAACTACGCAGTCGACCGCGAGGCCTCCGAGGAGCTGCTGAAGGTCGTCCCGAGCACGAAGGAACTCGCCGTCAACAACCGCCGGTTCCTCCAGCGCGTCGTGGGCGTGCTGGCCCGCGAGTACGGGATCCGGCAGTTCCTCGACCACGGTTCCGGCCTGCCGACGCAGGACAACGTCCACCAGGTCGCCCAGCGTGTCGACCCGGCCTCCCGTGTCGTGTACGTCGACAACGACCCGATCGTGCTGGCCCACGGCCGCGCGCTCCTCGAGGAGAACGAGAACACCGCCGTCATCCAGGCCGACTTCCGCGACACCGACGGCATCTTCGGCCACCCGGAGGTCGAGCGGCTGATCGACTTCAGCGAGCCGGTCGCGGCCCTGTTCGTCTCGGTGATGCACTGCATCCCCGACGAGGACGACCCGGCGGGCCTGGTCAAGCGTGTCGCGGAGCGGCTGGCGCCGGGCAGCTTCCTCGTGGTGTGCCAGCTGGTCAGCGAGGACAAGGCGGTGCGCGACTTCGTCACCGAGTTCATGGACGCCAGCACTCAGGGGAACTGGGGCCGGGTGCGCCAGGAGAGCGACGTCCACGGCTTCCTCGACGGCCTGGCGATCCTGGAGCCGGGTCTGGTGGAGGTGTCCACCTGGCGTCCCGACACCGACCTGGCGCCGCGCCAGGCCACGCAGGAGTGGATCGAGTTCGGCGGCGTCGGCCGGAAGTCCTGAGCCCGCGCGGGGTGCCCGGGCCGGTCGTGCCGGCCCGGGACCCGCGTCACTTCACGACAACTGCTCCAGGAGATCGCGCAGGAATCCCGGCGTCCGGACGGGCGGCTCGGCCTCCGCGCTCAGCCGGTCCATGACGGCCAGGTAGTTGTCGACGTCTTCCTGCTTGTCCAGGTAGAGCGAGCTGGTCAGCTGCTCCAGGTAGACGATGTCCGGCAGATCCGGCTCCAGGAAACGCAGGATCGTGACGGGCCCGCCCGCGGTGGCCAGCCCGCCGACACTGAACGGCGCGATCTGCAGTGTCACGTTCGGCAGGGCGGCCACCTCGATCAGCCGCTCCAGCTGGCGGGACATCGCGTCGACGCCGCCCATGGGGCGGCGCAGAGCCGCCTCGTCCACGACCGCCCACAGCCGGGGAGCGTTGGGCGCGGTCAGCAGATGCTGGCGTTCCATGCGCAGCGCGACCCGGCGCTCGACCTCGACCCCGGACGCGCGGGGGTGGCCCAGCCGGATGACGGCACGCGCGTACTCCTCGGTCTGCAGCAGACCGGGGATGAACTGCACCTCGTAGGTACGGATGACGGAGGCGGCCTCCTCCAGGCCCACCAGCGTCTCGAACCAGCCGGGCAGGACGTCGGCGTACCGGTGCCACCAGCCGGGTGTGCTGGCCTGCCGGGCGAGCTTCAGGAAATCGGCGCGCTCGGTCTCGTCGGTCACCCCGTAGAGGGAGAGCAGATCGGCGACATCGCGTTCCTTGTAGCCGACGCGGCCCAGTTCCAGACGGCTGATCTTGGCATGGGAGCCGCGGATCGCCTCACCGGCCTCCTCGCGGGTGATCTTCCGGGACTCCCTCAGCCTTCGCAACTGGGTGCCGAGCACGATACGCAGCACGGTCGGACCACCGCGCGGGTGCTCCAAGTACTGCCTTATCGACGGTTCGTTGCTCGGCCGCATCGCGGTCATGCCGGCTCCCGTGGTGACTGGGCGGACAGCCAGTGTCTCACCGAGTGGCGTCCGAATACAGCCGCATCCCATGGCATGCCGACGGTTTGTCAGCCGGCCATGTCGTCGAAGTCCCCGTCCTTGACGCCGCCGAGGAAGGCCTCGATCTCCGCGCGTGTGTAGATGAGCGCAGGTCCTCCGGGGTGGCGGGAGTTGCGCACCGCGAACGCCCCACCGGGCAGTGCCGCGAGTTCGACGCAGTTGCCGCTCGGGTTGCTGCGGCCGCTCTTCCTCCAGACCGCGCCCTCGATGTCGGTGGCCGGTACGCCGTTGTCGAACTCCCGCATGGCAACGCCTCCTTGACGGCCCATCTGCACGTGCAGCTGCACGTGCAGATGTACTTACCCTTGCACTTACGACTGTAATTGCAGATGTGCTTGCACGGGTAGGGATCCGGCGGGGATAGTGGATCGCGCAGACAGCAACGCGCCCCCGCCCGACAGCTCTGCGGAGTTCCCGATGACCACGCATCCGGCGATCCCCCTCGACTACGGCCTGACCGAGGACTCCGGGTCACGCTTCGCCGCCTGCGGCCTGAGCGGTGACCTTCTCGCGGCAGGCGCGGCGCGGCAGTTCACCCGCGTGACCCTGAGCAACTGGGGCATGCTCGCGATCGTCGACACCGCCTCGGTCGTGGTGTCGGAGATGCTGACCAACGCCGTCCGCTACGGCCTGGACGACCCGGCCTACGCGCCGCTGTCCGGCCGGCCGGTCTGGCTGGGCCTGCTCCGCCGCGGCGAGTCCGTGCTCTGCACGGTCGCCGACCCCGGCACGGGCATTCCGGTGGTGAAGGAGCCCGACTGGCTCGCGGAGACCGGACGGGGGCTGCACATCATCGACTCGCTCAGCGAGTCCTGGGGCTGGACCCCGCCGGACGAGGCGGGCAAGTCCGTCTGGGCGCTGATCTCCGGGCCCATGTGACGTGGCGCGCCGCGGCGTTCCGAAGGGCCGGGTGCCGCGCGCGGTGTGAGGAACGGGGGATCAGGACGCCGCGGCGGGGCACCGGGGGGATGCCCCGCCGCGGCCGCACGGTCCGCGGTCGGACGGACGCCATGGTGTCCTGCTGCAGGGGTCCGGCCGCGACGTCTTGTCGAGCGTCGCCAGGTTCGGGGCGACGGCGCTGACGGCGGACGCGGCCACCATGAGGGCGGAGCCGAGGACGAAGGTGGCCCTGTAGCCGATTCGGTCGGACAGGACGCCCCAGACCAGGGTGGCGAGGGCGAACGCGGCGTTGAGGTCGTGTCGTCGCCCCTGGTGGGGGAATGCCCTGATGCGCAGGACCTGGGCGGTGTGGCCGGCCAGTTCGCGCCGGCGCGACCTCGGCCACTTCATCGCCGCATTCGGCTGGCCCGCGTCACCGTAGCCGGTCCGGCTTCCCGGCTGCCGGGCCTACGGTGCCGACGCGGACGTTCGGCGCCGGCGCCGGGCGGCCTTCGCGTTGTTGCCGCACCGCTCCATGGAGCACCACTTGCGCGGCTTGCCGTGCCCGGGATCGAGGTAGACCATGCGGCAGATCTCCGCGTCGCAGGTGCGCAGCCGCTCGCGCAGGTGCGGCCGGGTCACCAGCGTGATCAGGTCGCGGGCCACCGCGGAGAGCAGCTGGGCGGCCGACAGCCGTGCTCCCGGCCCGCCACCGGGGCGTCCCTCGGCGTCGACGCAGAGCAGCGGCGTGGGCGGCTCGACGCGGGCGATGTCGTTGAGGAACGGCACGGACCCCGGGAGCGGTGCGCGGCCGTCGAGGACCGCGACGAGGACGTCGTAGGCGGCGCCTCGCAGCTCGTGCAGCGCGGCGAGCAGCGCCGTCTCGTCCTCCCCGTCCCGCAGGGTCAGGCCCACGCCCCGGCACCAGGTACGGAGCCGGTCGGTGTCACCGAGCCGCTCGACGGGGGTGCCGGGACGGCGGCCGACCGTGGCGACGAGGTCGAGCGACAGCGAGCCCGCGTCGAAGCGCAGTTCACGGACCTTGGCCGTGACACGGGTGCGGGGAGTGGCCGGGGTACGCTCGCTCATGTGACCATAGTAACCTTAAAGACGGTTACTAAGAACCTGACGCGAGGCGGGGCCGGACACGCATGGCGGCGTCCGCGGCCACCCGCCTCGCCGGCCTCGCCGAACCGGGAAGGAAACGCGTCATGCGCATAGCGGTCGTGGGAGCGGGCGGGGTCGGGGGCTACTTCGGCACCCGTCTCGCGGAGGCGGGCAACGAGGTGACCTTCGTCGCCCGCGGGCGGCACTTGGAGGCCATCCGCGCCAACGGCGGTCTGGTCGTCCGCAGCCCGCTGGGGGAGTTCCGGGCGCCGTCCGACCGGTTCGTTCCGGCCATCGGCGACCTGGGCCCCGCCGACGTGGTGCTGGTCGCGGTGAAGCTGTGGGACACCGAGGCCGTCGCCGCCCAGCTGCGCGGCCTCGCCACCGCCGGGGCACGGGTGATCTCCCTGCAGAACGGCGTGCACAAGGACACCGTCCTGCGCGAGCACCTGCCGCCCGAGGCCGTGTGGGGCGGGGTCTGCTACATCTCCGCCGTCATCGGGGAACCCGGCGTCGTCTCCCACCGGGGCACGATGCAGAAGCTGGTCTTCGGACCCTACGGCGAGGAGGGGACCACCCGGGCGGAGGAGTTCCGCGGGGTGTGCGAGAAGGCGGGCCTCGACGCGGAGGTCAGCGCTGACATCGCGCGGGTCGTGTGGGAGAAGTTCGTGTTCCTCACGGGCCTGTCCGGCACCACCTCGGCCGTGCGCGGGCCGATCGGCGTCGTCCGCGGCAACCCCGCGACGCGCGCCCTGCTGCGCGACGTCATGGCGGAGGTCGTCGCCGTCGGACGGGCCTCCGGCGTACGCCTCGACGAGTCCTTCGTCGACGGGCAACTGGCCTTCTGCGACACGCTCCCCACCACGATGACCTCCTCCATGCACAACGACCTGGAGCAGGGCAACCGCCTCGAACTGCCCTGGCTGAGCGGCGGCGTCGCCGACCTCGGCCGCGAGCTGGGCGTTCCCACGCCCCGCAACCGCACCGTGGCCGACATCCTCGCCCCCTACGTGCTCGGCCGGCCGCACGGGCGGTGAACGGCGCCCGCGCGGGTCTCGGTCAGCGCACCGAGAGCTTCTCCTGCAGCCAGTCGAAGACCACCTCGCAGTGCTCCTGAGGGGCCATCGGGGAGCAGTGCAGCTGCGCCCCGGTGGCCGCCGTCAGCCGCACGTAGTCCTTGGCCGCCGTGAGCCCGTCGTACATCTGGCGCGGCTGGCCCGGGTAGAACTGCTCGAACTCGTAGTCCAGGACCAGCGTGGGCGCCTTGATCCGGCCCACCACATCGCCGATGTCCAAGGACGCGATGAGCCGGGCGGGGGTCCAGAAGTCGGTGAACATCCTGCCCTCCCGCGCCTCGGTCATCGCCTGGACGGAGAAGGGCTCGAAGCGCTTCTTCAGCGTCGCCGCGTCGGACGGGCCGAGCGCCGGCACGACCTCCTTGTTCCAGACGGTGTTGGTCCGGTCCTTGTCCGGAGTGAGGATCGCCCGGATCTCCGGCGGGAACCCCCGCCACGGCGACACCGTGCCGGGCATCGCCACCAGGGCGGCGATCCGGTGCTCGAATGCGGCCGCCCGTGGCGCCAGGTCCCCGCCCATGCTCAGCCCGGTGAGGGCGATCCTGCCGGTGTCCACGTCGGAGCGGGCGGCCAGCCAGTCGACGAGCGGGGTGACGACCTTCTCCCAGCGAGGTGTGAAGACCACCTGGTTCACGAAGAGCAACTGGCCCTGGCCCGGGCCGTCGTACACGAGCGCGTTCCAGCCGCGGTCCATGGCGGCCGACACGCCGTAAGTCCACATGTCGACGTTCTGTCCGTCGCTGCCGTTGGTGAGGATCACGGTGGGCCGCCGCCGGTCCGCCCCGTCCGGCCGGAAGAACCACACGGGCATCAGCGTCCTCCCGTACGGCACTCCTGTCGTCACCGGGGCCGGGTCGCAGCGCTCGCAGAAGGCGTCCCAGGCCCGGCGCCCGGCACGGTAGAGCTGCAACTCGCCGCCGGGGTCGTCGGAGCCGAGGACGAAGAACAGCGCCTGCCCGTAGTACTGCGCCGCCCGCAGCGCCCGGAACCGCGCGGTCTGGCGTCCGGGCGGGCTGCCCTTGGGTGTCGTCAGCAACCGGTCGCCCAGCTCCCTGAAGACGCGGGTGTACGTCTGCGCGGACAGACCGGCCTTGTTGATCGCGTTCACGGCGGTGAGCACCTCACCCACCTCCGCGGAGCCGAAACCGGATCCGCCGAGGGCGAGGAGCGCGTTGAAGTCGAACCCCGGGTCGTCGAAGAGCGTCATCACCCCGGGCGTGGGGCCACCCTCCGGGCCCGAAGCCGACGCCGTGGGGGAGGGGCGGGAGCCGGCGGGCGAGGGGGAGCCCGCGGGGGAGGCGTCCGAGGGCGTGCATCCGGCCGCGAGCAGGGCCCCGGCGCCCGCCGCGAGCCCGGCCAGCGCGGTACGACGGGTGGGCACGGGAGCGCGGTCACGGGAAACGTGCGTCATGCCAGCCGAACGTACGAGCCGCCGCCCGGCGCCCCGCCCCACGACACCGGCCGTTCCCCCGAACGGACCGGGACAGGCGCGCCCGGCACGGCCGCTCGGGAGGCGGGCGCGGGGTTCCCCGGAGTATCCGGCGCCGGTGGGGTATACGCATCGAGCAGTCGCCGGAGGGGATGAGGACGGAGCGGAACATGACCGAGGACGTCGCCGGGATCGTGCGCAGGGTGGTCGCCGGATGCGCGGGCGTGACGCCGGAGGAGATCGGGCCGGACACCACGTTCGTCCACCTGCGTCTGGGCGATCACGCGAAGCAGCGCGCCGCCGACGCCGTCGAGCGCGAGGTCGGCGTGATGCTGCTCGCCGACGAGGTCGAGCGGATGGGCACCGTGTGCGACCTCGTCGAACACGTGACCGGCAAGCGCGCCGAGCAGGAGGACGCCGAGGCGCGCTGACGGCCGAGGACCGCAGGCCGGCCTCCGCGTGCTTCAGGGCGTCGGACGGGAGTGGAAGAGCCCGTCCCCAGCGCCGGACCCGTCTTCCGCGTGCCGGGACGTTCCCGCGCCGAGGTCAGCCCGCGTGGACGCGGATCTTCGACTGCCCGTGGTCGCGGCGCTCCCAGTCCTCCATGAAGCACGCGCGCAACTCGTGCCGGGCCGCGAGCTCCACCAGGGTCTCGGTGCGGTAGTAGAAGTCCTCGCGCAGTACCTGGTGTTCCGCTCCCTCGGTGCGGTCGAACGTGAAGTCGAACCACCCGCCCGGGGCCAGGATCCGCCCCACATGGGCGAGGCACTCGTCGATGACCTCCAGCGGCGAGTGGGAGAAGACGCTGTGCGCGTGGACCACGTCGAAGTGGCGGTCGGGCAGGAAGTCGAAGGTCAGGTCCTGGGTGAGGGTGAGGTGGGGGAGCTTGTGCTGCAGGCCCTGCGTGGTAAGGGTGCGTTTGGCGGCGATCAGGATGTCGGGTGAGATGTCGATGCCGTAGTAGTGCCCGGTGTCGAGGTACTCGATCAGGCGCCAGCCCGCGCGCAGGTTGCCGCACCCGATGTCGAGCAGCCGGTGCCGGGGCGTCAGGCCGTGCTCCCGCAGATAGTCGAACTGCATCTCGCCCAGCGCGAGCCAGCGCTCGTGGCTGCGGCTGCCCACGGCGGCCTCAGGATCCCTGGCGGTGTCACTGGCCATGACGGCGCGGTAGTACGCCACGTGGTCGCGGTGCCGGTGGGCGAGCCGGAGGTCGCGGGCGGCGCGGCGGGCGTACGCGGCGACACGCGTGGGGTGCCGGAGGGCGTAGCCGACCTTGTGCGTGAGGCTTGTCCGGTCGACCCGGAGGTTCTTCCTGGTGGCCATGGCGGGTGCTCCCTCGGAGGGTCACGGGGCACGCGTCTTTCGTCCCCTCCCGGGAGGCTGCCACGCAGCGCCCGCGTCCCTCCCCCTCCGAACGGGTGGTGGGCGCCGCCGACCCGCCCGACGGGGCTCCGACCCGCACGTGCGTGCGAGCACGCGCGGCACGGCGACTCGGGCGGGCGGGCTCGTGCTGACGCCACGCACCTGTGGCCGTGGCGGCGCCGACGCGTGGGGCACCCCGGCCGGGGCGCCCCACGCGGACCGGCGGCTCAGCCGGTGAGGCGGTTGATCTGGCGGAGCTTGTTTGTGGCGTCCAGCGCGGCGACCTTGTACGACTCGGCGAGGGTCGGGTAGTTGAACACCGCGTCGACCAGGTAGTCGACCGTGCCGCCGCAGCCCATCACCGCCTGGCCGATGTGCAGCAGCTCGGTCGCGCCCGTGCCGAAGCAGTGGACGCCGAGCAGCTTGCGGTCCTCCGTCGAGACCAGCAGCTTCAGCATGCCGTGCGAGTCGCCGATGATCTGGCCCCGGGCCAGCTCGCGGTAGCGCGAGATGCCCACCTCGAAGGGCACGTTGTCATCGGTGAGCTGGTCCTCCGTACGGCCGACGAAGCTGATCTCCGGGATGGTGTAGATGCCGATCGGCTGCAGGCCGTCCATCGCGTTCACCGGTTCGCCGCAGGCGTGGTACGCGGCGAGCCTGCCCTGTTCCATGGAGGTGGCGGCGAGCGCCGGGAAACCGATGACGTCACCGACGGCGTAGATGTGCGGCACGGCGGTGCGGTAGTGCTCGTCGACGGATATGCGGCCGCGCTTGTCCGCGGCGAGACCCGCCTTGCCGAGGTCGAGGCTTTCGGTGAGACCCTGCCGTCCGGCCGAGTACATGACCGCGTCAGCGGGGATCTTCTTCCCGCTCTGCAGGACGGTGAGCGCGCCCGTGGGGTGCCGCTCCACGGCCGCCACCGTCTCCCCGAAGCGGAAGGTGACGGCGAGGTCCCGCAGGTGGTACTTGAGCGCCTCGACCACCTCGACGTCGCAGAAGTCCAGCATCCCCTCGCGCTGTTCGACCACCGTCACCTTGCTGCCCAGCGCGGCGAACATCGAGGCGTACTCGATGCCGATGACCCCGGCGCCGACGATGACCATGGAGCGCGGCACCCGGTCCAGATTGAGCACGCTGTCGGAGTCCATCACCGTGCGGTCGTCGAACTCCACGGTCGACGGGCGGGCGGGCCGGGTCCCCGTGGCGATGACGATGTTCTCGGCGGTGACCAGCACCTCCCGGCCGGTCGCGTCCTCCACGGCGACGGTGTGGTCGTCCGCGAAGCGGCCGGTGCCGGTGAGCATGGCGACGCGGTTGCGGGAGAGCTGATTGCGGATCACATCCACCTCGCGGCTCACCACGTGCTGGGTGCGCGCGGTGAGGTCCGCGATGGTGATGTCCTCCTTGAGGCGGTAACTCTGGCCGTACAGATCCCGCTGGGTGAGCCCGGTCAGGTAGAGCACGGCCTCGCGAAGCGTCTTCGACGGGATGGTGCCGGTGTGGATGGAGACCCCGCCGACCATGTCGGGGCGGTCGACGACGGCGACCCGGCGGCCGAGCTTGGCCGCGGCGATGGCGGCCTTCTGGCCGCCCGGGCCGGATCCGATGACGAGCAGGTCGAATTCGGTCACCCGACGAGTCTGTCAGGCCACGACGCCCCCGGGAAAGGGCTGCCGGTGATGTGGGCAGGGCGCTCCAACTGACACACCCCGGCGGAGCTCCTGCGGCGCCCCGGAGCCGCCCGGGCACGGGTGCGTGACCCGTGCCCGGGGGTCCGCCGGGGGACGGGCCTGTGGGTCAGCGTGCCTCAGCGGCCGTCACGACCTCCGTGATGCCGCGTGCGGTCAGGTGGGCCGCGTCCTCGGCCCGGTCGGCGAGCACCAGGGCGGGCCGCACGCCTTGGGCGGTCAGTGCCGCCCACGCCTCGAAGACCTCGCCGCCGGCGGCGCAGCAGGCCCGGTGGGGTGCCGTCACGCTGTCGCCGACGTCGACGACGAGTGCGGTCGTCCGGGGCCGCGGCGCGTACCCGCGGTCGCGCAGGTCCGCGACGGCGCGGGCGACGGCGGCGCCCGAGGGCTTGACCTCGCGGTCGTTGGTGAGGAGTCCGAGGGTGTACTCGAGTTCGGGGAAGTCGGCCAGGGACCGGGCGACGTCGTGCGAGCACCACCAGGCGACGCCCCACACGTCGAAGTCGAGCCAGTGGTGGAACCAGCCCTGGCTGGGCGTGTAGTTGACGCCGAAACGCGGTCTCATGGCAGGTCCCGTTGTCGTACGAGCGGGGACGGGCGCGCGGCGGCGTACCGGCTGTCGCGGGGCGGTCGGGGGACGTCCGTCCCGTGAACGGCTCGGCGGGGGAGTCGCCGCCGGCGCCCACGACAAGGTGGCATCCGTGCCCGGGGAAAGTCAACTCGCGCCGTGACGTTGTGCTTTGGGGTCGGGAAGCAGCAGGTCAACGGGCATGTGAAGGGAATTCGGGCGTCAGCACTAATGCGCTTTAGCGCCTCTGCTCAAGCGCGTCAGTGCACGTCCCGCCTCGGCTGGGGGATGCTGGTCCCCGCGCCGCGCCGCCCGGGGCCCGACGCGTACGGGACACGAGGACGAGGCGAGGGGCCCACGATCGCGGCGCACGAGCCACCGGTGGAGCCGCCGCCCCCTGCCCGGACCGGCCGGCGTGTTGCCGCCCGGCGTCCCACGATGAAGGACATCGCCCCGGCGGGCCGGGGTCTCCGAGACCACCCACGCGCGGGTGCGCCAGGTCGCCGACCAGCTCGGCCGGCAGGCCAGTACGGCCGCGCGGGCCCTGTCCGGGGAGGGCGCCGCGACCGTGGGGCTGGTGCCGGCCCGCCCGGCGGGTTCGCTGGGCATCGAGTCGTTCTTCCTGCAGCTGGTCTCCGGCATCCAGGAAGTGCTGTCGGGCCGTCACCTCGGTCTGCTCTTCAGGGTGGTGGCCGACACCGCGGACGAGTGCGCGGTCTACCGCAGGTGGTGACCCGCTGCTCGGCGATCCCCGGCCCGGGCTCCTGGACTCCCTCGGCCTGCCGCGGTGGTGGTCGGCGGCCGCGACGCGGACTGCGCGCCGCAGGGGCCCGTCCCGTGACGGCTCGGCTTCGGGTACGGTGCCGCAGCAGGCCCCGCCGGGGGGCTCGCGGTCGCCCCCGGTGGTCAGGGTCTGCCTGACGGATCTCCGCGGTGTCGTGTGCCCTGGCGTCGGCGCTCGCGAGCGTCGTCGGTCGACGACGCCGCGCGTCGCTTCTCTCTCCCGGGACGGGATGATCACGACGGGCTGGATCGCGGCGGCGGGCAAACCCCGCCGGTCCTGGGATCGGGCCCCGCGGCCGGGTGCCGCGACGACGGTCCGACCGGCCACGGTCCCGCGGCCGGTCGGCCATGAGCGGCCTGTACTGCGAGGGCTGCGACATCGCGGGACGCCTCGGCGAGGCCGCGATCGAACGCACCGACGGCGTGTCCCACCATGCCGTCGCCCCGGGCGATCCGGCCGGGAGAAGGCCGGAAGTCCCGCAGCGCCGGCAGCCCCCGGTGGCTCAGGCCGTCGCGCCCGCGGTGGGGCGGGGGCGGGCGCTGGGCCCGGGGGTGCGGTCGACCTCGTCGGCGGAGGTGAGCACGTGGCCCTCGTCGCAGACCAGCCGGGCCCGCACGGGCGCGCCGCAGGTGTGGTGGGTGGCCAGGAGGGAGGGGCCCTCGGGGTCGGCGAGGTACTTGTCGCCCCACTGCCGCAGCGCGGTGAGCAGCGGGTACAGGTCGCGGCTCTTCTCGGTGAGCACGTACTCGGAGCGGCGCCGGGCACCGGGCTCCTGGTACGTGTGCAGTTCGAGGAGGCCCTGGGCGACCAGGCCGTTCAGCCGGTCGCTGAGGACCGAGCGGGACACGCCGAGGTGCTCCTGGATCTCTCCGAAGCGGGTGACCCCCCGGGTGACCTCGCGAAGGATCAGCAGCACCCAGGAGTCGCCGACGAGGCCCACGGCGCGCCCGACGGAGCAGTTGGAGACGTCCTGGTTGAGGTATTCCATGACCAGATCCTAACTGAGTTCGCCAGTAGAACTCAGGCATGGTAGCGTGCTCTCCGTAGCTAAGTTCGAAAGTCGGACTCAGCGCTGGAGGGAACAGCTCATGACGAGCCTGAGCGCCGCCACGGCCAAGGCCACGACCGTGGGTGCGACCGTCACAGGGAGCACCGCGAGGACACCCGATCCGCGGGAGGTGAGGAGGCGCTGGATCGGCTTCGTCGTCGCGAGCCTCGGCCAGATGGCGATGTTCGTGAACATCACCCAGACCGCCGCCGTCCTCGCCCCGCTCCAGCAGGACCTGCACGTGTCGGGCGCGGCGTTCGTCTGGATCGCCGGCATCTACTCGATGATGGTGGCCAGCTTCGTGCTCTCCGCGGGCACCATCGGCGACCGCTACGGCCGGCGCCGCGTCTTCGCCCTCGGCATGCTGCTGCTCGGCGTGGGCAGCCTCGTCACGTCCCTGGCCACCGGCGCCACGGGAGTCATCGTCGGCGAGGCCCTGATGGGCATCGGCGGCGCGGCGATCCTGCCGAACAGCCTGTCCCTGGTGACGCACATGTTCGCCGACCCGCACGCCCGCACCCGGGCCGTCGGCATCTGGGTCGCCGTCTCCGGTGTCGGCCTCGCCTTCGGCCCGGTGGCCGCCGGGCTGATCCTGGAGCGCTGGTCCTGGCACGCGGTGTTCCTGGTCAATGTGGCGCTGGTCGTGCTGGTGCTGCTGCTCACGCCCCGCTTCGTCACCGAGAGCCGGCAGCCCGGCCGTCACCTCGACCCGCCGGGCCTGGTGCTCGGCGTCGCGGCCATCGGCGCGCTGAACTACGGCCTCATCGAGGGCGGTCACACCGGCTTCGGCTCCACCAAGTCGATCACGGCGTTCACCGTCGCCGCCGCGTCGCTTGCCGTCTTCGTCATGCACGAGGCGCGCACCCGCACACCCATGCTGAAGCTGCGCCTCTTCCGCGGCCGGTCCTTCACCACGGCCAACGTCGTCGCGATGATCGCCCAGTACGGCTTCGTGGCCACCGCCTTCGCCCAGGTGCTGTACTTCGAGCGGATCCGGCACGAGTCGATCCTCCACGCCGGACTGCTGCTGCTGCCGATCATGGGCTCCTACGTGCTGGTCAGCTATGTGGCGGCGGCGATCGCGCGCCGGATCGGCTTCAAGGCGACCCTTGGCGCGGGCGCGCTGCTGGCCGCGGCCGGGGTGCTGCTGATGACCACCCAGACCGCCACCTCGTCGATACCCGTGATCGCGGTGCTGATGGCGATGTTCGGGACCGGCGCGGGTCTCGTCCTGCCGCCGAGCACGGCGGTGGCCGTCATCAGCGTCCCGCACACCGACGGCGGCATGGCCAGCGGCACCGTCAACCTCTTCCGGCAGGTCGGCGGCACGCTCGGGGCGACCGTCACGGGCACCGTCCTCACCAGTGGACTCGTCTCCCGGCTGCCCGGGGAACTCGGCGACCGCGGCGTCCCGTCCGACGTGGCCGAGCGGGTGACCCAGGCCGTCGGCAGCGGCGCGCAGGGGTCCGCGCTGCCGGCCGCGCTGCGCGAGACCGTCACCGCGTCCGTCGGTGACGCCTTCACCGGAGCCCTGCACCTGGCCGTGCTCATCCCGGGCGTCGGCCTGGCGGCAGCCGCCGTCGCGGCCGTCCTCCTCATCGGCAACCGCCCCGCCCCGCAGGCCCACTGACCCCGACCGGGCACGACAGACGAACAGGAGCCACGATGCCGGAAGCCCCCGACCCCGTCCTCGACCCGGAGCGCGCGGGCGCGTTCCTGAAGGCAGTCGGCCTGCGCTTCGACTCGATCACCGCGCAGGAGGTCACCGCCCACCTGGAGGTCGGCGAAGAGCACCACACCCCGTGGGGGATCACCCACGGCGGCCTTTACACCACCGTCGTCGAGAGCGTCGCCAGCGTCGGCGCCTCGTACGCGGTGCGCGACGACGGTCGCTTCGCGGTGGGTGTCGGCAACCAGACGGACTTCCTGCGGCCGCACGTCAAGGGCCGCCTGGACGTCCGCGGCACGGCCATCCAGCAGGGCGGCAGCCTCCAGCTCTGGCTGGTGGAGATCTCCGACGCGGACGGCCGGGCGATCGCCCGCGGGCAGGTCCGGCTCTTCAACCGGTCCCTGCCCGGGCGCTGAACCGGGGCCGTCAGCCCGCCGGACGCAGCTCCTGCGTGCAGCACTTGATGCCCCCGCCGGCCTTGTGGAACTCCGTGAGGTCGACGGGGACGGGCACGTACCCGAGCACGGTGAGCCGCTCGATCAGCCCGGTCGCGGCGGGCGCCACGAAGACGTGCCGCCCGTCCGACACGGAGTTGAGGCCGAACGCCATCGCGTCGCCCGACGTGGCGGTCACCGCGTCGGGGAACATCCGCCGCAGCACCTCACGGCTCCCGGGCGAGAAGGCCTCCGGGTAGTAGACGATGTTCCCGGGGCCGCCGCCGGCCCCGTCGTCGAGGACGAACAGCGCGGTGTCCAGGTGGTAGAAGCGAGGGTCCACGAGCTGCAGGCCGATCGTCGGCACGCCGAAGAACTCCTGCACCTCGTGGTGGGCCGCCCGGACCGTGCGGAAGCCCGTACCGGCCAGGACGAACCCGCCGACCGGGACGAGGTCGCCCTCGCCCTCGCAGACCGACACCGGGCGGTGCACGTCGAATCCGGCCGCCTTGAACCAGGCCGCGTACTCGTCGGCCTCCGGGCGCCGCTCGGGCGCGTGGAAGGACGAGCCGAACACCCGGCCCTCCACCACGAGCGCGGAGTTGGCGGCGAACACCATGTCGGGCAGCCCCGGGACCGGCTCGACGGACTCCACCGTGTGGCCGTGCTCCCGGTAGGCCCGCACCAGCGCGGCCCACTGCACCCGGGCGCGCGCGGTGTCGACCCGCACGCCCTCCCGCATCCACGGGTTGATCGCGTAGCGCACGTCGAAATGCTCCGGCGGGCAGACCAGATAGCGCCGGGGGCGAGCCACACGGTTCTCGGGCACGGCGAATTCCTCCGCTTTCTGCGGGACGGTCCTGGGATGCCTCAACGGTAGGAAGCGGGGAGCGCGCGCGACAAGATCCGGGCGCTGCGCGCAGGCGCAACGATGCTGCGTCGAAGGGCGCTTCAGCGCAGGTCTGTTGCGCCTTCCGCGGCGGGCCGCCCCGCCCCCGCCTCGGGGCTCTCCGGCAGCAGGTGCGACAGCACCATGTAACTGATCGTCTTCCGGATGAACGGCTCGGTCCTGATCCGTTCCAGCACCTCTTCGAAGTGCTCGACGTCGGTGGCCCTGACGTGCAGCAGGGCGTCCGCGCCGCCGGTCACCGTCATGGCCGCCGTGATCTCGGGGTGGTTGCGGACGACCTCGGCCAGCCGACGGGGCGGCGCCGCGCCCTCGCAGTACACCTCCACGTACGCCTCCGTCCGCCAGCCCAGGGCGGCGGGCCGGACCGTGGCGGTGAAGCCGGTGATGATCCCGGTCTCGCGCAGCCGGTCGACCCGGCGCTTGACGGCGGTCGCGGACAGGCCGATGTCCGCGCCGATCTCCGCGAAACTCGTCCTGGCGTTCGCGATCAGGGCCGCGACGATCTTGCGGTCCAGGTCGTCGAACGGCACGGATCTGTGGACCATGCCCCGTGCTCCTTCCCTCAGCCGTCCTGCCGGGCCCCGGCCCCTCAGCCGTCCTGCTCGACCCCGACCAGGGCGTCGCCGGTCTCCGTCCGGTAGTAGAGCACGGAACGCCCGGCGCGCCGCCGCCGCACCAGACGGGCGTCGAGCAGCACCTTCAGATGGCGCCCCACCGACCCCAGCCCCTGGCCGGTGAGGGCGACCAGTTGCGTCGTGCTCTTGGGGGTGGCGAGCAGGACGAGGACCGCGGCCCGTGCCGGACCGAGCAGCGCGCCCAGCGCCCGGGGCACCTGCTGACGTCCCGCCTCGGCCAGCGCCCCCGAGCACGGGTACACCACCGCGTACCGCTCCGGCTCGTCCCAGGAGACCCAGCCGGCGCGCGGCGTGACGGGGACGAACATCAGCCGGCCGCCGGACAGGTCGCGCGGCGGGTGGTCACGCGTGTTGATCTGCAGCCGGCCCCCGCCGAGCCACCGCATTCCCGGACGCATGTCGTCCAGCGCCCGCGCCCAGCCACCCCGGCTCAACTGCGCGGTACGCGCGACGACATCGGCCTCGATGATCCGCCGGCGCCGCGGCCAGTCGGGGAGCACCGTGTGCGTCCACACCCACGCGACGATGTCCGCCGCGCGCTGCGGGAGGTCCGGGCGGCGCAGCCGGCCGGGGAGCGGGCCGCCGAGCGACACGGCCAGATGCTCGAGGGCGCTGTCCGGCGGGGTCTCCCGGATCCGGGACAGCTCCTCCTCGAAGCCGGGGCTGCCCTCGCCGGCGGGCGTGGGGGTGAGGAAGTCCGCGTTCCAGGCGCGCCCCAGGGCGGCGCGGACCAGCAGTCCGGTCACCGGGTCGCCGGCCAGCCGCTCCCGGTAGGCGGGCAGGTGGGCGCCGAGCCACGCCTGCTCGCCGGGGTGCGCGGCGGTGCCCCGGTCGAGGAGCTTGAGGGCCGCGATGGCCTCGGCCAGCGGGGAGACGACGAACCGGCTGCCCACCAGCGTCTCCGTGTCGACCACCCACAGGCCCATGCCACCGTCCTCCTGCCGTGCCGCGTGGTTCTGCGCCGGCGTGGTTCCGCGCCCGCGTCGTTTCGCGCCCGCGCGAAACATTAACCGCCCGGTCGCGCGCCCCCGAGACTCCCGTCCATGCGCACCTACCAAGAGCTCTTCCGCACGCCGGAGTTCACCCCGCTGTTCCTGATCGCCACCGGCCAGGTGGCGGCGCAGACGGTGAGCGGACTGGCCCTGAGCACCCTGGTCTACGACGCGACCGGCTCACCGCTGCTGTCCGCCCTCGCCATGTTCGGGCCGTCCCTCGCGCAGGTGGTGGGGGCGACGACCCTGCTGTCGGCGGCGGACCGCCTCCCGCCGCGGGCCGCCCTCACCGCCGTGACCCTGCTCTTCGCCCTCGGCACCGGCGCCCTGGCCCTCCCCGGTCTGCCGGTGTGGGCCGTCTTCGTCATCCTGTCCGCCCAGGGCCTGGTGGCCTCCCTGGGCGGCGGAGTGCGCTACGGGCTGCTCCACGAGATCCTGCCCAAGGGCGGTTTCCTGCTGGGACGTTCCGTGCTGAACATGTCGACCGGCACCATGCAGATCTGCGGCTTCGCCGCCGGCGGTCTGCTGCTGTCCGCACTGTCGCCGCGCGGTGTCCTGCTCGCCGGGGCCGCCCTGTACCTGGCCGCCGCGACCGTCGCCCGCCTCGGTCTGGGCGCCAGGCCGCCCCGCGCGACCGGCCGTCCCTCGGCCGCCGAGACCTGGCGGACCAACGTGCTGCTGTGGTCCGCCCGGCCCCGCCGCTACGTGTACCTCGCGCTCTGGGTGCCCAACGGCCTGATCGTCGGCTGCGAGTCGCTCTTCGTGCCCTACGCGCCCGACCACGCGGGGCTGCTCCTCGCCTCCGCGGCCTGCGGCATGCTCGCCGGCGACACGACGGCCGGCCGGTTCGTGCCGCCGCGGTGGCGGGAGCGGGCGGGCGCCGCGCTGCGGCTCCTGCTCGCCGCCCCCTACCTGGTCTTCGCCCTCCACCCGGCGCTGCCCCTCGCGGCGGCCGTCGTCGCCCTCGCCTCGGTGGGTTACGCGGCGAGCCTGCTGCTGCAGGAACGGCTGATGGCCCTCACCCCGGACGAACTCAGCGGTCACGCCCTCGGACTGCACTCCTCGGGCATGCTCGCCTGGCAGGGCCTGGGCGCCGCCCTCGCGGGCGCCGTCGCCCAGCACACCTCGCCGGCGACCGCGATGGCCGTGATGGCCGCCGTCTCCGTCACCGTCACGCTGCTGCTGGCACCGGGCCTGCGGCCGGGCACGCCCGGCCCGCTCGCCGTCACGCCCGCCGCCCCGGCCCCCGGGACCCGTCGTCCAGTCCCGTGACGCGCATGGTGATGTTCAGGCGGCCCGAGGCGAGGCCGGTGGCGGGATCGCCGGTGCCGGGAAGGATCCTCGGCACACCGTGGTACGCGAAGCGCGACGGACCGCCGAAGACGAACAGGTCGCCCGAGGCCAGCTCCAGGTCCGTGTAGGGGCGGTTGCGGTTGTCGGTGTTGCCGAAGCGGAAGACGCAGGTGTCGCCGACGGTCAGCGACACCACCGGCGCGTCGCAGCGCTCGTCCTTGTCCTGGTGCATGCCCAGCTTCGCCTCGCCGTCGTAGAAGTTGATCAGAGCGGTGTCGGGCGTGTAGCCGTCGCCCGCCGCCGGGTCCTCGTAGGCCTCGACGAGCGCGCGGCGGCCCAGGTCCACCATCCAGTCCGGGAAGGGGGCCACTCGCGCGCCGTTCACGTCGTCCGCGGTACGGGTGTAGCGATACGGCTGCCAGTGCCAGCCGACGCAGACCGTGCGCACCGACATCACCCCGCCACGCGGCAGGCGGGTGTGCCGGATCGGGACCGGGCCCATGGCCCACGCGCGGCAGGCGGTGACCAGCTCCCGCTGCTCGTCGAGGGTGAGCCAGCCGGGGACGTGGACCGCGCCGGGCGCGACCGTCAGCCGGGGCCGGGGGATGAGCGCGCTCACCGGGAACTCCCCTCTCCCGGTGCGGTCGCGGTCACCCAGCCACGATCGACCTGCCAGGTCCCGCCACCGGCGGTCGCACCGCGCAGGCCCTGGACGGTCCCCGCCCCGGCGGCGGCGACCACCCGCGCGTCGCCGAGGGAGCCGAAGCCGTACGTACGGGCCGGGTCCCAGGCCGTGCTGTGGCGCAGCCGGCGCGAGAGCTGCGCCCATCCGGCCGGGGCCGCGGCGACCACCCAGGCGTCCGGCGCCGGACCGGTCAGCCTGCGGGCGGCCCGCAACCAGGACGCGGCCCGCTCGGGCCAGTCCACGACGGCCACCACGGTGCCGCCCGCCGCCCGCCAGGCGGTGACGAAGGCACCCGCGGCGGCCCGGGAGGCGGCGTCGCGGCTGTGGCCGACGGCGACGGCGCGCACCCGGGGGCGGGCGGCTCCGAGCAGCCCGAGCAGGGCGGCGAGTTCGGCCCCCGAGTGCGGCTGCGGCCATGGCACGCCGCCGAGCGCGGCGAGCACCTCCGGCGGGACCAGCGGCGAGGCCGGGGCCGCCGCGGGTACGTCGTGGACCGGCACGGCGGTCCGCTCCATCAATGTCGCCTTCCATCGCCGGTACCGCTGGGGCAGGCAGCGGGCGCAGGGCCGGTAGCCGGCGGCGACCGCCGTCGCCTCGTCGACGAAGAACACCCGCTCCCGAGCGTAGCCGCCGCGCGCCAGCGCCCGCAGGGCCGCAGGGCAGTCCAGGCGCCCGTAGACCCGCCCGCGCCGGTGCCCGCCGAGCGTCCCCGGTACGGCGCTGCGCTCGGGCGTCCCGTCCGGGCCGGTCAGCACGTAGTACGTCATGCGGCGTCGTGGAAGACCAGGCCCAGCGTGTGGCGGCGGCCGCCGCGCACCGTGCTGACACCGTGCCGCATCGGTCCGGCCGACCAGCCGCGCGCCGAGCGCACCGGCCGGTCGCGCGTGGTGAAGACCAGCGCGTGGCCCTGGAGCAGGGTCGTGGCCGAGCCCCGCGACTGGGCACGCGGCCGCTGCTCCGTCGTCAGGAACTCGCCGCCGGTGTAGTCCTGGCCGGGGACGTCGAGACCGATCACCACCTGCAGCGGGAAGACGAGGTCCCCGTACAGGTCGCGGTGGAGGGCGTTCCAGTCGCCCGCGCCGTAGCGGAGCAGGATCGGGGTCGGCCGGCTCTGGCCCGCCGCGTGGCACATGGCGAGCCATTCGCCGAGCGTGTCGGGCCACGGCGCGGGCTGCCGCAGCCTGGCCGCCCAGTCGCGGGCGACCGGCAGCAGATGCGGGTAGAAGGCCTCCCGCAGGGCTCCGACGGGCTCGGGGACGGGGTACGCGAAGTAGCGGTACCGGCCCGAACCGAAGCGGTGCCGCGCCATGTCGACCGTCGAGCGGAAGCGTTCCGGTTCGTCGTAGAGCGCGGCGACGGCACGGCACTCGGCGGGGGAGAGGACCGGACGGGGGCTCAGGGCGCTTCCGTATGCCTCGAGTTCGGCGGTGAGCGCGGGCCAGCCGACGGCGTCGACCCGTTCGGACAGGGGCGTCGTGGGCTGCACGGCGGTGGTGGTCATGGTCGCCGTCCTCACGCCGTCCCGCGCCCGGCCTCGAGCTCCAGCAGCAGTCGCTTGCGCTCCAGACCCCCCGCGTACCCGGTCATCGCGCCCTTGCTGCCGACCACACGGTGGCAGGGACGGACGACGAGCAGCGGATTGCGGCCGATCGCGGCGCCCACGGCCCGCGACGAGGTCCGCGGGATCCCCATCACGTCGGCGACGTCCGCGTAGGTCAGCGTCGTGCCGTAGCCGATGGTCTCCAGCGCCTTCCACACCTGCTGCTGGAACGCGGTGCCCGCGCTGGTGAACTCGATGTCGAAGTCGGTCAGTTCACCGGCGAAGTACGCCCTGAGCTGGCGGATGACCTCGGTGAAGGCGGCGGCGTCCGCACGCGCGCCGTCCGCCAGGTCGTCCGTGACGACCCCGCCCTTCTGGCCCGGTACGGACAGTGAGGCGAGCGCGGTGCCGCCCCTCGCGGTCGGCGACTCCTCGCCGACCAGCAGCAGTTCGCCCAGCGGGCTGTCGAGCGTCGTGTAGACCGTCATCGGTCCTTCCCTTTCCTCGCAACACTCAGTGACATTCATGAGTTTGCGGTCTTTCGCGGTGTATGTCCGGCGGGATTCGGACGTCGCATTCCCGCTCATCGCGCGGTCCACAGCAGGTGCGTCGCGTAGGTGCGCCACGGCCGCCAGGCCTCGGCGTCCTCCAGCGGGACGCCGGCCCGGCGGGCCCCGGCGCGTACGGCGGCATCGCCCTCCAGCAGCACGTCGGGATCGCCCAGGGCGCGCATCCGGATGTATCCGGCCGTCCACGGGCCGACGCCGTGCAGCGCCAGCAGCGACTTCTCCGCTCCGTCCCGGTCCACGCCGGGGTCCAGTACCACCGTGCCGCCGGCGAGCGCGCGGGCCAGACCCCG
Source organism: Streptomyces sp. NPDC001070 (assembly GCF_053598835.1). Classification (NCBI taxonomy): domain Bacteria; kingdom Bacillati; phylum Actinomycetota; class Actinomycetes; order Kitasatosporales; family Streptomycetaceae; genus Streptomyces; species Streptomyces sp. NPDC001070. The sequence continues at coordinate 139,678 of NZ_JBSFLB010000011.1, forward strand.
CAGGGTCTCCCGGCGGGCGTCCGGCATGCCGACCGCCTCCAGCGACGCCCCCGCCAGCGTGTCCGCGTCGGGGAACACATGCGTCAGCCCGCCGCTCGGCGCCGCAAGCGGCTCGCCGTGGGCGGCGACCAGCGCCTCGCCGAGCCGCCGTCCCGCCGCCACGGAGACCTGCTGGCCCAGCACCGCGCGGACGGCCAGCTCGTGCGGATCCGCCGCCCCCGGAGCGCGCAGCCCGGGGCGCCCCCGCGCCAGGGCGCCCATCGACGGGTCGGCGGACAGCCGTTCGGTGACCGCGTACGGATCGGCGTCCAGGTCGAAGAGGTGCCGAATCCGCTGTGTCGCCGTGGTCAGGTCGCGCAGCCCGGCCAGGTGCAGCCGGCCCTCCAGCCAGCCGCCGTCCCCGCCGGGCGCCGCCTCCTCCACCTCCGCGACCGCGGGTCCGTGCGGCAGCCGCAGTGTCCGCCGGTAGACCCGCCGGCCGCGGGTGCCGATGAGTTCCTCGACGCCCACGATCGCGCGCCGCTCCAGGTAGTCGAAGACCTGCCCGGCGTCGTACGGCCCGCGGTACGCCAGCCGCAGCGGCACCCCGGCCGCCGCGTCGGCCGTGGCGTGCCGGGCGGGGCGCGCCTGGCGCAGCCCGGTCGGCGTGAGGGCGTACACCTCGCGGATCGTGTCGTTGAACTGCCGCACGCTCGCGAAACCGGCCGCGAAGGCGATCTCCGCGGCCTGCATGTCCGTGGTCTGCAGCAGGATCCGCGCGGTGTGCGCCCGCTGCGCCCGCGCCAGCGCGACCGGCCCCGCCCCGACCTCGGCATTGAGCTGCCGCTGGACCTGCCGCGCGCTGTAGCCGAGTCGCGAGGCCAGCCCGGCGACCCCCTCGCGGTCCACGATGCCGTCGCCGATCAGCCGCATCGCGCGGCCGACCACATCGGCCCGCGCGTTCCACGCCGCGGACCCGGGCACCGCGTCCGGACGGCAGCGCCGGCAGGCCCGGAAGCCCGAGCCCTGGGCGGCCGCCGCCGTGCGGTAGAAGCGCACGTTCCGCCGCTTGGGGGTGACCGCCGGGCAGCTGGGACGGCAGTAGATCCCCGTCGTGGTCACCGCGAAGAAGAACTCGCCGTCGAAGCGCGCGTCGCGGCTGCACACCGCCTCGTATCTGCTGTCCTCGTCGGTCGTCACCCCTCCACTGTGCGGCATCGCGCCAGCCCGGCGCTGGCGGGATTCGGACGTCACACTCCCATCGGCCGAGCTGCCGCCGCATCGGCTCCGGCGGCGCCTCGGCGAGTCGTCGTCATGGGCGCTGTCCGGACGATTCGGCGACGCTCGGTCACGGACGGCCCGACTCGCCGCGGGGGCGGTACGGCGGGCGCCCCTCCGGACCGGCCTCCACCCGGCCCCTTCGCGGTCGTGCGCGACCCGGCGGCCTCGCTGATCCTGAAGGGGTGACAGCCAGCTCCTCACCGCGGGAGACCACCGCCCGGGAAGCGCCCGGCACGGGCCGTGCCAACTACGGCGGCGCCGTCTACGGCTCGCTCCTCGCCGCCTCGGTGGTGGCCGGGGCCGGCTCTGCGGGCCCGTACCCGCGGCTCGAACTCGTGCTGCTCCTGCTCTGTACCGGGCTGGTGTTCTGGGCCGCCCACGTCTACGCCGGGTTCGTCGGGGACCGGCTTCGGCAGGAGAAGGTGACCTGGCGCGAGATCCGCCACGTCTGCGTCCGCGAGTGGCCGATCGTGCAGGCGGCCGTGCTGCCGGCCGCCGCCGTCGCGGTCAGCCCGCTGCTCGGGCTCGGGCTTGAGGGGGCCGCGTGGTTGGCCCTCGGCATCGCCGTCGCCCAGCAGGTCGGCTGGGCCGGTGCCGCGGTCGTGCGGGTCGGCGCGTCGTGGTGGGCGGTGGTGTCCGTGGGCGTCGTCAACCTGCTGCTGGGCCTGGTGATCGTGGCGGCGAAGGTTGCGCTCCAGCACTGACCGGAACCGTGCCGGGGCGGACGTGCGGACATCACGGCGGTGTCCTGTGTGCTGGTTTGTGGTGATTCATCCGGGGCAGGTGCGTTCCGAGGCGGTGAACGCGCATGGCTCGCCACACGGAAACCGGTGCCCGCAAGCCGACCGAACTCCCCCAGGAATCCTGGCGCGCGGTGCTCAGGCGTACCGTGAAGGAGTTCTGGGCGGACCATCTGACCGACTGGGCGGCGGCGCTGACCTATTACAGCGTGCTGTCCGTCTTCCCCGCCCTCCTCGTCGTCGTCTCGGCCGTCGGCCTGCTGGGCGGCCCCAGCGTCAAACCACTGATCGTCAACGTGAGCGGACTCGCCCCCGGGCCGGTCCGCGACACGCTGAACAGCGTGCTGAGCCAGTTGCAGAGCGGCCTCGGCCGAGGGGGTCTCGCCCTCGCCGTCGGGATCGCGGTCGCCGTCTGGTCCTCGTCGAACTACGTCGGGACCTTCATGCGGGCCGCCAACGCGGTCTACGACATCGGCGAGGGCAGGCCCCTGTGGAAGACCCTGACCACCAGGTTCGTCATCCCCGTGGTGATGTTCGTGGTCACGGCCCTCATCGCGATCGGCGTGGTGTTCACCGGTGCCCTGGCCGGCCGGACGGGGCAGGTGCTGGGGGCCGGTGACGCCGCGCTCAGGGTCTGGGGCATCGCCAAGTGGCCGGTCATGCTGATCCTGTTCAGCCTGATCCTGGCCCTGCTGTACTGGGTCGCCCCCAACGTGAAGCACGGCTTCCGCTGGGTGAGCCCCGGCAGTCTCGTGGCCGTCGTCGTCTGGGCCGCCGCCTCGGCGCTGTTCAGCCTGTACGTGTCGAACTTCGGCAACTACAACCGGCTCTACGGCAGCCTGGCGGCGATCATCGTCTTCCTGATCTGGCTGTGGCTCTCGAACATCGCCGTACTCCTCGGCCTGGAATTCAACGCCGAACTCGAACGGGCCCGGTCGATGCGGGGCGGCCGGCCCGAGGACGCGGAGTATGCCGAGCCCCGGGACACCGGGAGGCTCCGCGGTGACCACCGGCCGGCTTCATGACGCCGTCACGGCCGGGGGCCGGTGCCGGTGGCGACCCCGTGCACCCGGCCACCGGCCCCGCCGGGTCCTCGCCGAGGGTCCGGACCAGGCTGATGCCGACATTGCCGGTCACCCCTGCGCGACGACGCGCAGGGCGCGCCCGTCGCCGGGTGCGGGGGCGTGGGTCACGTTGCTCGCCTCCCTGTGGCCGCCGGGGTGCCCGGGGCCTGCCGCGATGGGCCGGGGCACGGCCGTCGGCCGTACGGCGGCACGTCGCGACGGGCACGCGACGGCGCGGGCTTTCGCGCCCATGCCCGCCCGCCGCCTTGCCTGCCGGGCGCCTGACGCCCCGCGAGCCGGCGTCCCGTGGGCCCCCCGTCGCCCGCCTGCCCCGGTCTCCGGGCGGGGCGATACGGACCTCGGGCCGTGAGCCTCAGTCGAGCGCCGCGGCCATCCGGCGCACCGCCTCCGTGATCACCTCGGGCGTCGTCGCGAGGTTGAGCCGTACGTGCCCGTGGCCGCCCGTGCCGAAGTCGGGCCCCGCGCTGAGGGCGACCCGGCCGCGGGCGAGGAAGGCGGCTGCCGGGTCGTCACCCAGCCCCAGCTTCCGGCAGTCCAGCCAGGCCAGGTACGTGCCCGGCGCCGGGCGGTAGCCCACGGCCGGCAGGTGCTGGGCCAGCAGGCCGGCGAGCAGCCGCCGGTTGTGGTCGAGGTCGTCGAGTACGGCGTCCAGCCACGGCCCGCCGTCGCGCAGCGCAGCCGTGTGCGCGATGACGCCCAGGTGGCTGGGTCCGTGGCTGACCTCCTCCGGCATCCGCGCCAGATCCTCCGCCGCGGCGGGCCCGGCGAGGGCGAGCGCGGCCTTCAGGCCGGCGAGGTTCCACGCCTTCGACGCCGACATCAGCGACAGGCCGTTCTCGCCGCCGGGCACCGCCAGGTACGGCACGAAGGCCGCCCCGGCGGCCACGAGCGGCGCGTGGATCTCGTCCACGACGACCCGCACCCCGTACGACCCGGCCAGCGCGGCGACCGCGGTGAGCTCCTCGGCGCTGTGCACGGTGCCCGTCGGATTGTGCGGGCTGCACAGCAGGTAGGCGGCCCGTCCACCGCCGGCCGCGCACCGCGCGAAGGCCTCCTTCAGCGCCGCGAGGTCCAGCCGCAGATCGGGGCCGAGCGGTGCCTCCACCACGCGGCGGTCCATGTGCGTCACGAAGTGGTAGAACGGCGGGTACACCGGGCAGTTGACGATCACCGGGTCACCGGGCCCCGTGACCAGCTTGAGCATCTCGACGACGCCCAGCATGACGTCGGGCACGATGGCCGCGCGCTCCACGGCCAGGCCCTCCCAGCCCCAGCGCTCACGGGCGAAGGCCGCCAGGGCCTCCGCGTAGGCGGTGCCCGCCGGATATCCCGTGTCGCCGAGCGCGATCGCCTCCGTGAGCGCGCGCGCCACCGGCTCGGCGAGCGGCACGTCCATCTCGGCGACCCACAGGGGCAGCACGTCCTCCGGATGGACGCGCCACTTCATGCTCGTGCGGAGCCGGAGCTCGTCGAGCGTCAGGCGGCGCAGCGGGTGGTCGACCGGCGACGTGGTGTCCATGACACCAAACATAGGTGTGGATCGCCTGTCGCGGCAGGGGACGGACACCCGGACGTTTTGCCGAACCGGCAAGAAAGCTTGCCCGGGGGCGGAGCGGACCCGCATGGTCGGAGGCACATCCACGTCCACGCACGAAGGAGACAGCACCCATGACAGACGGCACGACCAGCACGACGACCGGCACCGCCGACGCCGCGTCGGAGGCGGAGTTCTGGGACGCACGGTACGCCGGGAGCGACCGCGTCTGGAGCGGCAACCCCAACGGCGTCCTGGTCCGCGAGGTCGGTCGCCTGAAGCCCGGTACGGCACTCGACCTGGGCTGCGGGGAGGGCGCCGACGCGGTCTGGCTGGCCCGGCAGGGGTGGCGCGTCACCGCCGTGGACATCTCGCGCGTGGCCCTGGACCGCGCGGCCGCGCACGCGGCGGCCGAGGGCATCGCCGACGGGCTCATCGACTGGCAGCGGCACGACCTGGGGGAGTCGTTCCCCGACGGCACCTACGACCTCGTCTCCGCGCAGTTCCTGCACTCGCCGAACGACATGCCCCGCGAGCGCATCCTGCGCGCCGCGGCGGCGGCCGTGGCGCCCGGGGGCGTGCTCCTCGTGGTCGGCCACGCCGGTTTCCCCGCCTGGGAGACGAACCCGCACCCGGAGATGCACTTCCCCACTCCGGCGGAGGTGCTGGAGAGCCTGGAACTGCCCGAGGGGGAGTGGGAGGTGCTGCTCACCGACGAGCACGAGCGGGTCCAGAACGGCCCGGACGGACAGCCCACGACGCGTCTGGACAACACGCTGGAGATCCGCCGCCTGGTGGGGTGACGTGGTGTGCGCCCCCGGCCGGCCTTGTCGGTACGTCGTCCGGGGGCCGGGCCCTCCGGGGGATGCGACGAATCGTCATCGCCGCGCGTCCTCGTACTCCTCGTACTCCTCGTACTCCTCGTACTCCTCGTCCTCCTCGGCCTCCAGGGCCTCCTCGTGGGTGCGGACGAACTCGCCGTCGCGGATCTCGCCGCGCCAGCCCTCGGGCTCCTCGTTGGTGAGGGAGACGTACCGCTGGAAGTGCTTGAAGCCGACCCGCAGGCGGCGCCCTTGGGCGCGCCACAGGTTGCCGGTCTTCTCGAAGAAACCCGAGGCGCAGTACTCGACGACGAGGATGCGGGTCAGGGTGGGGGTGAACTCGTGGAAGCTGACGCAGCCGCGTGCAGTGCCCTTGGCGCCTCGGATCTCCAGATGATGCGCTCGTCGGGGATCTGCTCCACGACCGCGGCCTTCCAGCCGCGGGTGGACGGACCGACCTTGACCTTCCAGTCGCTTGAGGTGTCGTCACCTTTGGAGACGCTGCGGACGCCCTTGGTGAAGCCGCTGAACTCCTCGTACTGGGTCCAGTGGTCGTAGGCGTTCCGGATCGGGATGCCGACGTCCAGGACCTCGACGATGTTCATGACCTTCTGTGTGCCGGACTTGCGGTCCTTGCCCTTGCCGCCGCCGTTCGCCTTGAGCGGCAAGTCCCCCTTGGGGATGCGCAGGCCCGCCTTGGGGAGCACGCCGCCGTTCTCGGCCACGTTCATCAGCTGGTCGGTGAGGTCCGAGACCCCGTCACCCGCCTTGTCGGCCGGGTTTTCCACTTGGGCACCGACGAAGTGGACAAGCTCGCCGCGCAGTTGGTCCAGGCCGGAGGCCTTACCGTTACCGGTGTCCTGGCCATCGGGCTACCTCCGCCGTGTGGATGTCTTCTTGGCCGCCGTCTTCTTCGCCGGAGCCTTGCGCGCCACGCTCTTCTTGGCGGGCGCCGGGGCCTTTTTCGCCGTGCGCTCGGCCGGTGCCGCGCTCTTCTTGGCGGCGGCCTTCTTCGCGGGCTGCGCCTTCTTGGCCGGTGCCCTCTTCGCCGCGGGCTTGCGCTGCGGGGGCTGCCGTTCGGCGGTGCGGCGCCGTCGTGGACGCTCCTCCGCCTCGGGTTCCTCCTCTTCCTCCTCCTCTTCCTCCTCTTCCTCCGGCTCTTCCTCGCGGACGGCGCGCCGCCGCCTCGAGCTGGGCTTCTCCTCGGGCTCCTCTTCGGGTTCCTCCTCTTCGGGTTCCTCCTCGCCCTCCGGCTCGTACTCCTCCTCCGGTTCCTCGTCCTCGCGCTTGCCCTTCTCGGCGCCGATCCGGGCCGTGCGGTCGCGCAAAGAGCCCGCCAGATCCGCCAGCTTGCGGTCGGCGGCAGCCGCGACGGCCTTGCGGCCGGCGTCCATCAGTTCGCCGCCCACCTGCTCTTTGAGCTCCGCGAACTGCGGTACTTCCTGGAGCCTGCGAATACCCTCGGTGACCAGTTGTTGCGGATCGAGTCCGACGCGGCGACCGGCGAGAAAGGTCGCCATCGCGAAGGCGAGCCGCCCCTTCTTGGCGCGACCGAGCACGTAGCCACCGGCGACTGCGGCGGCAAGAGCGATCTTGGTCGTGTCCTTCATCAGCCGTTCCCTTCGGAAAGCGACCCGTCGCCGCGCATTTTTGCAGGGGTGTATATGCTTAAATAGTACGTTTCTTCATAGGGGTAGCGCCGCTTCGGAACCGGAGAAATGGATGGCCGCAAGCGACAGGAACGCCCGGCGTGAGGGTACGGGGCGAAGCCGGGACGGAGAGCGGGCCAGGCGGCCGCGCAAACGCTCCGCCGCGTGGGCCATGCGCTCCGCGGCCGAGCAGCTTTTCGAACTCCTGGGCCGCAGGCCGGAGTCGGTGTCGGCAATCAAGCCGGTGGACGACGGGTGGGAAGCCGATGTCGAGGTGCTGGAGTTGGAGCGCGTGCCCGAGACCACCAGCGTGATGGCCACCTACCACGTGACGCTCGACGAAGAGGGGGACCTGGTGGCGTACGAACGCACCCGCCGTTACGCGCGGGGGCAGATCGACCGTCGCGTCTGAGACGACGAGGCGCTGAAAGGAGGCGCCATGACCGTGGTGCCGCAGGGCGGCGGCAGTATGTCGCGAGGCGGAACGGGAAGCCTGTACGACGTCCTCGAGCTGATCCTGGACAAAGGACTCGTCATCGACGTCTTCATCCGCGTGTCCCTGGTGGGCATCGAGATCCTGAAGATCGATGCCCGCATCGTCGTGGCCAGCGTCGACACCTATCTGCGGTTCGCCGAGGCGTGCAACCGCCTCGACCTCGAATCCGGCCGCAAGCAGCCCGCCCAGCTCACCGACCTCGTCGGCGAGATCACCGAGAGCGGGGCCAAGGGCAAGTCCAAGGGCGCGCTGTCCGGCGCGGTGGAGGCCGTGACCGGCGCCCTGAAGGGCGATGACGAGGAGGAGGAGTACGAGGAAGAGCCGGAAGAGGAGGAGGAAGCGGAGTACGAGGAGGAGCCCCGGGAGCGGCGCCGGAGCGCCGGGCGAACCTCCCGGCGGGAGAGGTGATGACCATGGCCGTCTACGTCTACTCCATCACCTCGAAGGACCACCCGATGCGCCTCGACGGCCTCACCGCCGTCGGAGGATCGGACGAGCCGCTGCGCACGGTGACGACCGGTGAACTGTCCGCGGTCGTGAGCGAAGCGCCCGAGGACCTGCGTCCCCGGCGCAGGGACGTGCTCGCCCATCAGGAGGTCCAGGAACGGCTGATGGCCGACGGTGCCGTGCTCCCGCTGCGCTTCGGCTTCACCGCGCCCGACGAGGAGGCCGTGCGCGGCGTGCTGGAGGACCGCGCGGGGGAGTACCGGGAGCAGCTGAAGAACCTGGAGGGCTGCGCCGAGTACCACCTGAAGGTCTCCTGGGACGAGGACTCGCTGCTGCGCCGGATCCTCGAGGAGAACGACGAGGCCCGCCGGCTGAACGAGGAGATCCGCGGCGGGACCGCCTCCCCCGACCAGCCGCTCGTGCTGGGCGAGCTGATCTCCTCCGAGGTGCAGGCCCGCCAGCAGGCCCTCGGCGCGGGCATCGTCGAGGCGCTGCGCCCCTTCGCCCGCAACGACGTGGCCTCCGCGCCGGCGGGACAGGACTTCCTCAGCGTCTCCTTCCTGGTGGACGACAGCAAGGAGGAGATGTTCCTCGCCACCCAGCTAAGTCTGGCCAACCAGGTCGGCGAGGAATGCGACTTCCGGCTGTTCGGCCCGCTGCCCCCGTACAGCTTCGTGTGAGGAGGCGTGGTCATGGGGCTGTTCACCCAGATCGTCACCCTCCCGCTGGCGCCGGTGCGCGGCGTGGGCTGGGTGGTCGAGCGCGTGCTGGACGCGGCCGAGCAGGAGTACTACGACCCCGAGCCCGTCGAACGCGAACTCGCCGCGCTGGAGCGGGAGCTGCTCGCCGGACGGATCGACGAAGAGACCTTCGAGGCACGCGAGGAGGAACTGCTCGACCGCCTGGACGAGATCGCGGCCTTCAGGCGCGGCGACGCCGCGCCCTGAGACGAGGTGACGCTGTGACGGATTCCCCGGCCGGCCGGCTCGGTTCGTACCCCACGAGGGCCGCTCCCCAGCCGTCCCCCTACGGACAGGGGTCGTCGGCCAACCTGGCGGACATCCTGGAGCGCGTCCTGGACAAGGGCATCGTCATCGCCGGCGACATCCAGATCAACCTGCTCGACATCGAACTGCTCACCATCAAGCTGCGGCTCCTGGTGGCCTCCGTCGACAAGGCCAAGGAGATGGGCATCGACTGGTGGGAACACGACCCGTCGCTGTCCTCGCGCGCCCACGGGGAGAGTTCGCTCGCGGAGGAGAACCGGCGGTTGCGCGAGGAGATCGAGGCGCTGAAGGAGGGACGGGAGCTGACGGACACACCACGCGGCAGCGTGGCCTCCCGCCACCGCACGCGGTCCTCCTCGGCGACGCACCGCCGCCGCCGCGGTACCGGGACGGACGACGATGAATGACCGGGTCAGCTACGCGTACGCCGTGCTGCGTGTCGGTGGCGTGCCGGACGGCGCCCTGGAGGCGCTGGCCGGCGTCGCCGGGGCCCCCGTACGGCTCGTGACGTCCGGTCCGCTGGCCGCCGCCGTCAGCCCGGTGCCCGCCACGGACTTCCAGGAGGACGCCCTCCGCCGGCACCTGGAGGACCTGGACTGGCTGGAGGCCGTCGCCCGCGCCCACCACACCGTCATCGAGGCACTCTCCGCGCACACCACCGTGCTGCCGCTCCGCCTGGCCACGGTCTACCTGGACGACGAGCGCGTCCGCCAGGTGCTGAGGGACGACGACGCGGGGTTCACGGAGGTCCTGGATCGGCTGACCGGCCACCTCGAATGGGGCGTCAAGATCTACGTGGACGCCCCGGCGGCGGCCACCGAACCCGCCGCCGCCGAGGACCTCAGCCCCGGCCGCGCCTACCTGCGGGCCCGCCGCGCCCAGCGGCACTCCCGCGACGAGGCCTACCACGCGGCGGAGGAAGCCGCCGTGCGCGTCGAGTCGATCGGCCGCGAACTGGCCGCCGGACACGCCCGGCACCGCGTGCAGCAGGGCCAACTCGCCGCCGGTGCGGGGGAGAACGTCCTGAACGACGCCTTCCTCGTCGCGGACGCACAGGCCGAGGCCTTCCGCACCCGCGCCCTCGCCGCCGGCGAAGGACTCCCCGGGGTGCGCGTCGACGTCACCGGCCCCTGGGCTCCGTACTCCTTCGCCGTCCTCCCCGGTACCACCCGGCCCGAGGCGGACCCGGCGGACGCGGCGCCATGACCGCGTCCGACCGGGCCCCCGAACCCCTGGCCGAACGTCAGGTGGCCCTCGTCGACCTGCTCGACCGCCTGCTCAGCGGCGGAGTCGTCCTCACCGGCGACGTGGTGCTGTCCATCGCCGACATCGACCTCGTCCGCATCTCCCTGCGCGCGCTGATCGTCTCCATCAGCGAACGCGCCCCCTCCCCGTGGGGCCCGGGGCCCGGCCCATGACATCCCCCGCACCCCCCGGCGACGACCAGCCCCCGGACCGCCTCGGCGAGGTCGCGGACGCCGCCGACCGCGCCTTCCGCCTCCTCCCCGCCGTCCCCCGCGACGCCCCGTCCCCCCGCCCCGCGCGCCGCATCAGCACCGACCCCGACACGGTCGAACGCGACCTGATGAAGCTCGTCCTGACCCTGGTCGAACTCCTCCGCCAGCTCATGGAACGCCAGGCCCTGCACCGCGTCGACGCGGGCGACCTCACCGAGGAGGAGGAAGAACGCCTCGGTGCCACCCTGATGATCCTCCACGACCGGATGGCGGGCCTCTGCGACCAGTACGGCCTGTCCATGTCCGATCTCAACCTCGACCTCGGCCCCCTGGGCACCCTGCTCCCGCCGGAGTGACCCCGCCCGCGGTCCCGGCGGAGCGGGTGCCGCAGCCGGCTCCGTTCAGGGCGTCGGGATGCCCCCGGGCCGGGCCGGGCGGCCGAACCGGACGGGCACGCCGGGGGAGTACAGGACGCTGACCGGGGCGCCGGAGGGCCGGGAGAGGCCGGCCGCGGTGACGAGGGTCTCGTCGCAGTGGAGCAGTTCGGCGCGGTGGAGGGGCCAGCGGGGGTGGGAGTTCGGCAGGTACATCTGGCGCTCGAAGAAGGTGTTGTGCAGGCCCCAGCGGGCGGTCAGGAAGTGCTCCAGCTCGGTGGGCTCCTCGACGGGCTCGCCGACGCGCACGGTGATCCTGGAGTGCGCCCCGCGCGGGCCGGGCCAGCGACGGGTGCTGGTGTACGTGAGGGTGTCGCCGTCGCGGCGGATCCCCATCCGCGACCACAGGTACGGCAGGCGGAAGGCGGCGCGCGCGACCGCCACCGGGATCAGCCGGGACGCGTCGAGTGAGCGGAAGACGACACCGCGCCGCCCGTGGGCGTCCACGGAGTACAGCCGGACGTTCGTCTCGGGGAAGGTGCCGAGGTACGGGATGCCGGGGAGGCGGAACCAGCCGACGCGGTGCATGCGGAAGGCGACGAGGCCGACGTAGGTGAGTCCGTCGAGGGTGTCGGGGACGGTGCCGGCGGGCAGGAGGGGCGCGACGTCCGCGGGATCGGCCGCCCAGTGCAGGAAGGCCAGGTCGAGCCACGACTGCGTGAGCAGCGGACTGTCGGTCGCGTGGGGCGGGTCGGCGGTTATCGGTTCCGGGGCGATCGGCGAGGGCGGCACGGGACCAGGATCGCAGACCGGTCAGGGGCGCCGGAGGGGGGTCGCGCCGAGCGGGGTGAGGGTGTGGAGCGTCCCCCCCCGTGTGCCGGCGGTTCACGATCAGGCCGCTGTCGCGCAGGACGGAGGTGTGCCGGCCGGCGCAGGACGCGGAGACGCCCACCGCGCGGGCCGGTCCGCCGGTGGTCGCGCCGTACGCGACGCAGCGCAGGGCCATCGTGCGGGTGCGTCCGATGAGCGCGTCCAGCGGGGCGGCCGCCGCGTCCTTCTCGGTGGCGCCGCGCCGCAGCGCGCGGTGCAGCGGGTACACCGGCACCGGCGGCGGCCGGGGGTCGGCCGGCGGCACTGCCGTGCGGCCGGCACAGGTGCGAGGGCACCAGCGGCAGCCCGCGGCCGCGCAGACAGAGGTCGCGGGCCACCGTGGGGTGCTCCCGGTGCAGCACCGGCCCGCCGCAGGGATCCGCGCGCTGCGCACCACCCCTGGTGCCCGCCCTGCGCCGCCTGGAGCGGGGCTACGACGTCCGGATCGCGTTCCCCGCGCCGTGACGGCCTGGTTCCGTGCGGCGAGCACGGACGGTGAGCCCCCGGGGCCACCGTGATGCCGTGGAGAATGGTCGCCACTCCTGTGACGGGTGGGGTTCGGGTGATCCCGCCGGGGTACACCCCTGGGTGCGGGTGCCGGGGTACCCGCAGCCGCACGGGGACGGACTGGTCCTTTCCCCCATGCGGGCGACGCGGTGGAGCGGACGGCCGGGAACCGATGACCCGGCACCTCCGGCCCCCGGGAAAGCGATGGAGATGACGCACTGGTCAGCCGCCTCGACGGAGGCTCTCCGTACCGACGTGTACGTGTGCCAGATCGAGCACCGTGCCGTGGCGGTCGCTGTCGCGCGGCGCACCGCCCGCACCGTGCTGACCGGCTGGGCCGTGCCCGACGGGGTCGTCCACGACGCCGTCCTCGTCGTCTCCGAACTGGTCACCAACGCCGTGGAGCACGCGCTGCCGCCGGTCGCGCTGCGCCTGTACCGAGGTGAGGCCGACGGCACCGCGATCATCCGCGTCGAGGTGACGGACGGCGGCCCCGCACCGCGGCAGGGTCCGTGGATCGCGAGCTGCGGCCCCGACGAGCACGGCCGCGGGGCCCGCATCGTCGACAGCCTCGGCGTCGGTACCGGCATCGGCGGCCGAAGCCGCGGTGGCGGGCGCTGGGCGGATCTGATCGCCGCCTGAGCCCGGATCACCGAACCGGCAGTCGCCGGGGCAGCCGCACCCGCCGGCCGTGGGACACGCGCCCGGCCCGTGATGCCGCGCACCGCACCCGAGGGCCGGTCCCGCCCGGCATCCGGTGGTGCCGCGCCGCCCGTCCTTTTCTTGTGGAATCGTCGCTCGGCCGCGCGCCCGGGTTGCCGCGTGCCGGCCGGCACGCCCGCGCAAGGGAGTCGGCCATGAGGGTGGCGGCGGCACATCGCGGGACGGGAGCCATGTGCGAATTTTGTCCGGAAGAAAACGAATAGGCCATATGTTGGAACCCGCAGTACGGGGATTCTCGGCATCGCACCCGGTCCGGGTGCGGGAAGGGAGACGGCCGCATGGACCTCAGGCCCCGACTCTCGGCGCTGCAGGATCCCAGCCGAACGGGGTGCAAGGGGTTTCTCACCGTGATGATCGCGATCATCGCTGCGGTGCCGGTCGCGGACCTCTTCCTGCCGGCCGACATCCACCTGGCCCACCTGCTCGTCGTTCCCGTCGCGCTCGCCTCGGCCTTCGCCGGAGCCGTACGGGGTGCCGCGACGGCCCTCGCCGCCGTGCTCGCCCTCGTCGCCGCGGGCGCCGAGCGGCACTCCCTCACCACCGAGAACGTGCTCGTCCAGCTCGGTTCCCTGGTGCTGCTCTCCGTCCTGCTCGTGCTCATCAGCGCGCTGCGCGAGCGCCGCAGACGTGAGCTCGCCGAACTGCGCGAGGTGTCGGAGGCGACCCAGGGAGTGGTGCTGCGCCCACTGCCCGCGCACGCCGGTCCGGTGTCCATCGCCTCGGCGTACCGCAGCGCGGACGACGGGGCCCGCATCGGCGGCGACCTGTACGCGGTCGCCCGTACCGCGCACGCCACCCGGTTCCTCATCGGCGATGTGCGCGGCAAGGGGCTCCGCTCCATCGGCGACACCGAGACCGTCCTCGGGTCCTTCCGCGCCGCCGCCCACCGGCAGGCGCCGCTGCCCGAGCTGATGGCGTCCCTGGAGGGCAGCGTCCGCTGGGAGCTGACGCACTCGTGCGACGGCTCGGCGTGCGACATCGACGTCGGCGAGCGCTTCGTGACCGCAGCCGTCGTCGAGATCCCCGACGACGAGCCGTACGTGCGTGTGGTCAGCTGCGGGCACCTGCCGCCGGTCCTCCTCCACGACGGAACGGCCACCGCCCTCGACGTCCCCGAGCCCGCGCCCCCGCTGGGCCTCGGCGGTCTCACGGAGAGCGCCTACACCCCCACCACCTTCACGTTCGCCCCCGGCGACCGGCTTCTGCTCTACACCGACGGCGTCACCGAGGCCCGCAACCGCGACGGCGACTTCTACCCGCTCCTGGAGCGGGCCGCGGCATGGGGCGACCGGGGTCCGGAGCAGCTCGTGCGGGAGATGACCGACGACCTGCTGGCGTACGTCGCGGCCCCGCTGGAGGACGACATGGCCGTGGTCGCGGTCGTGCGGGACGCTCCGGGGGCACGACCGCCGCATGCCCGGGCCCATGCGGAAGCCGACGCCCCTGACCGGGGCTTCCGGCACGCCGGCCGGGAGCTGTGACCGATTCCGCGTACGGGAGCGGATGCACCGGCCCGCGGCCGGGCGCACAGTGGGAGAGGGGCGACAATCGCACATGCCAGCGACAGGGAAGCATGATGCCCCAGACGACGCAGGTGCTCGTACCGGCGCTGCGCGAGGCCCGTGAGGCCGAGGCCGCGGTCGCCGACCGGCTCAGGGCGCACGCCGTGGTGACCCCCGCGGGCGACGACCGGATGGCCCTGGAACGCCGCATCGGTGAGGCCCGCACCCACATCCGGCGCCTCGACGAGCACATGAACGCACTGCAGCCCCCCGGGCTCACCCAGATCCTCGGTGACGCCTGGCACCTGACCCGCCAGGCCGCACGCCTGCCCCTGAACACGGCGATGGCCGTGCCGGCCGCCGTGCGGAGCAGGACCGCCGCCGCGCAGCGGCAGCTGCTGCGGCACACCGAGGAGGAGTACGCCGTCACCGCCTACGCCTTGGCCGCGAGCCGGGCCGGCGAGCAGATCGCCCGCACCGCGGGTGACACGGCCGGCTCCCGGCTGCTCGGATCCATCCACCGCGAGGACCGGGACCTGCTCGAGGAACTCGACCGGGCCCTGCTGGCGCACGCCGACGCACTCGCGACCGGCGCCGGTACGGCCGGCGGGAGGTGAGCGGGCGGTGGTCCGGGAGATGGGACCCGGACCACCGCCGGTCCGCGGTGTGCGCGCCTCAGTTCGGTGAGGGCGACCCCGCCGACATGGGGTCGGCGCCGGCATCGAACATCGCGGCCGCCGAAGCGCCCAGCCCCAGCGCGGTCGGGGCGTCCGGCAGCCCGGCGCCGATGCGGAGCGGTTCGGTGACGGGCAGTGGGCGGCTCGCGCCGCGGAGCAGGGCCATCAGGTGGTCCGTGCGGGCGGCGCTGCGGGTATGGGGCGTGGCGCGCAGCTGATCGTGGTGGGCGAGCACCAGCGCGGCCAGACCGGTGAGATGGGCCGCCGCGATCGCGGTGCCCTCCGAGACGGTGTAGGTGGCGCCGAGCGCCGTGGTGACGACCGCAGCTCCGGGCGCGGTGAGATCGACCCCGGGGCCGGTGGGCGTGAAGGGCGCCGGGTAGGGGCCGGGCCATGGGGGCTGGGTCGCGGCCGCCGGGCTGTCCGGCGGATAGGTGCCGGTGTGCGCGAGGGCTCCGGCGGCCAGCACGGTGGGCAGGGCCGCGAGCGGGCTCAGCGTGCCGGCGGTGTCGCCCGCGGGGGCGATGACGGCGATCCCGGCCGCGTGGGCGTCCATCAGTTTCCACGCCGCCAGCTGCGAGGGCTGGTCGTAGGTGACGTTGATCTGCGCGACGTCGATGTCATGGGAGATGCAGTGGTCGACGGCGCGCAGCAGGTCGCTGACGCGGCCGCCGGGGAAGAGCTTGAGGGCGTGCACCGTGGCGTCCGCGGCGATGCCGGTGACCCCGGTGCGGTTGTCGGCGGCGGCGACGATCCCCGCGCAGCGGGTGCCGTGCCCGGTCGCGTCGGTCCGCCAGCTGCCCTCGTCGGCGGCGGGCGTGAAGTCGGCCCCGGCGCGGACGGTGTCCTTCAGGTCCGGGTGCGCGGTGTCGACCCCGGAGTCCAGCAGGGCGACGGAGACGCCGTGGCCGCGGTAGGTCGGGGGGATCTCGTGCAGGCGCATCGCCTGCCAGCCCCAGGCGGTCAGCGGCCGGTCCGGGAAGCCCTCGAACGTCTCGGCGAGGGAGCGGACCACCACCTCCACCTCGGCGCCGGAGAGGGTGTCGTCGTCCGGGAAGGGCCGGCCCGTACGCACCGGCCAGTGGTCGCCCGACGGGCGCACGTAGAGGGACCGGACGGTGGCCGGGGTGTCGGCCGGCAGGACCAGGGTGGCCCGGCCGTCGGCGCCGGTGACCGCGTACGCCGTCGAACCGGTGCCCGTCGCCCAGATCTGCGCGTCCGGCACGGCCTGCCCGCGACTGGTCACCCGCACCGTGATGCTGGGCGGCTGCTGGAGGCTGACCTCCAGCGCGGGGTCCACGGCCGGGAAGGCGGGCCGCGTCGACGGCGCCGGTGTGTAGGCGAGCGGCTGGTCGGCCTCGACGACCACCTGGGGGTTGGCGGCCAGCGCCCGGGCGCGTTCGTGGGGCATCGTCACGACGGCCACCCGGGGGCAGACCGGGTGCGGTTCGGCGATCGCCTCCAGACCACGTGAGCGGGAGGGGCGCACCTGCGCGACCACCTCCACGTCCGGGTCCTCCTCCAGCAGGGTGAACAGTGCCGAGGCCTCGACCGGCGGTACGCCCGCGGTCAGCCAGGCCGCCGGCCGCGGGGCCACCAGGTACCGTCCCCACCCGGCGCGCACCGGGTGCCCGGGCCGTTTCCCGTCCTGCCCCGCGAACTGTTCCTGGCCCTGCTTCCCGCCCGGTCCGGCGGCCGCTCCGTACGCCCCGCCCGCATCTGCTCCGGCGCCGGGCTTGCGGCCGCCCTTCGCACCGCCGTGGCCCTTCGCCGCCATGCCGCCGTTGCCCTGCTGCTCACTCATCACGCTTCCGCCTTCACCCATCACCTTGCGATTCACCACACAGCGCCGCTGCCGTGGCCGAACGGCCCGGCCGGCCGGGGCCGCCACGAGGGCCGCCCCGGCCGACCGGGAGACTGGTCAGATGCCGAGCGGCATCTGACCGAAGTGCTGCCCGTACTGCGACTGGCCGCCCTGGAACTGGCCCGGGAACTGGCCGTACTGGCCGTACTGCTGGGCGTACTGGCCGTTGTGCATCTGCCCCTGGGCGATCTGGCTCAGCGCGCTGTGCACCACCGGCGCGATACGGCGGGCGCACTCGGTGAGAACGCTGCTCCAGGCGTGCGGCGGGATCTGGCCCTGCGCCTGGATGCCCATCATGATCTGCGGGTCGATGCGAACCTGCTCGACCATGGCGTTGACCGCCGTGGCCGCACATCGCAGCGACAGCTCGGTCACCAGCAGCGGCAGCTGCTGCTGGCCCTGCCCGATGCCGGGCTGGCCGATGTGCTGCTGCTGCCCGTAGCCCTGCAGGCCCGCGAACGGCTGGCCGTAGCCCTGCTGGCCTGCCCACGGCTGCGACTGCTGCTGCCCGAACTGCTGCCACTGCGGCTGCTGCAGCTGCTGACCGTACTGCTGGGGGGTGTAGACCGACATCAAGCTCCTCCTTGAGCTGTGGCGGGTAAGGGGTTCGGACGGCGGCACCGCGGAGGGGGCTCCCAGAACCGGTCCGCCGCCATGCGCAGCAAACCACCACCGGACAAAAACCGCTTCCCATGACATACCGCCACCAGAGGGTGTGTGGTGTCCGAGCTGGAAACCTCCGTGTGGCCCCCTCACCCGTACGGCTCAACGACGGGGGCGCCCGATGACCGGGACGCGGACCGCGACGGGTCGGTGAGGCGAGCGCGCCGGCGGGCATGCGAAAGGTGGGGTCCCGGCCGCCGTTCACGGCCGGAACCCCACCGGGGACCGCGATGGAGCGTCAGGTCACCATCGGTACCAGCGGCGGCGTCCGCCACCCTCGGCCGCCCGGAACACGAAACCGAGCAGCCAGACCACCAGCACGATGATCGCGATCCACCACAGGGCCTTGAGGGCGAAGCCCGCCCCGAAGAGGATCAGGGCCAGCAGCAGGACAAGGAGCAAGGGAACCATGTCGTCAACCTCCTGACTCCGCGTGTGCCCTGCCTCGCCGTCACTATGCGTCACCCGTTCTCCCGCGATCGAGCGCGGCTCCGCCGGCGCGGAGGTGACCGTGTCCCGGCCCGGCCGCACGCCCAAGCCCGGGAGATCCGCACCCGCGCGCGGGGGAGTTTCGCCCACCAGTGGTCGTAGCGCTGTAGACCCGCGGGTCTACGGCCGGCCGGCAGTGCCGTCAGGGAGCGGGCCTCCGCGGTGAGTCCGTCCCACACGTCCGGCGCCAGGTCGTGGAAGGCCGTCGCCGCGACGCCGCCGTCGGCCGGGCGCCACACGCCGGCGACGTAGCCGTCGACGAGCAGCGTCGGCAGCACGTCCCCGTTGGCTCGGGTCACCAGCGGGCGGAGGGCCGGGGGGATCACCCGGCCGCGGTCGGCACGGGCCCGCAGGACGCTGTCCCACATGGCCATCAGCCGGGGCGGGGCCGGCGTGTCCGCGGGCGGCCGCGGGGCGCCTGGGACGTCGAACAGCGCCGTGCCGTCGGGTCCCTTGAGCTGCTCCACCGCGCCGTCCAGCGCGCGCAGCACCGCGCGGACCGGCGTCCGCGGGGGTGCCCGGCCGCCGCGAAACGGTGGCCGGGCCGTGCCATGTAGAGCGTCGGCTGCATCGCCGAGCGGAAGACCCCATGGTCCTCGGCGTGCACGGCGTGCATCGTGATCCGCATCTGCGTCGCCTTGACGACCTCGCCGCCGGCGAAGGCCGCGTCCAGCTCCGCCGGCTCGAAGGCGGTGAGCCGGTTCCACAGCGCGAGATACGGCGACGCGGGGGTCTGCGCCTGCAGGGCGACCACGCGGCGGACCGCCTCGGCGACGCCCAGCGACTCGCGTCGCAACAGCAGCTGACGGCTGAGCGTGGCCCGGTTGAGTTCCCGCGCGGTGATCTCCTCGCCCCGGATTGTGCCGGTGCGTGCGCGCGGCCGCCAAGGGGTGAGTCGCCGCGCGACCGTGGGCAGGCGAGGATGTGCAACGACAGTACGACCGAGACGGAGGAGGATCCCGTGCCATTGGTGGGCGAGTACGAACCGAGCCCGGAGAGCTGGGTGCGCGAGCAGGTCGAGCGGTACGAGAGCTCCGGGGGCACTGACGGGACCACACTGCGGGGCAAGCCCGTGATCATCCTGACGACCCGCGGCGCGAAGAGCGGCAAGATCCGCAAGTCCCCCCTGATGCGGGTGGAGCACGACGGCCGCTACGCCGTGGTCGCCTCGCTGGGCGGCGCCCCCAAGCACCCGGTCTGGTACCACAACGTCGTCGCCGACCCCCGGGTCGAGCTCCAGGACGGCCCCGAGCGCTGGGACATGACGGCGCGTGAGGTCTTCGGCGAGGAGAAGGCCCAGTGGTGGGACCGCGCGGTCGAGGCCTGGCCCGACTACGCGGACTACCAGAAGAAGACCGAGCGCGAGATCCCGGTCTTCGTCCTGGAACCGGCGGCCGGCGGCCACTGACCGCGGGCGTCCCGCGTCCGGGCGGCTCGCAGGGCTCGGATCGACGGGTGCCGATGTGCATGAACCGCGCCGTCGCGGTCAGACGTGCGGTGTGGGTGCCGGACCGCGTTTCCCCCGTCGCGGTCCGGCACCCCCGGCTCGCCGCCGGACCGGGGCGGTGCACCGGTCAGCCGGGCAGTCTCTGCATCTCGATGTCGTCGAGCCCGAGCCTGCGGCCGTCGGCGTCGCGCACCTCCAGCGGGGCCACCGGTCGCCCGGTCGCCTTGTCGACCATGCCCATCCGCTCCTCCCCGGGCTCGAAGAGGTTGGCCTCGCCCCACTGGCGCAGGGCGAGCAGGATCAGCCGCAGGCCCTTGCCCTCCTCGGTGGGCTCGTACTCCCGGTACGGGCTTCCGTCCGCGGCGGGCACGGTGCGCAGCACCCCGTGCTCCACGAGTTTGGCGAGGCGGGCGCTCAGGATGTTCTTCGCGCAGCCCAGGCTGCGCTGGAAGTCGTTGAACCGGCGCACCCCGTTCAGGGCGTCCCTGACGATCAGCAGCGACCACCAGTCGCCCACGACGCCCAGGGTGCGTGCGACCGGGCACGCTCCGTCACTGAAGTCCTTCTTCTGCATGTCGTCTCCCGGTTGCAACATTAAACCGAGAGGGCGGGCGGGGCAAGCACTCCGGACAGCCACCCGGGGCGAACATCCGGGCGGGCCCGGGTCCGGCGCGGAGCGATCCGGAGGAGGGGCCCGCCAAAGGGGCCTACTCGGGACGGGGCGGGACGTAGAATCCGGTCGTGGCGGTCACCGCGGCGGCCGCGGTCTCCTCCGAGGCGCCCGAGGCGGCGTACGCCGCGCCCCAGGCCCGGCTGCTGCGGGTCATGAACTCTCGTGCCTCGTCCGTGAACTGCCACTGCTCCGCCTGCTCGGGGCTGATCCCGCCCCCGGCCAGGTGCATGCCGAGGCCGAGCAGGACGAGATCCCAGCCGACGCCGACCGCGCCGGGCCCGAACTGGTCCCACATCCCGGGCGGCACCACGGCGACGTGCTCCAGCTCCAGGACCGTCCGCTCCTCGCCCTGCGAGGTCAGCCGCACCTCCACCTCGCTGAACCCCGGTGCCTCGCCCATGACCCAGCTGACCCGGAGCAGCTTCGGGGGCTCGCAGCGCAGGATCTCGCCGCCGGCGTTGCCGTGCAGCTGGTAGCGGCCGCCGAGCCGCAGATCGCCGCTGACCGGCAGGAACCAGCGCCCGATCCGCTCCGCGGTGGTGCAGGCGTCCCACACGTCCTCGGCGGCGGCGTCGTACGTGCGGCGCAGGAGCACCGTGCGCGCCTCCTCGCCGGAGACCTCCCTGCGGCCGACCTCGCGGTGGATGGCGTTGATCTCGTCGACGATGTCCTTCATGGCGTCTCTTCCTGTTCCTTCCCGGAGCCCTGGGCCTGTCCCGTCCCCGGTCGCTGCTGTTCCTGTGCGAGGCGCCGCTCCCGGCGCCCGCGGGCGAGCTCCGTGCCGAGCGCGTCCAGCCGCTGTTCCCAGAAACCGCGGAAGCGCTCCAGCCACGCGTCCACCTCGCGCAGCGGCGAGGCCTGGACGGCGTAGAGCCGCCGGGTCCCCTCCGCCCGTACGACGGCGAAGCCGTTCTCCCGCAGCACCCGCAGGTGCTGGGACACGGCGGGCTGCGAGATGCCGAATTCCTCCCGGATCACCTCCGTGATCGCACCGGACGGCTGCTCCCCGGAGGCGAGGAGCTCCAATATGCGGCGTCGCACCGGATCCCCGAGTACGTCGAATGCGTGCACGTCCCCCACTGTCTCACCAGCTACTTATATAAGCAACGACTTAGAAAGGCTGGCGCGGGCCGCCTGAGCGGCGACTACTCCCGCACACCTCGCGGTCACTCCAAGAGACGAGGGAGGAACCGGGCATAGGGGTGGCTTCAGGGGCGTTCCCTGACGCGGGCCCCAGGGTCCCCGGCGTAGGACTGAAGCGTCCGGCCGGAAACGGCCGCGGTTCCGAAGGAGTGATGACCATGCGCCGCATCCGCGTACAGCGACCGAGGAAGCCGGCGCCGTCACGCCCTCCGATCGATCTGCGGACCCCGTCCGGAAAGCCCCTGCCCTACTGACGCCAACCCCGACGCACACCGTGCACGTCCAGAAGGGTCGCCCCGAGATGAGCGACACGACCCACCGGCCCGGGAGCACCGTCCCGGCCTTCCGCCCGGTCTTCTCCTACATGGTCAGGCGCCTGCGCTACCTCGCCGGCGGATTCCGCCGCGCGGCCCTGGCCGGGTGACGGAGCCGGTGGAGCGGGACGACACGGCAGGCGAGCCGCCCTCCGGCCCCAGGAGTCCCCGGGCGGCCGCCGCGATGGTGCTGGCGCCCGCGGCGGCCCTCGTCCTCCTCTTCGGGGGACAGGAGGCCGCGGTCCGGGTGTCGTCCGTGACGGCCTGGCTCACCCGCCTCCGACCTGCTCCGAGGTCCCCCGGACGGCCCACGCGGAGCGGTGTTGCGCGCCGGCGCCGACCGGGTGACCCTTGACGTGATTCGGGTGCACCGGAACGCGAGGTGGACTGTGGTCGAGCCAGCGGTGACCATCCGGCAGGACGGCGACGGCTACGTCGTCACCTGCCCGGGGACCGACGCGGTCGGCCGCGGGCCGACGGAGACCCAGGCGTGGACCGACTTCTGGACGGCCCTGCACGCCGACTGGAAGCCCCCGGAGGAACTCAAGGCGGGTCCGGGCGAGGAACACGAGCGCGGCCTGCGGGTCCTTCGCCTGTTCCACTGACGCCGGTCACCCGCCGTGCGCGGTGACGAGTGGCCGGTCAGCCCGCCCTGCCGGACCACACCGGTTCGACGCGTGCCCACTCCCGCTCCCACGTCCGCAGACGGACGCGCATCAGGACGGCGGCGACGGCGTGGTGCGCGCCCCAGGCAGCCCCGGAGCAGAGCAGGAAGCACACGACACCCAGCACGAGGGCCGCGCCGCGCGCTCCCGCCGTGGTGCGGGGCGCGAGCGAGCCCCGGTCGTCCACCCGGTCCGTCTCCGCTCGCCCGCCTCGACGGGCCGCGCGGGCGGCACCTCGCCGGTGCGCGCACGGCCGCGCGGGTACTCCCACGCGGCGCGTACCGGGGGCGTGGACCGGAAGCCGTGGTCCTGGAGGACCGTTCCGGTCGCGGTCAGCGCGCGGTGCCCTCGACGAGGCGGCGGTGGTCCCGTTCCGCCGGCGCGTGCGCGCGCTCCGCCCGGTGCACGGCGAACGCCACGCAGACGGAGGCGAGGACGGCGAGGACCATCAGCGCGGTGGCGGCGAGCCGGGGGAGGGTGTGCGCGCACGGGCGGTGGCGGGGCGGCAGTGCGGCGGCACAGGTGCGGAGCATCATGGGACCCTCCTCGGACGAGGCGCGCGGCCCCGGACCCGACCGGACCGCGCACATGCCGCACCCGCCGGGCCCCGCCGCGCCGGGGTATCGGCTACTCCGCCACCGCGGGCGATGCCGTCCGGGGCGCGGGCACCCGGTGCCGACGGGCCGCGGCGGGCGCCGGCCGGGACAGGGCGACCACGCCCCGGACGGCCGCCACGGCCCCCGCGAGCGCCACCGCGAGGCCCACGGCACCGCCCCGGAAGCCGTCGCCGAGCAGCAGGACGCCCACGCATCCCGCGACGACGGGGTTGGCGAGGGTGACCGTGGCCAGCGCGGCACCCAGCCCGCCGCGGTACGCCTCCTGCGACCACACCATCCCGGCGATCGCCAGCGCGCCGGTGCACGCGGCCGCGGGCACGAGCATCGGGTCGGTGACGACGGCGCCGAGCCCGTGCTCGGCGAGGTGCACCGTCAGGCTCTGGGTCAGGCATGAGGCGATCCCGAACGCCGCCCCCGCCGCCGTGGCGAACCGCAGTCCGCGCAGTACGGGTCGGCCGGTCCCCCACGGCGCCCGGACCAGTGCCACGGCCCCCGCCCCGGTCACCGCGGCCAGCAGTGTCAACTCGGCTCCTCCCAGCGCCCGTTGCGCACCGGGCGGCGCGGTCGACAGCAGGAGCGCCAGCAGTCCCAGTACGGTCATCCCCGCCCCGCGCCATTCCCGTGACCGCACCCTGCGCCGGCCGACCGCCGCGTGCAGCGGCAGCGCGAGCACCAACGTCAGGGCGCCCAGCGCCTGCACCACCGTCAGGGTGCCGTACCGCAGCGCGACCGCGTGCAGCCCCGCCCCGGCCGCCTGGAGCGTCACCGCCAGCGTCCACAGCGCGCCGGACGGGGTCCGCCCGGCGGCCGCCGTCCGCTCCTGCGCGACCGCCGCCGTCGCGTAGCACACCGCCGACAGCAGGGCCGCCGCAAGGGACAGCGCTCCGCCGCTCATGCGATCGCCCTCGGTACGGGCATGGGGCTCCTCCTGGATGCGGGGATGGCGAGGACCTCCAGCAC
Organism: Streptomyces sp. NPDC001070; assembly: GCF_053598835.1. Lineage (NCBI taxonomy): Bacteria > Bacillati > Actinomycetota > Actinomycetes > Kitasatosporales > Streptomycetaceae > Streptomyces > Streptomyces sp. NPDC001070. The sequence goes on from NZ_JBSFLB010000011.1 coordinate 163,662, forward strand.
ATCGTGTGTGCCGCCCCCACGGCATCAGGGTCCACCCCGAACCGCCCCCCAGCCCTTGTCGGGGATGTCAGGCGCAGACCTTGCCGGCCGGCGGGAGCCGGCCGCTGGTCAGATAGCGGCCGACGGCGGTGTCGACGCAGTCGTCGGCGGCCCTGAGGTAGGCGGCGTGCCCGTCGCCGTCGTAGGTGAGGAGGTGGCCCGAGGAGAGCCGGCGGGCCAGCGCCTCGGCCTCGGCGTAGGGGGTCGCCGGGTCGCGGGTGGTGCCGACGACCAGGATCGGGGCGGCGCCGGGTGCGGTGATCGGCCGTGCCGGCTGGTCCACGGGGACCGGCCAGTGGGCGCAGGACGACAGCTGTTCCGCGAAGACCTCGCCGAACTGGGGCGACTCGCGGACGAATTCGGGGAGCCACCCCCGCGCCCGCGCGGGGGTGGCGCGCGATCCGAGCGTGCCGCTGAGGCAGCTGATCGCGACGAACGCGTCGCCGCTCGGCCCGTTGTCCTCCTCGGCTCCGGTGAGTCGCCGCACGGCGGTGCTCTCGCCGGACCGCACCTCGCGCAGCGCGGCACGCAGCGTCTTCCACTCCGGCGCCATGAGCCCCGTGATGACCGCGTTGAGGAGGTCGGCGCCGGTGACGACGACGTCCTTGCCCTGCCGCAGCGGAGTGCGGTCCAGGGCGTCCACCAGGTCGTCCAGGAGGTGTCCCGCCGCCCTCGGGGAGTCTCCGACCGGGCAGCCGCGGCGAGCGGCGCAGTCGGACGCGAAGGCGTCCCATGCGATCTGGTAGCCCCGCGCCTGGTCCAGGAGGCTGTGGTAGCCGTCGAGGGTGGGGTCCACGGCCCCGTCGAGCACCATGCGGCCCACGTGGGACGGGAAGAGGCCGGCGTAGCTCGCGCCGAGGTAGGAGCCGTAGGAGAAGCCGAGGAAGTGCAGCTGTTCGTCGCCGAGCAGGACGCGGAGCAGCTCCATGTCACGGGCCGTGTCGAGCGTGCCGACGTGGGGCAGCAGGCGCCCGGCGTGCCGCTCGCACGCGGCGGCGGTGTCCCGGGCCGCCTCGTCCGCCGCCAGGAAGTGCGGCGCGTCGTCCGCGCGGAGCGCGCGCGGCGCGCGCAGCCCCAGCGGGCTGCCGGCCGCGCCGGTGCCGCAGTCCACCGGGGTGCTGCCGCCGACCCCGCGCGGGTCGACCGCGACGAGGTCGTAGGCGGCGCGCACGGCGGGCGAGAAGGCGCCGGCGTAGGACCAGAGCGAGGTGATGGCCGGGGCGCCGGGGCCACCGGGGTTGAAGAGCAGGGAGCCGATGCGTTCCGCGCCGCTTCCCGTGGACTTCAGCCGGGTGGCGGCCAGGCGGATGTCGCCCGCTTCCGGGTGGGCGTAGTCCAGCGGGGCGCTGAGGGTGGTGCACTGGAACGACGGCTTGTCCGCGCAGCGCTTCCAGGCGAGCTTCTGCCGGTAGTGGCGGGCCGGACCGGGCGGCACGGCCGCGGCGGCGGTGCCCGCCGCTCCGGCGGGAGCCTGCGCGGCGGTCCGCCGCGGGTGCGTGGCCGTACAGGCGGTCAGCAGCATCGCGCAGGTGCCGAGCACGGCGAGTGCCCCGTGGAACCTGCGGCGGGACGTGCGGGATATTCGGCCGGGGGAGCGCTCTGCCTTCATCACCACGCCTCTCGTTCACCTTGCGGTGCGTGATCAGTGCACCACGCAGCGTGTCCGGCCGGACGGTCCGCTTAGGCCGGAGGAGTGAACCGCGCCGGGCACCGAGCGGGTTGCGTCAGGGTCCGGGAGGGGGGCGGACAGCGGCCCGCCCCGGGCCCGTGTCCGGGCCCGGGGCGGAGTGCCGTACGGGGTGATGCGGGGTCGATCAGGCCTCGCCGCGGTTCTCGCGACGCCGGCGCAGGAAGTACACGCCGCCGGCGGCCGCGGTGACGAGGAGGGACGCACCGGTGAGGCTCTCGGTGACGTTCATCCCGGTGGAGCCGCCGAGGCCCGTGTCGGGCGAGCCGTAGTCGCGGTCGTTGTCGCGGTCGTAGTCGCGGCCGTAGCCGCGGCCGTGGTGGCGCTTGTAGCACTTGCGGCCGTGGTCGCGGTTCCGGTCGCCGTAACCGCCGTGGTCGCCGTAGCCACCCCGGTCCCCGTAGCCGCCGCGCCCGTGGTCGTCGCCTTGGTCGTCGCCGCGGTCCCCGCGGTCGCCCCGGTCGTCACCGCGGCCGTGGCCGCCGCGCCCGTGCCCGCCGCCCCACCAGGAGCACTTGTCCCGGCCGCGGCCGTAGTTGCCGTAGTCGTCCTCGTAGTCGTCGCCGTACTCGTCGTCTCCGTTGTCGTGGCCGTCGTCCGGGACGGTGCTGGGGTTGTCGGTCGTCGTGCCGCCGTCGCGGTCACCGGTCGTGCTGCTTCCGGCGGGCACGGTGAGGGTGCCGACGCTGCCCTGGTCGGATTTCGGGCCGATCATGCAGCTGACGGTGATGGTGTACGTGTTCGCCGGAGCGTCGTCGGGGATGGTGAACGTGCCCGTCAGCGGACCGCCCGGGGTGGTCGCGTTCAGGGACAGGGCGTTGCGCAGCAGGCCGGAGGGGAAGGCGTTGGCGTTCACCATCGCGCCGGGCGCTTGGCAAACCTCGGAGCTGGCGGTGACGGTGACGGATCGTCCGTTCTGGGCGACGTTGACGTCGACCACGGCGAAGGCCTGCGAGTTCGGAAGGACGACCGCCGCAGCGGTCATCGTCGCCATCGCCAGGATGCGAGCACCACGCATGGAGCTGAACCTCCTTGTGGACGGGGCAGGCGGGATGTGGCCCCCGGCACGACTGCTACCGCGTCCTCGAGACCTATATGGCGATCATCCGCAGCCGCTCCGCACCCCGAGACCGGCGGTGGTGTACGGCCGAATGGGGAGGGGCCGTGGCATCGCTCGATGCATTTCCGCAGGTCAGAGGCAATGGGTAGGGGCGCATAAGAAAAATGTGAAGAGATGTCCAACCGGGTGACGAAGCATCAGCTAATCTTGCTTCAGCAGGCACCGGTGAGCTCGCCCGCCTGGAGGGGCAAAGCTGATGGATCGTCAGTTCACCGCCCCGTGCGCCGACATGGGTTCGGTCATGGCTTTACATACCTGCTGACGTACCGTCAGAAGTGAATGCGGGCGGCGACGGGCAGATGATCGCTCCCGGTCGCGGGCAGTGGACGCACGTCGATGACGGTGGCGGACCGGACCATGATCTGGTCGATCCGGGCCGTCGGGAACCGCGCGGCACAGCAGGGCGGTGCACAGCAGAGCCGGAACGCCCAGCCCGAGCCACGGCAGGAACGTCTCCAGCAGGCTTCCCCGGCGTCCGGCTGCGTTCGGCACCGCCGAGTGTCGGGTGAGCAGCAGGGCCGGGAGGGCGGAGAGTGCCACCGGGACGCGGTCCCACCGCCGCGACCCCGGAGGGCCCGACCACACGCCCCCGTTACGAGGCCTTCCGTTCGTCCGCGACGACCGCGAACTCCGCCGTCCCCAGCGTCAGTACGCCGTCGGTGAGGGGCGTGCACCGCACCCCGCCCTTGCCCCGCAACGCGCGCTGCGCGCCGGGCCCGATGACGGCGTCCATCCAGGCGCACGGTCTGGCGGGGCGCCGCACGGCCAGCAGGACGGGCCCGGCGCCCGTGTCCAGCGACACGGTCGAGCCCACGTACGCATCGATGTCGACACCGCGGAGCAGGACGTTGCGGCGGGTGTGCCGGAGGTCCGTCGCGGGGTTGATGTCCAGTGGCAGACTCTCCGCCGCCATGAGGGTGATCGCGGCGTCGCGATGGGCCGGCCGCGCGTAGTAGCGGTCGCCCACGATCCCCAGGCCCTTGCGCACCTCGGCGCTCCGCACCAGCTCGCCCTCGTGCGCCGCGGACGGCCCCTCGGACGGCCGCCCCATGTACCGGTGCGCGGGCGACACCAGGAGCTGCACCACTTCCACCACCACGGTCATGCGCAACAGCCTAATCCGGCGGCCCGGCCCGGCAGGCCACGCCCGCCCCGGGCAGGCCACGCCCGCCCCGGGCAGGCCACGCCCGCCCCGGGCGGGACGCGGCGCGGCGCGGCGGGGCCTCAGGGGCGGGCGCGGCGCTGCCTGTCCCACACGGCGCGCGACAGGGCGGTGGGCCGCGGGAGCGGCGATCCGTCGACGTACAGGTCGACGTGCTCGTTGTAGAACGCGACCATGCCCGCGATGGGGGCGCACGCCACCGTCGGGAAGTCGTACGTCCATGCGAGGTCGGCGTGGGTGGTGACCTCGCTGCCGAACGACCAGTAGCCGCTGGTCGTTCCCTTGTACGGGCAGCGCGTCACCGTGTCGGTGGGGCGCAGCCGGGTCCAGTCCACGTGCACCCGGGAGACGTAGTAGCGGGTCGGCAGACCGGTCTCGAACAGCGTCACGCAGGTCGGCGCGTCCGCCAGGACTGTGCCGTCCACCTCCACGCGGACGCTGCTGGAGGAGCGCAGCGCGTCCACCCGGGTGTAGGGGCTCCTCGGGTGCACGAAGACCTGCTCGTCCTCCTCGTACCAGGCGTCGAGCGCCTCCCAGCGGAAGCGGGCCGTGCCCAGGAGCGGCTCCGGGGCCCCTTCGTCCCAGACCCATGCCACGCCCTCCCGGACCTCGGACCCGACGCGCAGCGAATGGCGCCGCGCTGGCCCGGGGCCCAGTCGGCCGATCCGGCCGTCGTCGGTCAGCACGCCGTCGGCCAGGTCCCGCAGCGGGATGCTGTACTGCGGGTAGCCGGGCCACTCCCACACGTACAGGGCGTGCCGGGTGTCGAAGACGGGACGGCCGCCGACCAGCGCCCGGATGCGCCGCGGGACGGGCTCGACGTGCCCGACCGGGACGATCGGACCCGGGTAGTTCACGCTCTCGTCCGCCATCGGTGATCACCTCGGTCCACTCGCCCCGCGTTCGCGCTCTTCCCCCACGCCCAGCTTCTCCGGCGTCCGCTCGAACGGCCACCCCGCCCGGGCCGCGGGTGCCCGCCCCCTCGCTCGAACACCACCGGCCACGGACGGGGTGGCCCGTGCGCCTCGCGGGCCGCCGGCCCCTGGCCGAAGGCGATGCCGTGGCCCGCCGCGACCAGGTCCGGCAGGAACTCGGGGCCGGAGGCGTGCCGCACGCCGCCCAGGTCCGCCGCGAGTCCCCGGCGGCGCGGGTCGTCGTCCCCGGCCACCGCACCGCGTACGGCGCGGGCATGCGGCCCGTGCCCTGACGGCGTGCCCCGCCGGTCAGGCGCCCACGGTGCCGTCGACGCCCTCGCGCAGGAAGTCCGCGTGCCCGTTGTGGCGGCCGTACTCCAGCAGCACGTGCACCATGACCATCCGCAGGGACACGTCCTCGCCCCAGCGCGGCTGGTGCCCGGCCAGGTCCAGTGACCCGGCCTCCCTCTCGATGCGCCGGGAGTTCTCCACCTCGGCCTCCCACGCCGCGAATGCCTCGGCGCGGGTGGACGCGCTCGCGTCGTAGGCCGCCTGGAAGTCGATCCTGTCGGACCAGACCATGGGCGCGTCGTGATCCTCGAACACCCGGCGGAACCAGGCGCGTTCGACCTCCGCCATGTGCCGGACGAGGCCGAGCAGCGACAGCGTGGACGGGGGCATCGAGCGCTGCCGCAGTTCCTCGTCCGTGAGTCCCTCGCACTTCATGGCCAGCGTGGCGCGATGGTAGTCGAGGAAGGCCCGGAGGGTCTCGCGCTCGCCGCCGAGAAGGGGCGGGCCCACGCGGTCGTCGTCGATCACTGATTGCTCCTCGTCCGTGGCGAACTGCGGGTGAAAGCCTCTCATCCCGGCCTCCGGCTCCTCCGGCCAGCCGGCGGCCGTGGGCCCGCCGTGGACTAGGATTGAAGAGTTCTTCATTTTGCAAGTCTCTTCAGAAGGTGGGGTGGTCGGAGTGCAGGTGCCGCTCTACCAGGCCAAGGCGGAGTTCTTCCGCATGCTCGGGCATCCTGTGCGCATCCGCGTCCTGGAGCTCCTGCAGGACGGCCCCAAGCCGGTGCGGGACCTGCTCAACGCGATCGAGATCGAACCCTCGAGCCTCTCCCAGCAGCTCGCCGTGCTGCGCCGCTCCGGCATCGTGACCGCCACGCGCAGCGGCTCCACCGTGGTGTACGAGCTGGCCGGCGGTGATGTCGCGGAACTGCTGCGGGCCGCCCGCCGGATCCTCACGGAACTGCTCACCGGCCAGCAGGACCTGCTGGCCGAGCTGCGGCAGACCGACGAGGGGGCCGCGGTGCCCGCGCCCGGCACGGCGGGCGGCGCCGCGTGAGCACCGCGGCCGGCGGCGGCAAGGACACGGGGGCGGAGAAGTACAAGCAGCGGGCGGTGCTGTTGCGCGTCCTCGTCTACGTCTTCGTCACCCACTTCATCGCCGGTTTCATCACCCTGTTGTTCTACCTGGGGCAGCACGCCCCCAAGTGAGCGCCCCGCCGGGCTCACCGCAGCGGCAGGGTGACCCAGATGCTCTTGCCGCCGGTGCCGGGGTCGGGGCGGACGGTCGCGGTGCCGCCGCACTCGGCGGTCACCTCGGCGACCATGCCCAGCCCACCGCCCGCCGAGGCGGCGCGGAGCAGATCAGGCCGGTGGGGATGCCGGTCGTAGACGGCGAAGGCGAGTACGCCGCCTCCCGTCGCGTAGACGACGTCCAGGCTGGGGGGGACGCCGGCGGTGTGCCGGACGCTGTTCGTGACCAGTTCACTGAGGATCAGCAGGGCCCGCCCGAGCACGGGGTCGGCCGGGTTGACGCCCCATGAGGCGTAGACGTACTCGGCCGTCCTGCGGGCCAGGGTCACGGACAGGGGCGCGGTCGGCAGCGTCAGCACATGGCGGTGTTGCAGCATCGCACGACCGGTCACCGGGTGCCGGGCCTGCCGTCGTCGCCGGCGCGGGCGCCCGCGCCGAGCGGTCCGCCGAGCCGGTGCCCCTGGATGGTGAGGGGGTGGATCCGGAGCAGGGCGTCGTGCGGTCCGTGGACCCAGCCGGTGAGCGTACGGAGGTAGTGGGCGGCCTCGTGCGTGTTCGTGAGCGCCTGGACGGGCCCGGTGGCCGTGACCGACCAGCCCGTCCCCGTGGTGCGGTGGAACCGGTCGCAGTGGTACGTCACTTCGCCGCCCTGGGTGACCACCGCGAGCGGGACCGGAGCGCGTACGACGAGTGCGCCGTACTCCAGGACGAGGGCGGCGGGGCGGACGGTCGCGGTGCCGCGCAGCACATAGACCAGGCGGCCGTCGCGGGCCCCTTCCAGCAGCCACAGGGCCTCGGCTCCGGACAGGTCGGTCATGCGGTACGCGGGGGTCATCGGGCGGCCTCCCCGTGCAGCACTCCCGCGCGGCGCAACCGGTCGCGCGCGGCCTCGATGGCCTCCGGGGTGGTCGAGTACACCCGTCCCGCGGCCCGCAGTGCGTCCAGCACCCCCAGCGAGTCCAGCGCCTGCCGCTGTCCGGGCCGGAGGCCGGACGCCAGGACGGTGATGCCGCGGTGGTCCAGCCTGTCGATCGCGTCCTTCAGGACCAGGGCGCCGGTGGCGTCGATGTGGGTGACGCGGGAGAGCCGCAGGATGACCACCGACACGTCGGCCACCTCGGTGAGCTCCAGCAGGAAGCGGTGTGCGGCGGCGAAGAACAGCGGCCCGTCGATGCGGTAGGCCACGATGTGCTCGGCGAGCAGGGCGTGTTCCTCGGCGCTGTGCTCGCCCGGCAGGTCCTCGTGGAGCGGCACCTGGTCCAGCCGCGCGTGCAGGGCCACCGCGCGGAGCGCCAGCGCTCCGGCCACGAGGAGCCCGATGATGACCGCGTACACCAGGTCGAGGACGAGCGTGGCGCCCGCGGTCAGGACCAGCACCGCACCGTCGGCACGGGTCGCCCGGGCCATCGCCCGCAGCGAACCGACCTCGACCATCCGGATCGCGGTGGCCAGCAGCACCCCCGCCAGCGCGGCCAGCGGGATCCTGCCCACCAGCGGCGCGGCGACGAAGACGATCACCGCGAGGACCGCGGCATGGGTCAGCGCGGCCAGCCGCGATCCCGCCCCGGTACGGACGTTGACCGCGGTGCGGGCGATGGCCGCGGTCGCCGGCACTCCGCCGAACAGCGGGACGGCCAGATTCGCCAGGCCCTGCCCGAACAGTTCGCGGTCCGGATCGTGGCGCTGCCCCACCGTCATCCCGTCCGCGACGGTCGCCGACAGCAGCGACTCCAGCGCGGCCAGTACGGCCACCGCCACGGCCGGCGCGAGCAGCGAGGAGACCGCGGCCGGGTCGAGGAAGCCCAGAGAGGGCGCGGGCAGCCCGGACGGCAGGTGCCCGATGCGCGCCAGTCGGAGGTCCGCGGCTTCGGCCACGATCGTGGCGGCGGCGACGGCCAGCAGGGAGAACGGCAGGGTCGGACGCCACCGGGCACCCACCAGCATCACCCCGGCCACCCCGGCGGAGACCGCGAGGGCCGTCCAGTGCGGATGGGCCAGGAACTCCCGCACCGCCCGGAAGGCCACCGCCACGACCCTCTCGCCGTCCGGCGTGGGCACCCCGAGCGCCGCGGGCACCTGCTGCAGGCCGATCACGCACGCGATCCCGAGCGTGAAGCCCTCCACCACCGGCGCCGGCACGTAGCGCATGTACCGTCCGGCCCGCAGCAGCGCCAGCCCGATCAGCAGCACGCCTGCCATCAGGCCGACGGTCAGCACCCCTGCGGGGCCGTACCGGGCGACGATCGGGACCAGCACCACGGTCATCGCCCCGGTCGGACCCGAGACCTGCACCTGGGACCCCCCGAACAGGGCCGCCAGCGTCCCCGCGACCACCGCCGTGGCCAGCCCGGCCTCCGCCCCGAGCCCGGAGGACACCCCGAAGCCGAGCGCGAGCGGCAGGGCCACGACCGCCACGGTCAGCCCGGCGAGCAGGTCCCGGCGCGGCTGCCGCCGCATCACCGCCAGATCCGCTCGCGCGGGAAGGAGTTCCCGCATCCGGCCCCGCACCCGCTGTGCCAGCCAACTCACCGTGCGCCGACCCCGGCCCCGTCGTCCATCGCCCCGGCCGGTTGCCAGGGGCGGCCTGTCGCTGTGCCCGACACGTCCGGCCGTGGCACAGCGACATCATCATGTAGCGAATTGAAGATTTTTGCAATTTGTGGATGAGTGCGCCGTGGAGGTTCGGCGGGCCGGGACGAAAATGGACCGTTAGGTCAAGAATCCGTATCATCGGCGCATGGCACGTCCCCGGAGTTTCGATGAGCGGCAGGTGCTGCGGGCTGCCCGCGAGGTGTTCTGGGACCGCGGATACGCCGCCACCTCGCTGGAGGACCTGACGAGCGCCACCGGGCTGGGCAAGGGCAGCCTGTACGGGGCGTTCGGTGACAAGCGGCGGCTGTTCCTCCATGTGCTGGACGACTACCGCGCCGAGCAGCTCGCCTCGGTCCGGGAAACGCTGAGCGGGCCGGGCCCGGCGATCGGGCGGCTGAACCGTCTGCTGGAGGGCGCCGCCGAGGGATACGGGTCGGACGTCCGGCGGCGCGGTTGCTTCCTGGTCAACAGCACGTCCGAGCTCCACGGTCAGGAACCGGACGTGGTCGAGCGCTCCCGCGCGACCTACCGGGAGGTGGAGGACCTCCTGGCGGGGTGTGTGAAGGAGGCGCAACGGGAGGGCGACCTCGATCCGGGGGCCGACCCGCAGGAACTCGGCCGGCTGCTGCTGGCCGTCCTGCAGGGGATGGAGTTCCTCGCCAAGACGCGCATGGACGCCCCGGCGCTGCTGCAGATCGGCCGGGCCGCGCTGGCCCGCCTCCCCCGCCCCTGACCGGCGCGATATTATAGTGGACGCTACAGATTTTTGGGAGTAGGAGGCCAGGATGGCGGGAGGACGGCCACGTGCCTTCGACGTCGACGAGGTGCTCGACCGGGCGCTCGAGGTGTTCTGGCGTCAGGGTTACGAGGGCACCGGGATCTCGGACCTGACCCGGGCCATGGGCATCAACCCGCCCAGCCTGTACGGCGCCTTCGGCAACAAGGAGGAGCTGTTCAAGCGGGTCCTCGACCACTACGCCGACGGCCCCGCCCGGTACATCCGGGAGGCGTTCGCCGAGAGTGACGCGCGCCGCGTCGTCGAACGCCTGCTGCACGGCGCCGCCGATGCCACGACCAGGCCCGAGTGCCCTCCGGGCTGCCTCACCGTACAGGGCGGGCTCGCCTCCTCTCCCGGGGCCGAGGCGGTGCGCGACGAACTCACCGCACGCCGGGCGGCCGGCGAGGCGGCGCTGCGCCTGCGACTGGAGAAGGCCCGGGCCGACGGGGAACTCCCCGACGGGGCCGATCCCGCCGATCTCGCCCGCTACTTCATCACCGTGTACCAGGGTGTCGCCGTCCAGGCCGCGGGCGGCGCGAGCCGCGAGGAACTGCACCGGGTCGTCGATCTCGCCCTGGGGGCCTGGCCGGTGGCACCCCCGGAGTCCGCTCCGTCTGCTGAGTCCGCGGAGTCGGCGGCCGGCTGACGGCCCGTCCCGGCCGCCTACGATGGGTGTGGGATCGACCTTGTGGGACGGGCGAGCCGTGTTGCCCGTGAGGAGGTAGGTGGGCCGTGAGCGCCAACAGCAGGCTGACCATCGCCGTGCACGTCCTCACGTGGATGGCCCTGGACCGGCGCAACGACGGGCCGCCGGCCACGTCGGACCGGATCGCGGGCAGCGTCAACACCAATCCCGTGGTCATCCGGCGCTGCCTGGGGGACCTGCGCCGGGCGGGACTGGTCGAGTCCAGACGCGGCGCGGGAGCGGGCTGGAACCTCGTACGCGAACCCGAGGAGATCACCTTGCTGGCCGTCTACCGGGCGGTCGAGGACGGCACGCTGTTCCGCCTGCACCCCGGCGTCCCGAACGCGGACTGCCCCGTGGGCTTCGGCGTCGGCCCCGCCCTGCAGCAGGTCTACGACGGGCTCCACGAGCGGATCGAGCGGGAACTGGCCGCCACCACCATCGCCGACGTGCTCCGGGACACCCTCGCCCGGCAGCGCTGAGCCGCCCGCTGGGCGGGCCCCGTGCGCCGGACGCGCTACTCGGATGCGCGATGCGCGGTGCCGGCGCTGGGCGGTGCCGCGAGGGCGGCACCCAGGGCGAACGTGGGCCCGGAGCCGTAGGCGTCGACGACGGCCCCGCCGAAGAGAGCCCGCCGCCGGCGCGATATGGGAGGCGGCCACCAGCGGGGCCGGGCCGCATTCGGCCGCCTGGTGGCACCAGATGCTCAGCACGCCGACCGGCGACCTTCGCGGTGCGGGTGGTGCGGAGCAGCCGTTCCGGGTCGCCGAGGATCTCGCCGCCGCCGAGTCCCGGGATCCACAGGGCTCCCCCCAGCCCATCGCATCGAGTTCGGCCGCGGCGTGCCGGATCGCTCCGGGAGCGGCGGTCGGCAGTTCGATGCCCCGGATTCCCGTCCGTCCCGAGTCCATGGCATACGTCCGGTCCGTGTTGGTTCCGCCGGCGCTTCGGGTTCGAGCCGACGGCTGTACTGCGGGAAGGGGGGCCGGTCCGGCAGCAACCGACGCCTGCCGGACCGGCCCCCCTGCCGTCCCCCGCGCCCCGCCCCGAGGCGGGGAGACCGCGGACGGTCAGACCTGGTTGACGCCGCCGTCGACGAAGAGCTCGATGCCGGTGATGAAGGTGCTCTGGTCCGACGCGAGGAAGACGGCCGCGGAGGCGACCTCGTCGGGGCGGCCCATCCGGCCGAGCGGCACCTGGCCCGCGAGGAAGCCCTTCAGCTGTGCCCTCTGCTCGGCGTCGGCGGCGAGGCCGTCGATGCCGGGGGTGTCGATCGGGCCGGGGCTGATGGTGTTGACGCGGATGGCGCGGCCCTTGAGCTCGTTGGCCCAGGTCCGGGCGAGGGAGCGCACCGCGGCCTTGGACGCGCCGTACACCCCGAAGGCCTCGTTGCCGACGGACCCGGCGGTGGAGCCGGTGAGGATGATCGACGCGCCGTCGTTCAGCAGCGGCAGCGCCTTCTGGACGGTGAAGAGCAGGCCCTTGACGTTGCTGCCGAAGGTCTGGTCGAAGTGCTCCTCCGTGACCTGCTCCAGGGAGGCGAAGCTGCCGCCGCCGGCGTTGCCGAACAGCACGTCGACGCGGCGGCCCTGCTGGGCGACGGCGTCGTAGAGCCGGTCGAGGTCGGCCAGGTCGGAGACGTCGCCGAGGATGCCGGTGGCACGCGGGCCGATCCCGGCCACGGCGGCGTCGAGCGCGTCCTGGCGGCGGCCGGTGACGAACACGTGCGCGCCCTCGGCGGCGAACCGCTGCGCGGTGGCCAGGCCGATGCCGCTGGTGCCGCCGGTGACGATGGCCGTCTTGCCGTCAAGCTGTCCCATGGTGTTTCTCCGAATCGCAATGGGTGACCACCGCGCCCAGCCGATGTAACAAGTTTTATTACATTACTCGGCAGGGATGCCCTCGGCGTCTCGCGTGCCGCCCGTGGGGGGCTGCGAGGGAGGCGGTGGTGAGTTATGTAGTGGTCGATATGAAATTAGGTCGCCCAGGGTGCCGTGTCAAGCGCGCCCCTCGGCCGGTCTCCACGGCGCACCCTCTCGAGGATTTTGACCGCGCGGTACGGAACTCTTATTTTGTACCACAAAGTCCATAACCTGCGTGCGTCCCCCCGCGGAGGGCGCGGTCAACGGCGTCACACCTGGTTCTGGCCGCCGTCGACGAAGAGCTCCACACCGGTGACGAAGGTGCTCTGGTCGGAGGCGAGGAAAGCTACCGCGTCTGCGACCTCCTCGGGCCGCCCCATGCGGCCGAGCGGCACACTGGCGACCAGGGTGTCCAAGAGGCGGCGGTTCTGCTCGGGGTCGGGGGCCAGGCTGTTGATCCCCGGGGTCTCGATCGGCCCCGGGCTGATGGTGTTGACCCGGATGGCGCGGTCCTTGAGCTCGTTGGCCCAGGTCCGGGCGAAGGAGCGCACCGCGGCTTTCGAGGCGCTGTAGACGCCGAACGCCTCGACCCCGCCGCTGCCCGCCGTCGAACCGGTGAGGATGACCGAGGCGCCGTCGTTGAGGAGCGGGAGCGCCTTCTGCACGGTGAAGAGCAGGCCCTTCACGTTCGCCCCGAACGTGTCGTCGAAGTGCCGCTCCGTCACGTCCTCCAGGCGGGCGAACTCGCCCCCGCCCGCGTTGGCGAAGAGGATGTCGATCCGCCGTCCGGCCTCCGCGATCCGCGCGAACAGCCGGTCCAGCTCGGCCGGGACCGCGACGTCGCCGCGCACTCCCGTGACCTTGTCCGCGCCCACCGCCGCGACCACGTCCCGCAGTTCCGGCTCCCGGCGGCCGGTGACGAACACGTGCGCACCCTCCGCCGCGAGGCGTTCGACGGCCGCCAGGCCGATGCCGCTCGTGCCACCGGTGACCACCGCGGTCTTCCCATCGAAACGGCCCATACCGACCTCCCGCGTTCCCGTCTGAAGTATCCGGCGGCCGGGCCGCCGGCGCACGGCGGGCGGGGCCGGCCGGGGGCGGCCGACGAGGGGTTCCGGGGCGTGTACCTCGGCGTGCCCGTCCTCGAACACGTCCTCGTCACCGTTCCCGGCCTCAGGGCGGGGCCGGGAACGGCCGGCGCCCCGGTGTGAACGCTCTGCTCGTACGCGTCCGCCGGGCGGCCCGGTCACCGGCCGCCGTCCGCTCGTGCGCGGGGACCGACCGGGCGGCAACGGCATCGCCCACCGCATACGGCCTGTGTGCGGTGCGCTCCGCGAAGGCTTCTCATGTGCGCAACTGCGCGTACTCCCCCCGGATTTCGTCTTGTCATCCGTCCGTGCGGCGGCGAGGGTGCAGGGCGAGCCGCGGGCGCGATGGTGCGCCGAACGTCTGATGTCCCACTACCGAGCCCGGCTGTGCCGGGCCGTCGGAGGCACTTGTTCATGTCATCACGCATACGGCGTAGGCCGGTTCATGGGCCAGGCCGCGCCGGTCTGTCCGTCCTCCTGGCCGTGACCGCCGCCTTGGGCGTCACCGGACTGTCCGCCCCGGCGCACGCCGCCGAACCGGCCGTGCCGGTCGCGGACCCCGAGCCGTCCACCGGCACTCCCGCCCTGGTGGAGGGGCTGACCGACCCGGTCGACGCATCCGTGCCGGCCGCGACCGCGGCCCGGACCCACCTGGCCGGTCACAAGGACCGCTACCGCATCCCGTCGCCCGACCGCGACCTGGTCACCGACTCCGTGGACACGGAGGCCGACGGCACCGAGACGGTGCGCCTGGGCCAGAAGTACCGCGGCGTGCCCGTACTCGGCGCCCAGTACGTGGTCCGCATGAGCCACAAGGACGGCAAGCGGACCGTCACCGGCACCTCGGGCTCCTACTTCACCGCGCTCGACGTCGACACCGCCAAGGCGAAGCTCCCCGCCGGCCGGGCCGTGGAGGCCGCGGTCCGGCAGGTCCGCACCGAACTGGCCAGGGGCGGCTACCGCCCCGCCCACGCGAAGAGCGGGGCGGACACCCTGTCCGGCACCGACCGCGGGTTGACCGTGCTGCCCACCGGCAAGGGCGTGCTGACCCGCCACGTCACCGTGCGCGGCACAGACCCGTCCACCGGCGCCCCCGTGGTCCAGGAGGTCTACGTCGACGCCGCCACCGGTGTCGCGCTCTTCGAGTACGGCGGGCTGCCCACCTTCGCGCCGGCGGCCCCGGCGCAGGGCGCCGCCGCACACCGCAGCGGCACTTCGATGAGGTCGACCGGCACGTCGGGCAAGCCGGGTTCACCCGCCACCGGCCCGGCGGGCGTCACCGGCAGCGGCACCCTCCTCAACGGCACGACGGTGCCGCTGTACCTGACCAAGGACGCCGCCACCGGCCAGTACCTGCTGCGCGACTCGGCGCACATGGCGGACAGCAAGCAGCACAACGTCATCCAGACCTGGGACGCATCCAGCGTCTGGTACCAGGACGTCGCCGGCCAATGGCCCGAGGGCATCGTGCCGTTCGCCATTCCCACCCCGAAGGCCGGTCAGGAGCTGACCGACACCGGCGCGGTCGACGCGCACTGGGCGGCGGGCAAGGTCTACGACTTCTACCGCCAGTCCTTCGAGCGCGACAGCCTCGACGGCGAGGGCATGGCCGTCAACTCGCTGGTCGGCGTGACGGACTTCGGCTCGCCGTTCGTCAACGCCTTCTGGGACCACACCAAGATGGTCTACGGCACGGGCGACGACGAGTACCGGTCGCTCGCCTCCGACCTCGACGTCGTCGGCCACGAGATGACCCACGGCGTCGTCGAGCACACCGCGGACCTCGTCTACGCGGGCCAGTCCGGCGCCATGAACGAGGCGATAGCCGACTACTTCGGCAACGTCATCGACGTCACCGTCAACCACACCTCCATGACCGACCCCGAGGCCGGCCTGATCGGCGGCGACCTCTGCCGGACCCGGGCGCCGAAGGACTGCGCCTTCCGCGACCTCAACGACGGCGCCACCACGAAGGGCTTCCTCGGCCTGCCCCTCGGCTCGGCCTACGACAACGGCGGCGTGCACGTCAACTCCACGATCTTCAGCGGCGCGCTCTGGGACATCCGCGAGAGCCTGGGCGGCGACCTGGCCGACAAGATCGTCTACAAGGCCCTCACCTCCTACATCACGCCCCTCGACGGCTTCGACGAGGGCCGTGACGCGGTCATCGCCGCCGCCAAGTCCCTGCACGTCAAGGGCGACCGCATGGCCGAGGTGAAGAAGGCCTTCGACGCCCACGGCATCGTCCCCGGCTGGGAGCGGAACCTCGGCCTGGACAGCGACGTCCTGCTCGGCCGGCTCGGCACCCTGATGTCGTACGTCGGCACCGGCAACAGCCCCGCCGCGGGCGGCGACTGGTGGGCGGCGCCCAAGTCCAGCGCCGACGGCACCGAGCCCTACGCCGTCTGGACCGGCCGCACCGACGGCAAGGGCAAGGCCCACCGGATCTCCCCGGTCGACGGGCGCTCGCACCTCAGCCCGGTGACCGACGGCAAGCGCGTGGTGTGGGTGGCCGTCGGCGACGTCCCCGGGGACGACCCCTGGGTGCACACCTACGACATCCTGTCCGCGCCCGTGGGCGGCGGCGCCGTCAAGACGCTGTACAGCACCACCTCGGAGATCAGCGGTCTGAGCGTCGACGGCGACACGGTCGCCTGGTCCCGCCGCGACGAGGCGACCTCGCTGCAGCGGGTCCTGTACCTGAAGGGCGGCGACACCACCCCGCGGCAGGTGCCGCTCGGCCGGGACTACAACCAGGCCGTCGAGCCCGCCGTCAAGGACGGGCGCATCGCGTACATCCACGACGGGATGTTCGACGGCACCTACGGGGTCGCCGTGGAGGTCTTCGACACCGGGACCGGGAAGACCACGACCCTCGGCGCGCCCTCGCAGCCGGAGTGGATCAGCACGCCGGTGATCACCGCGGCCGGTGTGTACTGGCTGATCGACACCGACTACACCGACGACGACTTCACCACCCTGCGCCGGGCGTCCCTCGACGGTTCCGCCGTCACCGACCTCATCGCGGAGAAGGGCCCGCGCCCCGTCCGGGCGTTCGGCCTCACGGCGTCGGACACCGCGGTCACGCTGACCGTGTACGCCTCGTTCTCGCAGGTCTTCGACGACTACAACGACTCGCTGGCCAAGCTCTGGCAGTTCACCCCGCAGGGCACCCCGCTGGGCCGGGTCTCCTGCAGCAAGGGCCAGCAGTCGAACGCCGCCGCCGGGACCGGCAGCCGCGTCCTGTGGATGGACACCACCACCACGGACACCGACCTGGTGACCCGCGCCCGCCCCGCGGGCACCTGCCGCTGAGCGGCCGCGACACCGCACCACCCCGACGGGGGCCTGGACCGGCACACGCCGGACCGGGCCCCCGCCGGCCGTTCCGCGAGGCGTACGATCATCAAGCGGGGCGCGGACGTACAGGGGTGGCAGGCTGCATGGGTGTCTCATCGGGCGGTCCTTGGGCGGGGACGGGGCTGGACCCCCTGGGCGGCCGGATCCTGGAATACCTGGTGGGCCACCCCTCGGCGGACGCCGCCGCGGTGGCCGATGCGGCCGGCACGACCGCCGGCGAGGCCGAACGGGTGCTGCGGTCCCTGGAGGACGAGCTCCTGGTCATCCGTATCCCCGGCGGGTCCCCGCGCTGGAAGGCCGGCCCGCCGCGTTCCTCGCTGGGTTCCCTGCTCGCGCGCCGGCGGAGCGAACTGGCCCGTACGGAGCTGTTCATGGAACAGCTCGACGAGCTCTACCACTCCGTCGCGCGCCCCGGCGCGCCGAACCTGGTGGAGGTCCTGGAACACGGCGACGAGGTAGCCGCGCGCTACGCGCACCTGCTGAAGGGCAGCAGGAGCGAGGTGCTGCACCTGGCGAAGCCGCCCTACGTGACCGGCACCGAGGACGACTCGGGGCACCGGGACCCCGACCGCACCGCCGTCGCCCCGGGAGTGCGGCTGCGGTCGGTGTACGAGGCCGACGGCTTCACCGACGAGGTCTCCCTGGAGACCGCGATCCGCGGCACCGCGGTGGGCGGTGAGTTCCGCCTCGGCACCCGGCTCCCCGTCAAGCTGGCCCTCTTCGACCGGACCGCCGCCCTCCTCCCGCTCCACGGCGACCGGCCCTCGGCGGGATCACTGGTGGTGCACTCCCCGGCCCTGATCGAGGTGTTCGTCGCACTCTTCGAGAGCCTCTGGGAACGCGCGACACCGGTATCGCTGGAGAGCCGGCAGGACTGGCCCGTCCCGCGGCGCGAGCGTGAGGCGGTCGAGACCGACGAACGGACGCGGGAGATCCTGCACCTCATGGCCACGGGGATGAAGGACGACGCAATCGCCAGGGTGCTCGGAGTGAGCCGCCGGACGGTGCAGAAGCACGTCAGCGAGGCGGGCACCGCCCTCGGCGCCCGGACGCGGTTCCAGATCGCGCTCCTCGCCCACGAACGCGGCTGGCTGGACGGCTGACCGCACTTCGCGCGCTGCCGCAGGTGTCAGGTGGGCCGTCGCCCGGCGGGCCGGCCGTGACCGTTCCCGGACTTGTGTGGATCCATGCCCACGCCGATCGACGGCCGCGGTGAGCACCGTCGTGGTCGTGGTGGTCACCGGCCACGTCCCGACGGCGGCGACGCTCGCGTTCGGCGGGGTCCTCGCCGCCATCGCGGTGAGCACGCACCTCGCCGCCGGCCTGCGGGTACTCGACCAGCCCGTCGGCGAGGCCACGGCGGGCCACTGAGCCCCGGCTCCGGGGAGTACGGGAGCACCGCCGTCGTGCGGCGCGGAGCAGCGGCGATCACCGTTGTGCCCGGGCCCGACGGCGTCGGTCGTGGCGGGCAGCGTGTCCGGCGGGAGCGACGGCCCGGACGGGCTGCCCGGCAGTGCGTGGCGGCCGATGCCGCAGGTGAGACCGCCCATGGCGAGGACGGGCCGGACATCCGGCGCGGTGCGCGGCACCCCGCCGGGAACCGGCCCCGGGAGGCGGCGCCGAGCGACGGCAGGGCGTTCCCTCTCGCGCGCGTCAACGTCCGGGGGTCCGCCGCAGTCCCCCGCCCCCGCCCGGGGAGCTGGTGCCCGGGCTCTGAGCCCTGCCGGCGGCACGGGAAGACCTCTCCCACCCTGTCCCCCGTTCGGCCCGGCCGACGTCAAGGTGCCGTCAAGCCGCTCGGGGGCCGCGTCAGGAACCCGCTAACAGACCTCGTCAGGAGAACCGCGGGGCGATTCGCTACAGAGGCCGGTGCTTCGCCGGCGCCGTGAGCCCGACCGGGCGCGCGGCCTGTCCCCATTCGACTACCGGGGTGCCTCCGCATGCCAGATCTGGCCTTCATCGTCCTCACCGTCGTCGTCTTCGCCGTACTCGGCCTCGTGGCCAAGGGGGCGGAGCGGCTGTGAGCGCCGAAAACGTCGTCGGACTCGTCGTCGCCGTTGCCCTGGTCGGTTACCTGGTGCTGGCGCTGATTTACCCGGAGAAGTTCTAGTGAACGACACCCTCGCGGGCTGGCTCCAGATCCTCGCGCTCGTCGGCGCGCTGGCCCTGACCTTCCGGCCGCTGGGCGACTACATGGCCCACGTCCTCACCTCCGCCAAGCACCTGAGAGTCGAGCGCCTCGCGTACCGGCTCGGCGGGGTCGACGGCGACGCGGACCAGAAGTGGTCCGTCTACCTGCGGAGCGTGCTCGCCTTCTCGGCCGTCTCCGTCCTGTTCCTCTACGGCTTCATGCGGCTGCAGAACCACCTGCTGCTGTCCATAGGCATGCCCGCCGTGACGCCCGGCGTGTCGTTCAACACGGCCGCCTCATTCGTCACCAACACCAACTGGCAGTCCTACTCCGGTGAGTCCACCATGGGCCACCTGGTGCAGATGTCCGGTCTGGCGGTGCAGAACTTCGTCTCGGCCGCCGTCGGCATCGCCGTCGTGGCCGCTCTCATCCGGGGCTTCACCCGCAAGAAGACCGACCGCATCGGCAACTTCTGGGTGGACCTCACGCGGATCGTGGTACGGGTGCTGCTCCCGCTGGCCTTCGTCTTCGCGATCGTGCTGGTCGCCGGTGGCGTCGTCCAGAACTTCCACGGCGTGGAGTCCATCTCGACCCTCGTCGGTGACCACCAGAGCCTGACCGGTGGCCCGGTCGCCTCCCAGGAGGTCATCAAGGAGCTCGGCACCAACGGCGGCGGCTTCTACAACGCCAACTCCGCCCACCCCTTCGAGAACCCCAACGCCTTCACCAACTGGCTGGAGATCTACCTCCTGCTGGTGATCTCCTTCTCCCTGCCGCGCACCTTCGGCCGTATGGTCGGCGACAACCGCCAGGGCTACGCGATCGTCGCCGTGATGGCCGTGATCTGGATCGCCTCGGTCGGCATCGTGACCGCGAACGAGCTGCACAGCGTGAGCAGCCAGGCCGGTCACGCGGCGGGCGGCATGATGGAGGGCAAGGAGCAGAGATTCGGCATCTGGGCCTCGGCGCTGTTCGCGGTCTCGACCACGCTCACGTCATGCGGCGCCGTCAACTCCTTCCACGACTCGTTCTCGCCGATCGGCGGCGGGATGACGATCTTCAACATGATGCTCGGTGAGATCGCCCCCGGTGGTACCGGTTCCGGCCTCTACGGCATCCTCATCCTGGCGATCATCGCGGTCTTCGTGGCCGGTCTGATGGTCGGCCGCACCCCGGAGTACCTGGGCAAGAAGCTCGGCGGCCGGGAGATGAAGTTCGCCTCCCTCTACATCCTCACCACCCCGGCGATCGTGCTGGTCGGCGCGGGCCTGGCCATGGCCCTGCCGGGTGAGCGCGCCGGCATGCTCAACAGCGGTGCGCACGGCTTCTCCGAGGTGCTCTACGCGTTCACCTCGGCGGCCAACAACAACGGCTCGGCCTTCGCGGGTCTGACCGTCAACACCGACTGGTACAACACCGCGCTCGGCCTGGCCATGCTGTTCGGCCGCTTCCTGCCGATCGTGTTCGTCCTGGCGCTGGCCGGCTCCCTGGCCCGGCAGCAGCCGGTGCCGGCCACGGCGGGCACGCTGCCCACCCACCGGCCGCAGTTCGTCGGCCTGCTGACGGCCGTGATCCTGATCGTCGTCGGCCTCACCTACTTCCCGGCCCTCGCGCTGGGTCCGCTCGCGGAAGGTCTGTCCTGATGTCCCTGACCACCCTCGAACCCCCCGCCTCGCCGGGGGACGCACCGACCGGGCCGCAGCAGCCGCACCGGGTCTCCGGCGGCATGCTGGACCCGAAGCAGCTCCTGAAGGCGCTGCCCGACGCGGTCAGGAAGCTCGACCCGCGGGTCATGATCAAGAACCCGGTCATGTTCGTGGTCGAGGTCGGCGCGGTCCTGACCACCCTCTCGGCGATCAAGGACCCGAGTGTCTTCGCCTGGGTCATCACCGTGTGGCTCTGGCTGACCGTGGTCTTCGCCAACCTGTCCGAGGCCGTGGCCGAGGGCCGCGGCAAGGCGCAGGCCGAGACCCTGCGCCGGACCAAGACCGACACGGTCGCCCGCCGCCTGACCGACTGGCGGCCGGGCGCCGGCTCGCCCCGCGAGGAGGAGGTCGCGGCCTCCGGGCTGAGGCTCGGCGACCACGTGGTCGTCGAGGCCGGGCAGATCATCCCCGGTGACGGCGATGTCGTCGAAGGCGTCGCGTCGGTCGACGAGTCGGCGATCACCGGTGAGTCGGCCCCGGTCATCCGGGAGTCCGGCGGTGACCGGTCGGCGGTCACCGGCGGCACCAAGGTGCTGTCGGACCGGATCGTCGTCCGCATCACGTCCAAGCCGGGCGAGACCTTCATCGACCGCATGATCGCCCTGGTCGAGGGTGCCTCCCGGCAGAAGACGCCCAACGAGATCGCGCTCAACATCCTGCTGGCCTCGCTGACCATCGTCTTCCTGCTGGCGGTCGTCACCCTGCAGCCGTTCGCGATCTACGCGGGCGCCGAGCAGAGCATCGTCATCCTCGCCGCCCTCGTCGTCGCGCTCATCCCGACGACCATCGGCGGGCTGCTGTCGGCCATCGGCATCGCGGGCATGGACCGCCTGGTCCAGCGCAATGTGCTCGCCATGTCCGGCCGCGCGGTCGAGGCCGCCGGCGACGTGAACACCCTGCTGCTGGACAAGACCGGCACCATCACCCTGGGCAACCGCCAGGCCGCGGAGTTCCTCCCGGTCGGCGGCATCGGGGACGCGGAGCTCGCCGACGCGGCGCAGCTGTCGTCGCTGGCCGACGAGACGCCCGAGGGCCGCTCGATCGTCGTGCTGGCCAAGGAGAAGTACGGCCTGCGGGCCCGGCACGAGGGCGAGCTCGGGCACGCCGAGTTCGTGCCCTTCACCGCCCAGACCCGCATGTCCGGCGTCGACGTCGACGGCCGCCAGGTCCGCAAGGGCGCCGCGTCCGCGGTGACCGCGTGGGTCGCCGAGAACGGCGGCCGGGCCGGCGAGGAGGTGCAGTCGCTGGTCGACCGCATCTCGCAGTCGGGCGGCACGCCGCTGGTCGTCGCCGTCAAGGAGAACAGCGCGGCCCGGGTCCTCGGTGTCATCCACCTGAAGGACGTCGTCAAGCAGGGCATGCGGGAGCGGTTCGACGAGCTGCGGCGGATGGGCATCCGCACGGTGATGATCACGGGTGACAACCCGCTGACCGCCAAGGCGATCGCCGAGGAGGCGGGGGTCGACGACTTCCTGGCGGAGGCGACGCCCGAGGACAAGATGGCGCTGATCAAGCGGGAGCAGGCGGGCGGCAAGCTCGTCGCGATGACCGGCGACGGCACCAACGACGCCCCGGCGCTGGCCCAGGCCGATGTGGGCGTGGCCATGAACACCGGTACCTCGGCCGCCAAGGAGGCCGGGAACATGGTGGACCTGGACTCCAACCCCACCAAACTGATCGAGATCGTGGAGATCGGCAAGCAGCTGCTCATCACCCGCGGCGCCCTGACCACCTTCTCCATCGCCAACGACGTGGCGAAGTACTTCGCGATCATCCCCGCGATGTTCGCGATCGCCTACCCGGGCCTGGACAAGCTCAACATCATGCAGCTGCACAGCCCGACGTCGGCGATCTCCTCGGCGATCATCTTCAACGCCCTGATCATCGTCGTGCTGATCCCGCTGGCGCTGCGCGGCGTCCGCTACCGGCCGTCATCGGCCTCTGCGCTGCTGACCCGGAACATCTGGGTCTACGGCCTGGGCGGTCTCGTGCTGCCGTTCGTCGGCATCAAGGTGATCGACCTGATCATCCAGTTCATCCCCGGCCTCAGCTGACAGAAGAAGGCAATCCATCATGTTCGGCTCCCTGCCCACCGTGGTACGCAACCACGTGGCCGCGCTGCGGATGCTGCTGGTGTTCACCGTGATCGCCGGCATCGTCTATCCGCTGGCGGTCACCGGCGTCGCCCAGGCGGCGTTCTCCGACCAGGCCAACGGCTCCACGATCACCCAGGACGGCAAGACCGTCGGCTCCAGCCTCATCGGCCAGAGCTTCAACCTGCCCAAGAAGAACCCGGACGACGCCGACGAGGTCGCCCAGCCGGACCCGAAGTGGTTCCAGCCGCGGCCCGGCGGCTACGACCCGCTCGTCACCGGTGCCTCCAACCTCGGCCCGAACGACGAGGAACTGGTGAAGACCATCAAGGAGCGCCGGGCCGCGGTCGCCGAGTTCGACGGCGTCGCCCCCGAGGACGTGCCGGTCGACGCCGTCACGGCCTCCGGCTCCGGCCTGGACCCCCACATCTCGCCGGAGTACGCCCGTGAGCAGGCCGACCGGGTCGCCAAGGCCCGCGGCCTGGACGGCGCCGCCGTGCGCAAGCTGGTCGACGACCACGTCCAGGGCCGGGTACTCGGCTTCCTCGGCGAGGAGCGGGTCAACGTGGTGGAACTCAACCACGCGCTGACCGAACTGAAGTGACCTTGCGTCACGGCCCTACCGCTCGCACCACGCCGCCCGGCGGCGCAGGGACCCCCTGCGTCGCCGGGCGGCGTAACACCCGTACAAGGAGGGACTCCCGGTGACGCAGCCAGTCGTCCCGGCCTCGGCCGGCACCCCCCGCGGACGGCCCGGGAGACTCAAGGTCTTCCTCGGGGCGGCCCCCGGAGTCGGCAAGACGTACCGCATGCTCGACGAGGCCCGGCGCAGGGCCGCGCGCGGGACGGACGTCGTCGTGGGCTACGTCGAGTGCCACAAGCGGCCGCGCACCGAGGAGATGCTCGACGGCCTGGAGACCGTGCCCCGCGCCGAACGCGAATACCGGGGCACCGCCTTCACCGAGATGGACCTCGACGCGGTCCTGGCCCGCGCACCGCAGGTCGCGCTCGTCGACGAGATGGCCCACACCAACATCCCCGGCGGACGCCACGCCAAGCGCTGGCAGGACATCGACGTGCTGCTCAAGGCCGGGATCGACGTCATCACCGCGGTCAACATCCAGCACCTGGAGTCGCTCAACGACGTCGTCGAGAAGATCACCGGAGTGCCGCAGCGGGAGACCGTCCCGGACGAGGTCGTCCGCCGCGCCGACCAGATCGAGCTGGTCGACATGCCCGCCGAGGCCCTGCGCCGCCGCATGGCCCACGGCAACGTCTACGCGCCGGAGAAGGTCGACGCCGCCCTGTCGAACTACTTCCGCGTCGGCAACCTCACCGCGCTGCGTGAACTCGCCCTGCTCTGGGTCGCCGGACGCGTGGACGAGGCACTGCAGAAGTACCGTTCCGAACACGGCATCGGACGCGTCTGGGAGACCCGGGAACGCGTCGTGGTCGCCGTGACCGGCGGCCCCGAGGGCGAGACCCTCATCCGCCGGGCGGCCCGCATCGCCGACCGCTCGGCCGGCGGCGACCTGCTCGCCGTCCACATCGCGCGCAGCGACGGTCTCGTGGACGCCTCGCCCGCCGCCCTCGCCCGGCAGCGGGCCCTGGTCGAGAGCCTCGGCGGCACTTTCCACTCCGTCGTCGGCGACCACGTCCCCGAAGCGCTGCTGGACTTCGCGCGGGCCGAGAGCGCCACCCAGCTGGTGATGGGCACCAGCCGGCGGGGCCGGCTCGCGCAGTTCCTCACCGGACGCGGCGTCGGAGAGACCATCGTGGAACGCTCCGGCGACATCGACGTCCACATGGTCACCCACGAACGCGCCGGACGCGGCCGCCTGCTGCCCACGACGGGCAGCAGCCTGCCGCTGTCGCGCAAGGTGGCCGGACCGGTCGCGGGATTCGTCCTCCCCGTGCTGCTCACCACGGTGCTCGCGAACTCCCGCGGGCATCTGAACCTCACCAGTGAGGCCCTGCTCTTCCTGCTCACCGTCGTCGGCGTCGCCTGCATCGGCGGCGTCGTCTCCGCGCTGCTGGCCTCCGTCACGGCGTCGCTGCTGCTCAACTGGTACTTCATACCGCCCATCGGCCGGTTCACCATCGGAGAGACCAACAACGTGCTGGCGCTCGCCGTCTTCGCGGTCGTCGCCGTCACCGTCGCGACGATCGTGGACCGCTCCCTGCGCCTGACCAGACGCGCCGCCAACGCCACGGCCGAGGCCGAGACGCTGTCCTCCCTCGCCGGGAGCATCCTGCGCGGCGACCAGGCCGTGGACGCGCTGCTGGAGCGTACGCGCGAGGCGTTCGGCATGGACTCCGCCGAACTCGTCCACGGCACCGCCGACACCGCGGGGACACCGGCCGACGCGTCGGACGGGGTGGTGGCGGTGCCCGTGGGGCCGGAGGACGTACTGGTCCTGCGCGGCCGCCGGCTCGCCGCCTCCGAGCGGCGCGTGCTCATCGCCTTCGCGGGACACGTGGCCTCCGCGCTCGAGCGGGCCCGGCTCGCGGAGGCCGCCGCGGAGATCGAGCCGGTCAAGGCGGCCGACCGCCTGCGGACGGCCCTGCTCGCGGCGGTCAGCCACGACCTGCGCACGCCCCTGGCCGGTGCGTGGGCGGCCGTCAGTTCGCTGCGCAGCCGCGAGGTCGAGTTCTCCGCGGAGGACCAGGAGGAGCTGCTGGCCACCGCCGAGGTGTCCCTGGACCGGCTCAACCGGCTGGTGGACAACCTGCTCGACATGAGCCGGCTGCAGGCCGGGGCGCTCAGCCTGGCCCTCGAACCGGCCTCCGTCGCCGAGGTGGCCTCGCTCGCCCTCGACAGCCTCGCGGAGAGCCCGATCCCCGTCATCACCCAGGGACTGGAGGACATACCGGAAGCCCTGGCCGACCCGCCGCTCCTGGAGCGCGTCATCGCCAACCTGGTGACCAACGCCCAGCGGTACGCCCCCGAGGGCACGGCGGTCCTGCTCAGCGCGAGCGCCCTCGGCCCGCGCATCGAACTCCGTGTCGCCGACCGGGGTCCGGGCCTCCAGCCCGCCGACCGGGACAGGGTCTTCGAGCCCTTCCAGCGGCTCGGCGACACCGACAACACCACCGGCCTCGGTCTCGGCCTCGCCCTCTCCCGTGGCCTGACCGAGGCAATGGGCGGAACCCTCACCCCCGAGGACACCCCCGGCGGAGGTCTCACCATGGTCCTGTCCCTGCCCGCCGCCCGCGGTGCGGCCGAGGTGCCCGCCGCGCCCGCCGGCGAGAAGGAGGCGCTGACATGAGGCGCGTCCTGATCGTCGACGACGAGCCGCAGATCCTCAAGGCGCTCGACATCAACCTGACGGCACGTCACTACGCGGTCGCCACCGCCCCCGACGCGACCACGGCCCTGTTGCTGGTGTCCCGCCGGCCGCCCGACGCGATCATCCTCGACCTCGGACTGCCGGACATGGCCGGCACCGACATCATCCACGGCGTACGGGCCTGGAGCCCGCTGCCGATCATCGTGCTGTCCGGTCGGACCGACCCGAAGGAGAAGGTCGAGGCCCTCGACGCCGGAGCCGACGACTTCGTCACCAAGCCCTTCTCCATGGACGAGCTGGCGGCCCGCCTGCGCGCCGTGCTGCGCCGGCCACCCGTCCTGGAGGAGCCGGAGACGGTCACCATCGCGGACTACCGCGTCGACCTGGGCGCGTTCACCGTCGTGCGCCGCTCCGGCAAGGGCGAGGTTCCACGGCTCACGCCCACCGAGTGGCGGCTGCTCGCCCCGCTGCTGCGCAACCCCGGCCGGCTGGTCACCGGACGCCGGCTGCTGCGGGACGTGTGGGGTCCCGGCAACGAGAAGCGCACCAACTACCTGCGCGTGTACCTCGCCACCCTCCGGCACAAGCTGGAACCCGACCCCGCCCACCCCCGCCACCTGATCACCGTCCCCGGCATGGGCTACCGCTTCGAACCCTGAGCGGTCGTCACCCCGCCCGCCCGCCCGCCCGCCGGCCGCACCGGACGGAGCGCGCGGGCTGTTCCCCCCGCGTCCCACGGTGGCGCACAATGAGAGCTCGCCGATCACGGGGGTCCGATGAGTCTCAGCCCTGCCTACCTGGACACGGCGGCCCGGGCGGTGGCACTGCTCGGCGCCCCGGAGGTAGCCGCGTCATGGAACGGGCCCAGCGCCCTGCCGGAGATGACGACCGGCGGCCTGGCCGGGCACCTTGCGTACCAGATCCTCAGTGTCGGTCCCGTGCTGCGGGAGCCGGCCTCGGAGGAGGCACCGATCCCCCTGCTGGAGCACTACGCACGTGCCGCCTGGCTCGGCGCGCCGCACGACACCGAGGTCAACGCGGGCATCCGGGCGAAGGGCGAAGGGATCGCCTCCGCGGGGGCCGCGGCCGTGCTGGACCGCGCGTGGGACGCCCTCGCCGAGCAGCGGGACGGGCTTCCCGCGCTCAGCGGGGACCGAGGCGTGTACCTGCCCCAGACGGGGTGGGCGCTGAGCCTGGACGACTTCCTGGTCACGCGGATGATGGAGCTCGCCGTCCACATGGACGACCTCGCCGTCAGCGTCGGCGTGCCCGGTCCCGAACTCCCCGACGCCGCCTTCGACTCCGTGCTCACGCTGCTCGTACGGCTCTCCGCCCGCAGGCACGGCCAGGCGGCCCTGCTGCGGGCGCTGGCCCGTGCCGAGCGCGCCCCGTCGGCGGTCAACGCGCTCTGAGGGGCGTCAACGCGCTCTGAGGGCGCGCGTCATCCCTCCCGGGTGACCCCACCCGGCGGGACGGCCGACGGCGTAGTGGACATACTCGCCGAACAGGCGGAAGCCCGCCGTCCACGCCAGCCGCCGGCTGGGCCGGTTGCCGCGGGAACACGTCCAGCTGGGCGTACGACCGCGCGCGGCGACGTCGTCGCACAGTCCCGCCAGGCACGCGAGCGCCAGGCCCTCCCGGCGGTGGTCCCGCAGGGTGACGACGGCGAGGTCCTCGTAGTCGCCGCCGAGGAAATAGGTGCACGCGAGCGAGACCAGACGCCCCGAGCGGAACGCACCCCAGGCGTGCCCCGAGGCGGCGAGTTCGTCCGCGTCGCCCCAACTCCAACCCCACCAAGCTGATCGAGATCGTGGAGGTCGGCAAGCAGCTGCTCATCGCCCGGGGTGCCCTGACGACCTTCTCCATCGTCAACGACGTGGCGAAGTACTTCGCGATCATCCCCGCGATGTTCGCGGTGTCCTATCCCGGGCTGTGCGGGCTCAACATCATGCGGCTGCACAGCCCGACGTCGGCGATCACCTCGGCGATCATCTTCAACGCCCTCATCATCGTGGCGCTGATCCCGCTGGCGCTGCGCGGCGTGCGCTACACCCCGTCCTCGGCCGGCGACCTGCTGCGGCGCAGTCTGCTGGTGTACGGCCTCGGCGGGCTGATCCTGCCGTTCCTCGGGATCAAGCTGATCGACATGGCCGTGGTGCAGTTCGTGCCCGGCATCGGATGAGCGGGCCGGTCAGTGCCCGTGCGGCCCGGCGTGGTGCACCGGGCCGTGGGACTCGCCGCAGTGGCCCGCCGCCGTATGGCCCCCGTCGGCCGGACCGCCGCCCACGGTGAGGAGTTCGGCCGGGGCGTGGTCGACCTGGAGGGTGGTGTGGCTGAGGCCGTAGTCCGCGTCGAGCAGGTGCTCCAGGTCGCGGCGGACCGCGTGGCAGTCCCCGCCCGGCTGGACGAGGACGTGCGCGGACAGCGCCGGCTGGCCGGAGGTGATGGCCCAGATGTGCAGGTCGTGGACCTCGGTGACGGCGTCGTGCGCGGCCAGCCGGTCGCCGACCTCGTCCGGGTCGAGGCCGGCCGGAGCGGCCTCCAGGAAGATCCGCCCGGACTCGCGGACCAGCCCGCAACCAGCCTTGAGCATCAGGCCGACCACGACGAGCGTCGCGATGGCGTCCGCGCGGACGAAGCCGGTGAGCAGGACCACCAGCCCCGCCACCGCGGTGCCGATGAACGCGTACAGATCGTTCAGGACGTGCTGGAAGGCACCCTCGACGTTGAGCGAGCTGCGATTGGCCCTCGACAGGCACCAGGCCGCGCCGATGTTGACGACCACCCCGGCCAGCGCGGTGACCAGGACCGGGCCGCCCGCCACGTCCGGGGGCGAGACGAGCCGCCGTACGGCCTCGTAGGCCAGCCACACCGCGAGCAGCAGCAGGGTGATGCCGTTCGCCTGCGCCGAGAGGATCTCGGCCCGCTTGAGCCCGTACGTGAAACCGCCCCGCGCGGGCCGCGCCGCCAGCCGCATGGCCACCAGCGCCAGCACGATCGAGGCGGCGTCGGTGAGCATGTGCGCGGCGTCGGAGAGCAGCGCGAGGGACCCCACCAGCAAACCGACGACGACCTCGACGGCCATGAATCCGGCGATCAGGCCCAGCGCCAGCCCGAGCCACCGTCGGTCCGCGTCCTCGGCCACCCCGTGCCCATGCCCCTGGTGCTGCCCGTGGCCGTGCTCGTGGCCGTGGCCGTGTGCGTTCATGGTGCGGCGACCTCCCCGATCAGGTACGACAACGGCAGGGAAACACACGGGCACGCCGATCGGCAAAGACTGCACCGGTGACCGTTGTCAACTTCGATAAGACGGCAGTGACCTGCGGCGACGCGCGGGGGATCAAAAGCGTCCGGAACGGCCCCGGCGAGCCTTGGTATCGCCCGCGGGAGCCGCGGCACGCTCCCGTGCCGGTCCACGCCGCTGTCACAGAGGCAGCCCACCCGGCCACCACGGCGGCGCGCCGCCCTGCTCGCACGCGCCGGCCGGGTGGCCCGGCGAGACGTACCACAGTGCCAGTTCCGGCCATAGCATCACCGTCGTGGCGAGTACGGTCAACGCCAGCGGCGGCAACAGCCTCCGGCGCCCGGTCGCCTTGCGCATCACGGCCCACAGCACGGTCGAGAGCGTCGCCGCACCGGTCGCCGCCACCGCCGGCCAGATGAACTGGTAGGCGGCATCACGACCGAGATGACAGTCCGCCCAGGAGCCGAGCAGCAGCACCGAGGTCACCAGCCCCGAGCCCAGGAGACCGCCCACCCGATCAGCCAGGCGGCGGCGCTGTACTCGGCCTTCCTCCCTGCAGCGGAGTGCGGTACGTCCGAAGTGCGCACGGATTCGCCACTCCCGGCCCGGCGTTCGGCCGCCCTGTCGCGCGGGCGGTCGATGCTACAGCGGGCGTCGGCCGGTGTGATCACGTCCGGGCGCGGAAAGGAGCACCGTCCGCGGCCGTCCCCGGGGTGCAGCGAGGAGGACGGCCCCCCGGCACCCCGGACGGGTCGTCAGGCCGTGGCGCTCGCGCCGCGCGCCGCGAGCATGTCGGCCATCAGTTCGATCTCCGCATCCTGGCCCCGGACCATGCCCGCCGCGAGGCGTTTCACCTCCTCGGTGCGGGCCAGGTCCGCGGCCGACGCCGCCATCGCCACGCCGCCCTTGTGATGGGCGGTGAGCAGTTGGAGGTAGAGGACTGCGGCGGCCTCGCCCTTCGCCGCGCTCAGCCGGGCCAGTTCGGTGTTCGTGGCCATGCCCGGCATCAGCGAGCCGTCGTGCGGTGTGTAGGCCATGTCGTGGCCCATCCACGTCATGGGCGGCTTCGACGAGGACTTGGGCAGCCCCCAGACCTCCAGCCAGCCGAGCAGCATGCCCCGCTGGTTGGCCTGGGTGTTGATCACGTCGTACGCCAGCCTGCGGACGTCCTCGTCGTCGGTGCGGTCGCGGACGACGAGGGACATCTCCACCGCCTGCTGGTGGTGGATCGCCATGTCCCGCGCGAAGCTGGCGTCCGCCGAGTCCGTGCCCGGGGTCCCGCTGCCGCCGCCATGCCTGGCCGTGAGCAGGGAGAAGGCGAGGGCGGCGAGGACGACCAGCACCATGGCGCCGCCGAGCGCGAGCAGCGGCTTGCCCGTGCCCCGAAGCGTGGTCATGACGCCTTGCCCCCGGTGCAGGGGGCACCCGGCTCCGGGGTCTGGTCGCCCTGCACATAGGTGTCGAAGAACCGCGCCACGCGCGGGTCCTCGGCCTTGGTGACGCCGAGCTGGTGGCCCCACGCCGTGAGCGTGATCGGCGAGGCCTGGTCCGCGTAGGGGCTCATCAGGGAGTACGGGGTCCTGGAGACACGGGCGCTGAGCGTCTTGAGGTCGGCGTCCGTCGCCTTGGCGGTGTACGTGACCCACACCGCCCCGTGCTCCAGCGAGTGGACGGCGTTCTCGTCGGTGACCGGCTTGTCGTAGACGTCGCCGTTGCAGTTCTGCCACACGGGGTTGTGGTCGCCGCCGGCCGGCGGGCTCATGGGGTAGTCGACGTTCTTGGTGACGTGGTTCTGGGTGAGGCCGGACCAGGTCTTCTCGCCGTTGATGGAGCCCGCGGCGGCGGTCTTGTCGTCGCTGCCGCCGCCTGCGGAGTTCACGAGGTAGACGCCGCCGCCCACCAGTCCGGCGAGGATCGCGGTGCAGGCGGTGATGGTGATGATCCGGTTGCGGCGTTCGCGGGCCTGCTCCTGGCGGCGGCTCTCCTCGACGCGGGCACGGCGGTCGGCGGTCCTGGCCTTGGAATCGGCGGAACCCATGGCATGTCCTGATTCCCCGCCGCGTCGGCGACGCGGCGGTGGTGGTGGAGGTGAAGGTGGGGTGATGTCACGGTGCGCACCGGCGGCTGGCGCCGGTGCGGGTGATCCTTCTACGTCCGCTGAACCTGGAGCATGTGCAGGTCGAGAGAGCGCACGGTCCCGGGGGACGGCGCGTTGAGTCCCGCGGCGGCGGCCGCGGGGGGCCACCCCGACGGCAGCCCGGCGCCCGCGAGATGGGGGAGCGGAGCGGGACCCAGCGTCACGGGTGTGTGCTCGGCGGGGGAGCAGCCGTTGCCCCGCTCGGCGGGGTCGTGGGCGTCCGTGCACACCTCGGCGGCGACGGACGCGACCGGGGAGGAGACGACGGTCCGCGGCGGTCCGTGCCGCTCGTCCGGGGTCCCGGCGTGGCCGCATACCCCCAGCACGGCGAGCAGTCCGAACAGGACGAGGACGACACCGCTCAGGCGGGCGGGTATCGCACCGCCTCGGCCGGTTCGTCCGTCACTGCGCATCGCTGCAGATCGTACCGGCCTTCGTGACGTACACCGCCGGTGGGTGCACGGACTCCCCCGGGCACATCCGCGTGAGGGTTCGGCCGGCTGTACGTCGCGGTGTCAGCGGCGATGGCGGGCCCGCCGCCCGCCGGACCTCAGGTCGGTCACGAGGAAGACGACGAGCAGGGCCGCGACGACGCACAGGGCCACGGTCTCGGCCGAGAAGAGCAGTTCGCCGAGCGGTCGGCGCGCCGTACAGCCGGAGGAGGGTGAGGGGAGGCATGCGGGGCTCCGGACGTCGGCTTCGGTTCGGGCTGCGACCGCAGGTCACGGGCCCCGGCGCCGGGGCACGCCGGGCATGCTGCGGGACCGGGCGTCCGGGGGCGGGAGGCTCGTCGCCGGTCAGTATCGCGGGTCCGGACCCGTCGCGGGCCGAGTCGGCCGGTACGGGGGCGCTCGCACCGCGCCCGTGCGCCGGGTGGGTCAGCCGGTGGGCGCCGGGAGCGCGGCGGGGCGGCGGAGCAGCCACTGCCGGAACGTCCGCCGGGGCGGGCGTGCCACGACCTTGCCGAACTCGATGTCGCCGACCAGTTCCACCCGCAGCGCGACCGGTGTGCCGGCCGAGGCGGCGGGCCGGATGTCGACCTTGCCGTAGCGGACCGCCAGCGCGTCGGTGTCCACCACGATGCCCGGCCGGGTGACCAGGACCAGGGAGCCGCCGCGAACGTCCATGTCGATGCGGAGGGCGTCCTGTGTGATCACCGCGCGGGTGAAGTCGAGCACGACCTCGCCCCACTCCGACTCGATCTCCATACGCCGCGGCACGACCCAGCGGTCGACGCGGCGGAACGAGCCGCCGCGGTGGTCCACCCGGACCACCTCCTTGACGTCCCCCGCGGCCACGCCCGGTGCCGCGGGGGACACCGGGAGGTCGGCGGTGAGCGGGGCCAGTTCCTCGAGGGTCCGGGCGGACAGGGCGGCCTCCAGGCGCTCGTCCAGCTCGGCGGCGGTCAGCCTCCCGTCGCCCGCGGCGGCGGTCAGGATGTCCACGACCCGGTCCCGGTCCGCGTGCGAGGCGCGCAGCGCGGGCGGCGCGCCCGCTCCGGACGGTCCACCGGCGGGCGAGATCTCTCCCGGCATGTCCTCACCCCGTTCGGGTTGGCGGCTTTCGGTGACACGCGATACACGATTCGCGAACTAACGCTATATCGCGTTATGGCCGCAGGCCAAGCCCGCACCCGCCGCAACGCGCTCGGGCCGCCGTCAGGATCGTGTAAATTCCCCAGTGGAGTGCCGGGAAGTCTGGTCGGCGGAAAGTGCACATCGTCAGCCTTGCCGGCTCTTCTCGTGGGGACCCTCACATGACCGTCCTGACCGCCGTCCTCCTCCTCGTGGCACTCGCCACCGCGGTGGCCACCGGTGCCAGGCACTGGCGGGTCCCCGCGCCGTCGCTGCTCGTGGTCGCCGGGCTCGCCGTGGGACTGCTGCCCTGGGTCCCGGCGGTGCATGTCGCGCCCGAGGTGATCAGCGTCGTCGTCCTGCCGCCGCTGCTCTACGCCTCCGCCGAGGAGATCTCCTGGCGGGAACTGCGGCGCGTGTGGCGTCCGGTCACCGTTCTCGCGTTCGGCCTCGTCCTGGCATCGGCCGCCGCGGTCGCGGCGGTGGCGGCCCGTCTGACCCCGCTGGGCGCGCCGATGGCGCTGGTCCTGGGCGCGGTCCTGGCCAGCACGGACCCCGTCGCGGTGACGGCGCTCGGCCGGCGGCTGGCACTGCCGGCCCGGGTGCGCGTCCTGGTGCAGTCGGAGAGCCTGTTCAACGACGCGACGAGCCTGGTGCTGTTCAAGGTGGCCGTGGGGACCGCGGTCGCCGCGGGCGCCTTCGCCGTGCCCGCCGCGGCGGGCCGGTTCGCCGAACTCGGCGGTGGCGGCGCGCTCGTCGGCGCCGCGGTCGCCGGGCTCGTCGCACTCATACGCAGGCGGACCGAGGACCCCGTCCTGGAGACGGTCGTCTCCCTCGTGACCCCGTACGCCGCCTACGTGCTCGCCGAGGACCTGCACACCTCGGGCGTCACGGCCGTCGTCGTGGCCGGCGTCGTCATGGGCAGCACCGGTCACCGGCTCACCAACGCGCCGATCCGGCTCCAGGTCCACGCCGTTTACGCGACGGTCGTGTTCCTCCTGGAGAGCGTGGTCTTCGCGCTCATCGGTCTGCAACTGCCCACCCTCGTACGCGAACTCGACCCTGCCGAGCGGGGATGGCCGCTGGTGGCCGGAGTCGTGGCGGTGGCCGCGACGGTCGTCGTCGTACGGCTGCTGTGGGTGTTCCCGCTGTCCGCCGTGATGCAGTACCGGCGCAAGGACGGTCCGGTCTCCTGGCGGGTGCCGCTGGTGGCCTCCTGGGCGGGCACCCGCGGTGTCATGCCGCTGGCCGCCGCGCTCTCCATCCCGCTGGCCACGGCGGGCGGGGCACCGCTGCCGCACCGCTCGCTCGCGCTCAGCCTCACCACCGGCGTGGTCGTCCTGACCCTGGTGGTGCAGGGCTTCACGCTCGCGCCCGTGGTGCGGCGTTCGGGCATCGCGCTGGAACCCGAGCACACCGTCCGCGAGGAGGCCCGCGCCCGGGACGCGCTGTCCCGGGCCGGACTGCGCTACCTCGACCAGCTCGACGAACTGGAGGCGGTGCCCGCCTCCGTGATCGTGCAGTTGCGCCGCCACCTGGAGGCGGGGCTCGACCGGGTGGAGGACGAGGCGAGCCCGGGCCGGCCCCAGGACCCCGCCGAACTCGTCGCCGCCCACAGTGACCTGCGGCGCGCCCTGATAGGGGTGCAGAGCCGCGAACTGCGCAGGCTCTACGAGGGCAACCAGGTCAGTGACGCCACCCGCCGCAGCATCCAGCGGGCCCTGGACCTCGAGGAGGCCGGGCTCATGGGGTGACGAAGCCGGGCGGACGCCGGCGGGCACCGGACCGCCGGCCGGCGCCGCGGCCTCGTGCCGCACCCGGCTCCCCCGGCTCCGGCGGTACGCCCAGGACGGGGCACTTGGCGTGCGCGAAGCAGTGGTCCGCGACGGACGGCCCGAGGACGCGGCGCAGCACGCCGCCGGAACCACGAGCAGGCCCGCCTCGGTGCCGGCGGCCTCGACCAGCGCGGGCCCCGCCCGGCCGAGTGCGAGGACCGGCCGCAGAGGCGGGTCCAGAGGGAGATCGCCGTCGAAGGCGTCGTCCAGGGCGGTGAGCAATCGGCGGCGGGCGAGGCTGCGCCACCGGTCCGGCCCGGGCGGGGCCGGCGGCCACCGGCTGGGCGACGCCTTCGACGGCGGTGGCCTCCCAGGCCGTCACCACCGTCAGCACGGCCCGCCGGCGCCGCGCCTCCGCGGCGGCCCGGCGCAGTGCCGCCAGGCTCCCGGGGGAGCCGCTGACGCCCACCACGACGCACTCTTCGCCGACCTCGTCCATGGCTCCATGAAACGCCTGGAAGGGCCCGGACCAGGGGGCCTTGCCGCGATCCTGACGCCGCCCGCACCACCCCCGTGAGCTGCGCCGTTAACGTTTGCCCGCCCGCCGTCAACGTCGCGTCAGGGATGCCCCCCTCCCCCCTGACGGCGGGCATAGCGTCCCTGGTGCGTCCCGGACCGCCGGCCCCGGCCGGGGCGCCTCATCTTTCGCACCAGGTCTCGCACCAGGAGGAAGCCATGTCGGAACTCATGTACGGGGACGACCCGGAACCTTCGGATCCGTCCCCGGCCGGACACCGGGAGACGCTGTACGTCCCTGTCCGGTCGGGACCCGTGGGGTGTGTCGCACGCATGTTCCGCACCCCTCTGGGCGGCCGTACGGCCGTCGGCTTCACCACCCCCGAGCGGCTCGCCGAGACGCTCGGCTCCGACCAGCGGTGGATCACCCTGTCGGAACACGGCCTGCGGGCGCTGGCCCGGCCGCTCGGCGTCACCGCGCTGACCGTGGACCCGCAGCTCGCCGCCCCCGCCGTGTCGGACGCGCCGGACACCGGCCGCCGACTCGACCCCCAGACTCTCGGGGTCCTGCGGGTCACCGGCGCGGTGGCGCTGGTCGACGCCCTGGCCCTGTGGATCGGCTGAAAGGAGCGCCGTCATGACTCTCGTCACCGAGCACTTGGAGACCGCCTCCCCCGACGCCGACCTGTCGGTGTGGCCCGCGTCCGCCACGGCCGCCCCGCACGGGCAGGTCACGGTGGGCGGAGTGGCACTGTCGGAGATCGCCGAGCGTTTCGGGACCCCCGCGTACCTCCTCGACGAGGGCGAGGTACGGGACCGCTGCCGGGCCTACCGCGCGGCCTTCCCCGACGCCGACGTCCTGTACGCGGCGAAGGCCTTCCTGTGCCGTGCCATGGTGCACTGGATCGAGGAGGAGGGCCTGGGCCTCGACGTGTGCTCGGCCGGGGAGCTGGAGCTCGCCGTGGTCACCGGTTTCCCCGCGGAGCGCATCGTGTTCCACGGCAACGCCAAGAGCCCGCAGGACCTGGCCACCGCACTGCGGCTGGGCGTGGGCCGGATCGTCATCGACAGCACCGGTGAGATCGCCCGGCTCGCCGCTTATGTCCCGCCCGGCGACCGGCAGAAGGTGCTGCTGCGCATCGTGCCGGGCATCGCCGCCGGGCACCACAACGCGGTGCGCACCGGCACCGACGACCAGAAGTTCGGGCTGTCCCTGGCCGACGGTTCCGCGCAGCACGCCATCGCCCGCGTGCTGGACCAGCCCCGGCTCGAACTGGTGGGCCTGCACTGTCACCTGGGCTCGCAGATCAGCAGCGTCAAGCCGTATCTCGCGGCGGTGCGCCGCCTGGTGGGCCTGCTCGCGGCCATCCGCCGGCAGCACGGCGTGATGCTGCCCGAGCTCGACCTCGGCGGCGGCCACGGCGTCGCGTACCGGCCCGGTGAGGCGGCGATGGACCTGACGACGCTGGCCGCGCGGATCCGCGCGGAGCTGGCCGAGGGCTGCGCGGCCGCGGGCCTGGCCGTGCCGCGGCTCACGGTGGAGCCGGGCCGCGCGATCGCCGGACCCGCCGGAGTGGCGCTCTACCACGTGCTGTCGGTGAAGCGCACCGGCGGCCAGACCTTCGTCGCCGTCGACGGCGGCATGAGCGACAACCCCCGCCCGGCGCTGTACGGGGTGCGCTACACCCCGCGGCTGATCGGCCGTCACTCCACGGAGGAGCCGGCCCTGATGACGGTCGTCGGCCGGCACTGCGAGGCCGGTGACATCCTCGCCTCCGCGGTGCCGCTGCCCGCCGACATCCGCCCGGGCGACCTGCTGGCCGTCCCGGTCGCGGGGGCCTACCACCTGTCGATGGCCTCCACGTACAACATGGTGGGGCGCCCGCCCGTGGTCGCCGTCCACGAAGGGCGGGCCCGACTGCTGGTGCGCCGCGAGTCGCTCGCCGACTACCGCAACCGCGACATCGGCCTCTGATCGCCCTCGCACCGAGGCCGCTCAGCCGCGGGCGTCCTGGCGCCCCTCCCATGAACGCCCTCCGGGCAGGCGACGTCCCCGCGTCCCCCTGCCCGGAGGTGCGTCATGCCCTCAACGCGCCTACGCCCGTCCTGTCATATCCCCTTCATCCCTATTGGTCCACGAGAAGAGAGAGTCCGGTGAGTGTGGAACACACCGTCGGCCTGAGTGTTGCGGAGCACATCCGATGACCACCGCGCCCGCACCGGTCCGGCCGGACCGCGAGAGCCCTGTCTTTGCCCCCGAGCCGGCCGGGAAACGCCGTGTCGGCGCCGGTCTGCTGGACCCCGAGCAGCTGTGGCTCGCGGTCCCCGAGGCGTTGCGCAAGCTCAACCCCGTGACGCTGTTCCGCAACCCGGTCATGTTCGTCACCGAGATCGGCGCCGCCCTGACCACCGGGCTCGCCATCGCCCACCCGACCGTGTTCGGCTAGTGGGCGGCGGCGAACCCGTCGGCGGCTCCGCCGGCCACGGACTCCTGGACGAGCTGATCCTCGGCGTGGCCACGGTGCCCCTCGGCGCCGGCGCGCCGCTGCTGCCCCGGCGGCCGACCAAGGCTCGGCTGCGGCCGGCCGGCGTCGAGCAGGTCGGCCGGTTCGCCTATCCGGCGTACACCACGCGCTGACACCGGGACCGCCCGCCGCCCCGCACAATTCGCTGGCACGCGCGGAGCCGCCCTGCCAGTATCTGCGGATGCTCATACTCGCCGACGAACTCGGCCCTCTGGCCTGCACCGTAACTGGGGAGGGGCCGGCCGTCGTCCTCGTGCACGCCGGCGTCGCCGACCACCGTATGTGGGACGCGGTCGTACCCGGCCTCGCAGAACACCACACCGTCATCCGCTACGACATGCGCGGCTTCGGCCAGTCCCCGCCGGCGACCGGCCCGTTCAGCGAACACGACGACCTGTGCCGCCTCCTGGACCACCTCGGCCACGACCGCGTCCGCGTCGTGGGCGCCTCCTTCGGCGGCCGCGTGGCCGTGGACTTCGCACTCACCCACCCCGGGCGGGTCCACTCGCTGGCCGTGTTCTCCCCGCCGTGGCCGGGATACGACTGGTCGCCGGAGATGATCGCCTATGACGCGGCCGAGACCGAGGCGCTCGTGGCGGGCGATCTCGGGACCGCCGTGAGCGTGAACCTCGACATGTGGCTGCGCGGCCCCGCCCGGGGCTGGGACGAGGTCCCCGCCGGACTGGCAGACCGGCTGCGCGAGCCGCTGCGGACGGCGCTGGCGAACCAGGGGGCGGCGGAGGAGTACTCCCGCGGTCGCGCGGACGGCGACATCGCCGCGATCCCCGTCCCCACCCTGGTCGGAGTCGGCCTGCTCGACGTCCCGGACTTCCAGGACATCGCCCGCCGCTACGCCGC
Organism: Streptomyces sp. NPDC001070; assembly: GCF_053598835.1. NCBI lineage: Bacteria > Bacillati > Actinomycetota > Actinomycetes > Kitasatosporales > Streptomycetaceae > Streptomyces > Streptomyces sp. NPDC001070. Next base: position 202,337 of record NZ_JBSFLB010000011.1, read on the forward strand.
GGGCATCCCCGGCGCCACCCTGGTCGAGTTCCCGACCGCGGCCCACCTCATCGCCCTGGACGCCCCCGACGAGCTGACCGCGGCGCTGCTGCCGTTCCTCGCTCGCTAGAGTCTGTCGGCCCGTTTCTCCGCTGGTCCGGGGGTAGTGCCCCGGGCCCGGCACTTCCCGGGCCTTCGGCCGGCACACCGCCAAGGCGGTGGCCGTTCCCGCGTGCGCCGAACGTTCGCCAGCACGTGTGGTAGGGATCATCCCGCGGACCAAGGCCGTCCGATGTGCCCCGCCTACCCGCCGGGGCAGGGGATGAGGAGCGATCGCTGTGGACATGAAACTCGAGGTCGTGGTGGTGCCCGTCGCCGACGTCGACCGGGCCAGGGCCTTCTACGAGGGGCTGGGCTGGCGGCTGGACGCCGACGTCCCGGCCGGCGACGACTTCCGTGTCGTCCAGCTGACCCCGCCCGGCTCGGCGTGCTCGCTCATCTTCGGGACGGGGGTCAGCGCGGCCGAGCCGGGCTCGGCCCAGGGCCTCCACCTGATCGTGTCGGACGTCGAGGCGGCCCGCGAGGAGCTCGTCGGCCGCGGGGTCGACGTGAGCGAGGTGTTCCACGACGCCGGCGGGGTCTTCCACCGGGCCGGGACGCAGGGACGCGTGTCCGGCCCCGACCCGGAGCGGCAGAGCTACGGCTCGTTCGCGTCGTTCAGCGACCCGGACGGGAACGGCTGGGTGCTGCAGGAGATCACACAGCGGCTCCCGGGCCGCTGACCCCCGCCCCCGGCCTGGCCGCCGGACGGCCCCGCACCCCGGGCACCGCACCCGCGGCACGGGGCCGTCCGGGGACTTCGTCCGCGCGCACCGCGGGTCGTCTCACGCGGTGGCCGCGGCCTCCTGGGGCACGCGCACGCCGAGGATGGCCAGGCAGTTCGCCCAGAGCGGGCTGAGCCGCCCGGTGTCGTTGTAGAGCTTGGCGAAGAGCACCTGGCCCTCCAGCTGGGCGACCACGGACGCCGCGGCTGCGTGCGTGTCGGCGACGGTGACCTCGCCGCGTTCGCGCGCCTCGGCGACGACCTCGTCCACCATGTCGACCTGAGCGTCGAAGATCTCCTGCAGCCGCCGGCGGATGGACTCCGTCTGGTTGCTCATCTCCAGGGTCAGGTTCCCGAACATGCAGCCCGAGACGGTGCCGCAGGTCTGCTGGCCCGCTTGCTGCGTGGCCTCGGTCGCCTCGAACAGCATGTGCAGCCGTTCCAGGGGGGCCGCGTCGCCGTGCAGGATGCGGGTCCAGTCCCGCTTCTGCTCCGCCCAGTGCTCGTCGATGACGGCCAGGGCGAGGGCTTCCTTGGACTCGAAGAAGTAGTAGAAGCTGCCCTTGGGCACCCCGGCCGCCTTGCAGATCTCGGCCACGCCCAGGGCGGAGTAGCCACGCAGCTCGATGAGCGTCTGCGCGGCGGTGATGATCTTCTCCCTGGCGTCACTTGTACGTCCCATGACAGCAGTATATGACCGATCGACTATTGTGTGGTCGATCGGCTGGATTTCCGTCTCCTGCCTTGGACGGGCGAGGCCCCGGGCTACACGGGAGGCGGGGGCCCGGGCCTCGTCGCGCCTGTCGCGGCGGCACTCACCTGGGCGGCGCGGCCGTTGGCGGAACGGTCTCGCCCCCTGGCGTCCTGCGGGTTGTCCATGGGCCCCATCCTGGGCCCGCAGGCGGTGTGGCGGCCACGACCGGGCTTTCCCCCTGCTGTCAGGCGCAGCCTCCCACCGCGCCTAGCATGGCGGCGTGGAGCTGCGTCAACTCAGGTATTTCGTTGCGGTCGCCGAGGAGCTGAATTTCGGACGGGCGGCCGAACGGCTGCTGATCGCCGGGCCCTCCCTGTCCCAGCAGATCAAGGCGCTCGAGCGCGACCTGGGGGTGCGGTTGTTCGACCGCGACCGTCGCTCGGTGTCGCTCACCCCCGCGGGCTCGGCCCTGCTCCCGGACGCCCGGGTGCTGCTGGAACGCGCGGAGGACCTGGGGCGCCGGGCGAAGCAGCTGGCCGGCTCCGAGGCGGTGCGGCTCGGCTACGTCAACTGGTTCCCCGCCGACCTGACCGCCAGGGCGTCCGCGGTGGCGCAGGTGCACGTCGACGCGTGGGTCGCCCCCTCCCACACCCAGGCCGCCCGGGTCGCCGACGGCAGTCTCGACCTGGCGGTGTGCTGGGTCCGGACACAGGACCTGGAGCGGTACGGCCTGCGCGCCCGGCTCCTGGGGGCCGACCGGCTCTACGCGGTCTCCACCGGGGACGACACCGGCGCCGTCCGCGCCGAGGACACCGCCGTCCTCCTCGACGACGACACCACCTCCTGGCTGTCGTGGAATCTCTACGCCGAGGAGCTCGCCCGCGACACGGGAGCGCGTGCGGTCCGCATCTCCGACGGCGGGATCACCGGTACCGGATTCTTCGACCACGTCCGCCGCTGCAACGGCCCGGTCCTCAACAGCCCCAAGGGGCAGACCACCCCGCTGCCGCCCGACCTGGTCAAGAGGCCGGTCCTGGCGCCTGAGGTCCACTGGACCTGGTCGCTGGTGTGGCGCGGCGACGAGGTCCGGGCCACGGTGCTCGCCGTGGTCGACGCGCTCACCGAAGGCGTGGGGGACCTCGGCATTCACGGCCCGGACGCGTGGCTGCCCGACGGCGATCCGTACAAGGGATAGATTCGACTGCTTTCCGGGGAATTGTCGGCCGATCGTCCGCCTTATAGGTGACCGGTCGGCTAGTTTCCGGCCGTCACCCCCACCCCATTCATCGGGAGCAGGTCATGAGCAGTCAGGGTCAGAAGGTCGCGGTCGTCACGGGTGCTTCGCAGGGCATCGGCGCCGGGCTGGTCGCGGCGTACCGGAAGCTGGGTTACGGCGTGGTCGCCACGTCGCGGGGGATCGCGCCGTCGGCGGATCCGGGGGTGGTGACGGTGCAGGGGGACATCGCCGAGTGGGACACCGCGGAGCGGGTGATCGCGGCGGGTGTGGAGCGGTTCGGGCGGATCGACACGCTGGTGAACAACGCGGGGATCTTCGTGGGGAAGCCGTTCACCGAGTACACCGAGGCGGACTACGCGGCGGTGCTGGGGGTGAACGTGGGCGGCTTCTTCCGGATCACGCAGCTGGCGGTGGAGCGGATGCTGGAGCAGGGCGGGGGCCATGTCGTGCAGATCACCACCAGCCTGGCTGACCAGCCGGACGCGAAGGTGCCGTCGGTGCTGGCGTCGCTGACCAAGGGTGGTCTGCAGTCGGCGACGAAGTCGCTGGCGACCGAGTACGCGTCGCGGGGGATCCGGGCGAACGCGGTGGCGCTGGGGACGATCAAGACGCCGATGCACGCGGTGGAGTACCACGAGATGCTGGCCGGGCTGCACCCGGTGGGGCGGATGGGCGAGATCGACGACATCGTCGACGCGGTGGTCTATCTGGAGAACGCCCCGTTCGTGACCGGTGTGATCCTGCCCGTCGACGGAGGACAGTCCGCCGGCCGCTGAGCCGCGGGGCGCGCCCTCGCCGGGGGCCGGGGCCTGCCGCCGGGGAGGAAGCCGGACGTGGTGCCCTCCCCGGCGGCAGGCCCCGTGGATCCCGTGGAGACCCGCGCGCCGTCGACTGCTTCCTCGCCGCCACGGGGCTGGGTACGGGTTCGCGTCGCGTCTACCGGATCGCCCTCACCACCTGGGCCTGGGGCCTCGTCGAGCGCACCCCGCCCGTCGGTGAGGGCCGCCGCAACGCCGCGCCGCCCGTGGTCCCGCTGGCGCTGCTCGACGCACCGCAGGCCACACAGCGGCTCCGTGACGCCTTCGCGGCACGGTCGGCGGCCGTCGGCGCCCGCACCGCCAACCGCGAACTGTCCGTCCTGTGCAGCGCCGTGACCTGGTGGCGCGCGCAGGGCCGGCTGTCCCGGGACCCGACGGAGGGCCTGCGCGCGCTGCCCGTGCCCAAGGGGCGGGCGGCGCCGGCCGGGCTCGACGCGGAACGGGTGCGCGGGGTCCTCCGACCGCCCGTCCCCTTGCGGGAGCAGACGTTCTGGCATCTGCTCCACGAGACCGGGGCGCCCATCGAACGGCTTCTCGCACTCGACGTCGACGAGCTCGACCTGCCCGGCCGTCGCAGGCGGGAGCGCTCGGGGACACCGCTGCGCTGGGGCGAGGGGGCTGCCCGGCTGCTTCCGCTGCTGACGCTCGGACGTGTCGACGGGCCGCTGTTCCGCACCGGCCGCGGCCGGCTGTCGTACCGCCGTGCGGCCGAGCTGTTCACCGCCGCGACGCGCCCGCTCGATCCGGACGGGCGCGGATGGACACTGCGGCAGCTCCAGGCGGCGGGCCGGCGCTGAGCCGGCAGGGACGGGCGCGGTGTCAGCCGAGGACGCGCAGGGCGCTCTCGACCGCCGAGGCCATCTGCGTGCGCGCGGTGGACAGGTAGCGGCGCGGGTCGACGGTGCCGGCGTCCGCCGCGAGGAAATCGCGGACCGCGCCCGTGAAGGCGATGTTCAGCGCCGTGCCGATATTGATCTTGACCATGCCTCCGGAGACGGCACGCCGCAGTTCGTCGTCGGGGACGCCGGTGGAGCCGTGCAGGACCAGCGGGACGGGAACGGCCTGGCGCAGGCGGGCGATCAGTCCGTGGTCGAGCCGCGCGGTACGGGTGGTCATGGCGTGCGAGCTGCCGACGGCCACGGCCAGGGCGTCGATGCCGGTGGCGGCAACGAAGGCCCGGGCCTGCCCGGGATCGGTGCGGGCGCCGGGGGCGTGCACGCCGTCCTTGCCGCCGATCTCGCCGAGTTCGGCCTCCAGCCACAGACCCCGTTCGTGCGCCCAGTCCGCCGCGGCGCGGGTGGCGGCGACATTGCGGTCGTGGGGAAGGGCGGACGCGTCGTACATCACCGAGCCGAAGCCGCAGTCCGCCGCACGGCGCAGCAGGGCGTCGTCGGTGACATGGTCGAGGTGGAGACCCACGGGGACCGCGGCGGCCTCGGCCACCGCGGCCGTCGCACCCGCGAGGGGGGCGAGGGAACCGCCGTGGAAACGGACCGCGTTCTCGCTGATCTGGCATATCGCCGGCCGCCCCGCGGCCTCCGCCCCGGCGACGACCGCCTCGGCGTGCTCCAGCGTGATGACGTTGAACGCGCCGATCCCGCGCCCGTCGGAATACGCCGCCCGGACGAGTTCGGCGGTGGGGACCAGCGGCATGACGCGGCGACCTCTCGATAGAATGATGTTGCGTGAACTTGATGATTCGATCCTGAAAAGGCGCAGAAAAATGCGTCATCGCGCATGGGTCGGCACACCCACCGACAGGGGGCGAGGAGATGGCGGCACCGCAGGCCCGATGGAGCGCGCTGCTGGAGATGCTGACGCGCGACGGACGCCTCGAGGTCGAGGCCGCAGCGGCCGAACTGGCGGTCTCCGCCGCGACGATCCGGCGCGACCTCGACGAGCTGGCCCGGCAGAACATGGTCACGCGCACCCACGGCGGCGCGGTGATCAACGCGATCGCCTACGACCTGCCGCTGCGCTACAAGGCCGCCCGTCACGCCCCGGAGAAGGAGCGCATCGCCCAGGCCGCGGCGGCCCTGGTGAAGCCCGGCGCGGTGGTGGGGCTCAACGGCGGCACCACGACCACCGAGGTCGCCCGGGCGCTCGCCGGTCGCGCCGACCTCGCCGACAGCGGTGCCGAGACCGCGCTGACCGTCGTCACCAACGCGCTGAACATCGCCGGTGAGCTGGCGGTCCGCCGGCACGTCAAACTGGTGGTGACCGGAGGTGTCGCCCGGCCGGCCTCGTACGAGCTGATCGGCCCGCTGGCCGCGGAACTGCTCGCGGAGATCACCCTGGACCTGGTCTTCCTCGGCGTGGACGCCGTCGACGTCCCCCATGGCGCGGCGGCCCGGCACGAGGGCGAGGCGAGCATCAACCGGGCGCTCGCCCGGCGCGCCCAGCGGGTCGTGGTGGTCGCCGACGCGTCCAAGCTGGCGAAGCGGGCCTTCGCGCGGATCTGCCCGGTGGAGGACATCGACGTCCTGGTGACGGACGGGAACGCCCCGGCCGCGCTCACCGAGCCGTTCGCGGCGGCCGGTGTGGAGGTCGTCCGCGCCTGACCGGGCGTGCCGTCGCACGGGCCACCGCCTCCTTCCGCCGTCCCGCCGTCCCATGAAGCATCGTGCAACTTTCTGCGCGAAAATTGCTAGAGTCGAGCAACTTCACACATGATGCTCGACCGGGCGTGCTCGGTGTCAAGGGCCGCAGCACAGGGACGGAGTCCATCGATGAGCCAGAGCGAGAACCGGAGCCGGACCGAGACCGAGATAGCGACCCAGCCCGACTGCTGGCGTCGCGCGATCGCCCTCGCGGCCGGCGCGGAGGCCCCGTGGCGGGCCGCGATGCCCCGGCCCCGGGAGCGGGTGGCCGTCGTCGGCTGCGGCACCTCCTGGTTCATGGCGCATGCCTACGCGGTGCTCCGCGAGACCGCCGGGCAAGGGGAGACCGACGCCTTCGCCGCCTCGGAGTTCCCGGCAGACCGGCGCTACGACCGCGTGCTCGCCCTCACCCGTTCCGGCACCACGACCGAGGTGCTGGCGCTGCTCGCCCGGCTGCGCGGCACGACACCCACCGTGGCGGTCACCGCCGATCCGGCGACCCCCGTCATGGAACTGGCCGACGCGGCCGTCGTCCTGGACTTCGCCGACGAGACCTCCGTCGTCCAGACCCGCTTCGCCACCACCGAACTCGTCCTCCTGCGCGCCCTGCTGGGCGAGGACCTGGCCGAGCTGCCCGCCGAGGCGGAGGCGGCGCTCGCCGCGCCGCTGCCCGAGGGAGCGCTGGAGACCGAGCAGTTCACCTTCCTCGGCCGCGGCTGGGCCTACGGCGTCGCGCAGGAGGCGGCGCTCAAGATGCGGGAGGCGGCGGGCGCCTGGACGGAGGCGTACCCGGTGATGGAGTACCGGCACGGCCCGATCAGCGTCACCGGGCCCGGCCGGGTGGCGTGGTGGTTCGGTGATCCGGCGGATCTCCCGGCGGGGCTGGAAGGGGAGATCGAGCGCACCGGCGGACGCCTGGTGGCCCTGGGCCGGGACCCGCTCGCCGACCTGGTCGTCGTCCAGCGACTGGCCGCCGCGCTCGGAGCCGCGCGGGGCCTCGACCCGGACGCGCCCCGCCACCTCACACGTTCGGTGGTCCTCGCGCACGACCGGAGCTGACGGCCGGACCGGGGCCCGTACGCAGGAAGCTGAATGCCGTCCCCGCCCCGAGGCGGGGCGGGGACGGCATCACGCGAAGATTGTCAGGACTTGTACCACTTCTGGTTGTTCGTCCCATAGCACGTCCACAGCTGGAGCGGGGTGCCGCTGGCCGTGCCCTTGTCGACCACGTCGACGCACTTGTTCTTGTTCGTCAGGTCGTTGGACGTGTTGAGCCTGAACTGCTGCGCCCAGCCGCCGTTGCAGCGGGCCAGTTGCACGACCGTCCCGTCCGTGAACGCGGCGTTGGCCAGGTCCATGCACATGCCGAAGGCGCGTATCGTCCCGTCGGAGCGGAAGTCCCACTTCTGCCAGGCGCCGTCGTCGCAGGTCTGGATCTGCAGCCGGGCGCCGTCGCGGCCGGGACTGTCCTTGGCACCGCTGACCGCGATGCAGCGGCCGCTTGCCGAGCTGCGGATCCGCACGCCGGGCACGGTGGCGGTCTCCTGCGTCTTGCTCGGCGTGGGCTGGGAGGCCGACGAGCCCGATCCGGAGGCCGACGAGCCGCCGGAGCCGCCGGTGGCCGAACCGCCGCCGCCGCTGCTCCCGCTGCCTCCGGAACTGCCGGGTGCGCCGCCCACGGCCGGCAGGCCGCCGCCGGTGCCGGTGCCGCCCGCCGACCCGCCGCCGTTGGGCCGTCCCTGGGACCCGGAGGCCGGCGGGACGTTGCCGCCCGCGGCGGGGGAGCTCTTGGAGCCGTTCGTGCCGGGTGAGGCCGGCAGGACGCCGCTCTGCGAAGCGCTGGGCGCGGCGGCCGCCACCGGGTCACCCTTGCCGCTCCCGTCGGGCAGCACGTCGATTCTCGCCATCAAGGGCACGACGAGCACCGCGCAGCCGATGACGGCCGACGTGGCCGCCAGTACGCTCCACGCCCGCCGGTCCGGCAGCAGCCGCCGGTGCGGCAGGGAGGGGCGTCGGGCGAAGGTGTCCGCGAAACGGGGCGCGGCCCCGTCGAGAACCTCGGGGTCCCGTGGATCGGGATGGGGAGGCACGTGGTCTCCTGTCGGCTCGGGAATCTGCGCGGAAGCGTAGGGCGCGCGTCCGCCCTTCGATTTCGGCAAGGTGAATAATAGTTTAAGATTTCACCAAGTGTGACGGCGAATGATCGAATATGCGCCAACACTGCGTTCGGAGCATCTCGTTCAGCAGCTTAATCTTTACGCCATGTGTGTGAACGAGTCCGACTGTCGTGAGGGCGAGGCGGGCATCCTCGCGGACCACGACACCGGCGGCGCGGACGAACACAGTGCTGTCGCCACCCTGATCATCGCCGAGCGGGACAGCCTGCGGAGGTTCGTCACCGGCCTCATGGGCCGCGACGTGCACGCCGCGGAGGACGTGCTGCAGGAGACCCTGTTGCGTGCCCTGCAGCGCGCCGGGCGGCTGGACGTGCACGAGCGTCCGGTCCGCATGTGGCTCTTCCGGGTCGCCCGCAACCTCGTCGTCGACCACCGCCGCCGCGACCGCGCTGTGCCGGTCGGCATCACCGCCGCGGACTTCGCGGGCACGGCGCTCGAGCACGCCGGTGACCACGCCGGTCTCGTCGAGGACCGTTCCGTGCTCCTCGCCGCGCTGAGCGCCCTGCCGCCCGCGCACCGCGAGGCCGTGGTCCGGGTGCACGTCATGGACCAGACGGGGGCCGACGCCGCCGCCGAGATGGGCGTGCCGCGGGGCACCGTCAAGTCCCGGACCCACCACGGAGTGCGGGCCCTGAGGGCCGAACTCGCCCGCCGTGGCGTGGACGGAGTAGCCGCGTGAACGTCCCCGCCGGCTGGACCCGGCTCATCGGACTCATCGGCCTGCTGATCCTTGTCGTCGTGGTGGCGCACTGGCTCGTCCGCCGCAAGGGGGGCTGGGGCGCACTGCGCCGGCGCGTCGTGCGCGAACTGACGACGGCCGCACGCGCCTTCGCCACGCCCGTCCGCACGCAACTGCGGCACCGCGGCGGCCTGCGTGTGCTCGCCCGCGTGCTCCGCGACGGCGCCGGCTGGACGGACGCCGCGACCGCGCTGCGCCGTGCCGCCGCCGAGCGGCCCGGCGCCCGGCCCTACGCGGCGCTCCTCGGCACCGACGTCGTCGGCGTGTACGTCGCCCACGCCCACGGCGAGGGCGCGCTGCCCGAACCGTGGGCCCGCGACGCGGCCGAACCGCGCCTGTGGTGGATCGGCCGCGCCGACCTCGGCTCCGCGCCGGAGACCGGGCGCGGCGGCGAGGCCCCCGTGCTCGTCTGCCTCGGCAGGGCCGGTACCGACGCGGTGCTCCTCGACCTGACGGCCGTTCCCCCGGCGGTCTCCGTCACCGGCGAGCGGCGCACCGCCCGCGCGGTTCTCCAGGCCCTCGCCGCCCAGCTCGATGCCCGCCTCCCCGCGGGTCACGTCGTGGTCGGCGCCGGAGTGCACCCCCGGCACGACGGCCCCACCGACGTCTTCGAACGGTTGGGCACCGGCTACGCGGTGAGCGCCGAGGCACCGGAACGCAACCGGCCGGCCGGTGTGCGCCTGCTCACCCTGGGCGTGGCCCACCACAGCACCCTGATCCTGGAAGCGGACCGGGACGGCCATCTGCGCCTGCACGGTGGCCCGCCCGCCCTCACCGTCGACGCGCTGCCGCTGGCCCGTGCCGTCGTCCGGCTGGTGCGCACCCTGCCGCCCGTCCCCGCGGACGAGGCAGGCGCCGGCCCCTACCCGCCGAAGTCGCTCGACACGCTGTCAGCCGACGACGACCTCGTCGAGACCGGGCTCCCGCCCACCGCCATGGCCGTGTCCGCGACCGCCCCCCGCCCGGAGCCCGCCCCGGCCCCCGCCGCCCCCGCCGCCCCCGAACACGGCGACGAGGACGACGACCTCGCCGAGCCGACCGCATTCGGACCGGCGGGCGTCTCCGCCGCCACCGCACGCTCCTCGTCCTCGTGACGCCCGAACTGGGAAGACCGTGAACCTCACCATCACCACCGTCGACGGCGCGGACGGTGCGCGCCGCGACCACCTCGTAGAGTTGCCCGCGCGCACCACCGTCGCGGACCTCGCGGAGGCCGTGGACGGGACGCGCACCCGCGACCTCTACCTCGACGGCCGCCGGCTCGACCCGGACGCGCCCGTCGCCTCGGCGGGACTGCGCGAAGGCGGCGTCCTGGGCCTCGGCGCCGCCGGCACGGACCCCGACCGGGTGCGGGTCGGCGCGGAGACGGACGCCGGGCCGGTGCTCGCCGAGGTCCACGTGGTCTCCGGACCGCAGGCCGGGCGCACCTGGCGGCTCGGGTTCGGCAGCCACGAGGTCGGCTCCGGACCGCTGTGCGCGATCCGCCTCGAAGGCCACGGCGTTCCCGAGGGCGGGCTGTGGGTGACGGTCGGCGCCGACGGCTCCGCACACTGGCACCGCACCCGCACCTCGCCCGGCGACGAGGTGCGCGGCCGGGTCGCCGCGCCCCCGCCGGACGACGCCGTCACCGCGCTGCGCCGCACCCGCCCGCAGCGGGTCGCCACCGAGCGGACCGCAGCCCCGGGACAGCCGGTGCCGTGGCCGCCCGGCGAGGACCTGACCGTGGGCTCCGTGCTGCTGAGGATGAGCGCGCCGGTCGAGGCGGACGCCGCCGTCACCGCGTCCGCGGACGGTTTCGGCATCGACTACAACCGCCCGCCCCGGATCGCCCCGCACCTGGACGGCGAGCGGGTCCGGCTGCCCTCGCCGCCCTCGGCCCCGGGCAAGCGGCCCTTCCCCGCGGCCATGATGATCGCCCCGGTGATCATGGGCTTCTTCATGATCGCCATCTTCAAGTCGTACTACTTCGTCGTCTTCATCGCGCTCGGCCCGATGATGATGGTCTCCAACTGGGTCACCGGCCGCCGTACAGCCCGCAAGGACTTCGAGGAGGCGGACCGGCAGTACAACCGGCGCCGCACCGCGGTCGAGGACGGGGTCCGCGAGGCCGTCGCCCGCGAGCGCCGGGTACGCCACGTCACCGGCCCCGACCCCGCCGCCGTCGCCCTCATGGCCACCGGCCCGGGAAGCCGGCTGTGGGAGCGGCGCCGCCACGACCCCGACCACCTCGTCCTGCGCCTGGGCACCGCCGACCAGCCCTCGCTGCGCGAACTCGAGGACCCCGCCCGCGACGAGAACCACCGCACCATCCGATGGAACATCCCCGACGCCCCGATCGGCATGGACCTCACCGGCCACGGCGTGGTGGGCGTGGCGGGCCCCGCGGCCGAGGTGCAGCCGCTCGCCCGCTGGATGGCGGTGCAGGCTGCGGTGCTGCACAGCCCCCGCGACCTGCGGATCGTGCTGCTCACCGAGCCGGGGCGCGCCGACGACTGGGCCTGGGTGCGCTGGCTCCCGCACGTGCGGCCCGCCGCGCCCGGCGGCCCGCTCGTCCTCATCGGCAACGACCCCGAGTCGACCGCGGCCCGCGTCTCGGAACTGGTCGCGCAGATCCAGGTCCGCAAGCGGGCCACGACCTCCGACCGCAACGCCGCCCTCATCGGCCCCGACATCCTGGTGATCGCCGACGGCGCCCGGCGGCTGCGCGACGTACCCGGCATGGTCCAGGTCCTCACCGAGGGCCCGGCCGCGCGCGTCTTCAGCGTGTGCCTCGACGAGCAGGAGCGGCTGCTGCCCGAGGAGAGCACCGGAGTGGTGCTCGCCGAGGCCGGCCGGCTCACCGTCAAGCGCCCCGGCACGCCCGACGTCCCGGCGGTCCGCGCCGACCAGGTCACGCCCGAGTGGTGCGAGCAGGTCGCCCGCGCCGTCGCGCCGGTCCGCGACGTCAGCCCCGAGCACGACGCGGGACTGCCGCAGCGCGTGAAGCTGCTGGACCTGCTGAACCAGGAACCGCCCAGCGCCGACACGATCCTGGCGGGCTGGCGAGCCCGGCCCTCCACCACGTCCTTCGTCCTCGGCAGCGGCTTCGAGGGCCCGTTCTCCCTCGACCTCGTCCAGGACGGCCCGCACGGACTGGTCGCCGGGACCACCGGCTCCGGCAAGTCCGAACTGCTGCAGACCTTCGTCGCCTCCCTCGCCGCCGCCAACCGGCCCGACGAACTGACCTTCGTCCTCGTCGACTACAAGGGCGGCAGCGCCTTCAAGGAGTGCGCGCAGCTGCCGCACACCCTCGGCATGGTCACCGACCTCGACGCCCACCTGGTCGAACGCGCCCTGGAGTCGCTGGGCGCCGAGCTGATGCGCCGTGAGCACGTCCTCGCCGCCGCCAACGCCAAGGACCTCCCCGAGTACCAGGCCAAGCGTGCCGCCGACCCCACGCTCGCGCCGCTTCCCCGGCTCCTGCTGGTCATCGACGAGTTCGCCACGCTGGTACGCGAGGTACCCGACTTCGTGCCCGGGCTCATCAGCATCGCCCAGCGCGGCCGGTCGCTCGGCATCCACCTGGTCCTGGCCACCCAGCGTCCCGCCGGTGTGGTGACCGCCGACATCCGGGCCAACACCAACCTGCGGATCGCGCTGCGGGTCACCGACCAGTCCGAGAGCCAGGACGTCATCGACGTCACGGACGCCGTCGACATCTCCGCCACCACCCCCGGCCGCGCCCTGGTGCGGCGCGGCCCGAAGTCGGCGGAGCCCTTCCAGACCGCCTGGGTCGGCGCCGAGCGGCCGCGGCCGAGGACCGACGAGGAGACCGAGGCCGACAGCGGCGCCCGCAAGCCCGTCGTGGCGGCGGAACTGTCCTGGGACGCGCTCGGACGTGCCGCGGCGCCGGCCGCCTCCGAAGTCGTCCTCACCCAGAGCGCCCAGGCGCCCGCCCCGACCGACCTGCAGGTCCTGGTCGACGAGATCCGCACGGCCGTGGACCGGCTGGAGGACTACACCCCGCAGCCCAGCCCCTGGCTTCCCGCGCTGGAGCGCCGGGTCCTGCTCGACGACCTCGACGCGATGAACCCCGTCCGCGAGGGACGCCTGCTCATCCCGTACGCCCTGGAGGACGTGCCGCAGCTGCAGCGGCGCCACGTGGCCGCCGCCGACCTCAGCAGCTTCGGCCACCTGTACGTCATCGGCGCACCCCGGTCCGGCCGCACCCAGGTGCTGCGCACCCTGGCAGGCTCCGCCGCCCGCCACCAGAGCACCGCCGATGTGCACCTCTACGGCATCGACGCGGCCGGCGGCGGCCTGGCCGCGCTCACCACGCTCCCGCACTGCGGCGCCGTCGTCCCCCGGCACGACACCGAACGCCTGGAACGGCTGCTGCGCCGCCTCAACCAGGAACTCGTCAACCGCCAGGAGCTGGCGCAGCAGCACAACGCCACCGGCATCGGCGAACTGCGCAAGGTGCTGCCGAAGGCGGAACGCCCCGCGCACATCCTGCTGCTGGTCGACGGCTGGGACGCCCTGTCCGCCATGCTCGACGAGCACGAGTACAGCCACATGTACCAGGACATGGTCCGCCTGGTACGCGAAGGCGCGGGCGCCGGCATCCACTTCGTCGGCACCTCCGAACGCTCCCTGCTGGGCGGCCGCATGGCGGCCCACAACGACCACCGGCTGCTGCTGCGGCCCGGCGACCGCTCCGACGTCCAGGCCATCGGCATGAAGCCCGGCAAGCTGCCGGCGGACATCCCGCCCGGCCGCGGCTGGCACGTCCTGACCGGCACCGAGACCCAGGTCGCGCTGCTCGCCCCGGGCGGCGGCACCGAGCAGGTCGAGGCGCTCCGCAAGATCGGCGCCGCAGCGCTCAAGCGCGACGCGCGGGTGCCGCAGGCACGGCGCCCCTTCAAGGTGGCCTCGCTGCCGCGGTCGGCGGAGTTCGCCGACGTCTACGACAAGGTGCCCGCCGAGCGGCGGCGGCCCCTGTGGGGCCTGCTGGGCATCGGCGGCGACGAGGGCGAACCGGTCGGCGTGGACCTCGCGGGCGCGTCCGCGGTGTTCGGCGTCATCGGCCCCACCGGGTCCGGGCGCAGCAACACCCTGGCCTCGCTGGCGGTCTCGCTGCTCGCGGGCGGCACCTCACTGGTCGTCATCACTCCGCGCGAGTCCCCGCTGCGCGGGCTCAGCCGGCACACCACCGTGCGGGTGATCACCGACAGCGAGCCGACCGAGGAGGCGGTGCGCTCGGCGCTCGCCGCGCTGCCCGGACCGCGGGTGGTCATGGTCGACGACGCCGACCTGCTGGCGATGTCCGGCGCCGACAAACTCCTCAAGGAGATCACGGTGTCCGGCCGCGACCAGGGCCTCGGCCTCGTCTACGCCGCGACCGCCGACGGCATCCAGGGCGGCATGAGCGGCTGGATGTCCAGCGCCCGCAAGGCCCGCCGCGGCCTGCTGCTGGGGCCGAAGAGCATCACCGAGGGAGACCTGATCGGCGTACGGCTTCCGCACGCCGTCACACGGGTGGCACCCCACGCCGGCCGCGGCTGGACCGCCGGACGGGGCAACGAGGTGATGGCGCTGCAGGTGCCGCTGACCTCGCTCCGCACGGAGTGACGCCCGCTCCGTGGCCGGCACCGGGTGCCGGCCACGGAACGCGCCCCGGCGACGACGAAGGGCCGGGCGGGGAACGATGTCCCGCCCGGCCCTTCGCGTGCGGCGGCTACTTCTTGTTGAAGTTGTTCGCCACCTGGGTGTCGAAGTCCTCGGCGCCCTTGGCGATCGAGGTGAACGCCTCGCCGAAGTTCTCCAGGCCGTGGATGGCCTGGGTCAGGCTGCCGGTGAACTGCTGGTAGGCGTCACGGATGGCCGGGCTGGCCTGGGGCAGCACCAGCTCGTCGTTGAGCATGTTCTCGACCTGGCCCTTGAGGCCCTCGAGGCGGGCCATCCACTCGCTGCAGGTGGACGCGTGCGCCGAGGCCCGCTGCCGGACGTCCTCGGGAACGATGTGAATCGCAGGCATTGCATCGCCTTTCTGTACTGATGACTGGCCTGGGGGTGGTGTCCCCGATCAGGCGATCTTCGGGTTGGTGCCGCCGTGGGTACCCGGGTTCTGCGGATGGGTGTCCGGGTTGTTGGGGTTCTTCGGGTTGTTCGGGTCCTCGCCCGGCTTGTTGCCGCCGGACCACGTCCACTCCGGCGTCTTGCCGTCGGAGCCCTTGGGGCCGCGGGTGTACTCGGTGTGGCCGCCGTCGCTGTTGGTGACGGTCATGGTGCCGCTGCCGTCGCCGTTGATGTTCGCCACCGTGTGGGCGGTGCTGCCGTCGGGATACGTGGTGTCCGTCGTGTAGCTCGGGCCGTTGTACGTGGTGGTGGAGGTGTACTTCTTGCCGTCGTACTCGACGGTGGTCACCTCCTTGGTGACGTTGCCGTCCTTGTCGACCTCCACGTGCGAGTCGATGTGACCGCGGTTGGTGTCCAGGTGGAAGTTGGGCGGCGTGTCACCGGGGTCCGTGGCGGAGCAGAAGTCCGGCAGCTCGCCCGGCCCCTCGCACTCCTTCAGGTGCTGCTGCTTGTACTCCCACTGGGCCTTCTGCTGCTTCCAGTTCTGCACGTGCAGGTTGGCGCTCATCACACCGATCTGGGCGCCCAGCTCGGAGTCGAACTCCCGGAAGGCCTCGCCCACGGAGCCGAAGGCCGCGGCGAGCTCCTTGATGCCCTTGTCCGCGCGCCCCATCGTGCTGGTGGCGTTGGTGTGGAAGGTGGACATCGCGGTGGCCACGCCCTCATGGCCGAGGACCGCCTGCGCCTCGCCGTAGCCCGAGCTCAGCCGGCCGAAGATGCCCTTCTTGATGAGCGGGTCGATCTCGCCCGCCAGGGCTTCCAGGCGCTGCTTGGCGTCGTTGAGGACGTCGTAGTCGATTTTGATCTCGGGCACGGGGGACCTCCGGACGGCCCTTGGAGAATCCGGTCACCTCGACCACGCACCACGCCCCCCGCCGGTTCACCGCCGCGCGCAGGTTTGACGCACGTCACATGAACCACTCGCGTGCCCCGCGCGTGGTCCACGTGGAGAGCTCTGCCGTGCTCCTCCGCTCCGAACTGGGAGGGATCCCCCGCATGCCTCGCCCGAGCGACTGGAACGTGGTCGGTCTCCACGGGGACCCGACGCCCGGAGACCCGGTCCAGATCCGTCAGCTGGTCACCGACCTGGCCACAATCGGTTCGCAGGCGAGGTTCATCGCGACGGCCATCGACCAGGTGATGAACACCGCGGACAGCAGTGTCTTCGCCGGGAAGACCGCGGACGCCCTGCGCGGCAAGATCGACGACCGGCTGCGCAACCACATCAACGACGTGGCCGACTCCTTCGAGGAGGTCTCCCGCACCCTGGGCGACTGGGCGAACTGGGTCGAGGAGGCCCAGGGCAAGGCCGACGGCGCCCTGTCGGCCGCCCGCGGCCTGCCGAAGGACGACCCGCAGATCGAGGTGCACCGGCAGACCGCCGAGAGCGCGGGTGCGGAACTCAGTGAGCACGGCAACACCGTCGCCGGCGTGATCAACAAAGCCTCCGACATCCGGCTGCCGATCTCGGAGTGCCAGGTCTTCTGGGAGATGTTCCAGATCCTGGCGATCATCCTCATCGTCCCGGCGCTGATCTTCGGCGGTCCGGTAGCCCTGCTCGCCTTCGGCGTCAACATGACGCTGTTCGTGAAGGCGGCCATCGACTTCGCCCGCGGTGACATCGGCTTCCTCGACCTGTTCCTCGCCGGGCTCGGCATCATCGCCCCCACCACCAAGGCGCTGCCGATCTTCAGCATCGGCAAGCTCATCAAGAGCGGTGTCACCGCCGGCATCCAGTGGGGCCGCGGCAGCATCCTGTCCCTGCGGGACATCATCAGCGGGTTCCGGTTCGCCACCGTCTTCACCGGCCTCCGCGACGTCGCGCGGATCAGCCTGACCTGGGTGCGCCAGGGCGGCCTGTGGGTCATGCAGAACTTCCACAACCTGCCCGCGCTCGCCGGCTCGGTGTTCGTCAAGAACGGGCTCGTCGTCGTCCAGGGCGTCCGCTCCATCCCCGTCGTGGTCCGCGGCTGGACGACGGCGGTAAGGGCCGGCGCCCCCGGGGCGTGGCAGAACTTCCGGCTCTTCGCCCAGGAGACCTGGAGCAGCCAGATGGGCGGCGCCAAGTGGACGCGCCTGATCCTCCCCGTGACGCACACCGACATCGCGGAGTACGGGCTCAAGGGCGCACTGCGCATGGGCTTCTGGGACCGCGGCGTCATGGGCCGTGGCGTGTGGGACCTGCCGGTGGGCGGCACGGCGGCGCACACCGCGAGCGCCGTGCCGATCGGCCCGCACGGCGCGACCCCGCACTTCGACGTCGCGCACGCCAACATCAACATGGCCCGGATGGATCTGTCCGACGTACGCCTCGGCAACTTCGGCGACGCGCACACGTCCATCCGCCCGGCCTCCTTCTCCGTGGCGCCGATCGACACCGTCGACCTGTCCGGGCTGCGGGTCGGCACGATGAACCCGGTCTCGGTGCACGGGGCGACCTCCGTGGTCGACGGCTCGACGGCGGGCTTCCGGGCCGTCCGGCACATGGACGACGTGGTCGACATCGCCGGTACGCAGCTGAACCGGATGAAGATCGACGCCTTCGACGTGACGCCCGGTCAGATGAGCGGGGGACTCGGCGTGAGCGCGGCGGCCCCGGGCGGCCACGTGACGCACTCCTCGGGCCTGTACGTGCCCGGGTCCGCGGGCGCCCCGGCCGTGCAGGAGGGCGTCGACATCACCGCCCTGGCCGCCAAGGGCAACGGGAGCCTGCTCTCCCAGGGCCCGATCGGCCTGCTGACGGCACCGCACGGGGGCACCGGCGCGCTGCACACCGCCCTCACCGGGGTGCCCGCGCCCGCTCCTGGCACCACGGCGCTCCACGACCTGCTCGCCGCCCCCGGTACCCCGGGCGCGGGCTCGGGCGCCGCGCACACCGCGCTGACCGACGTCCAGGCCCCGCCGAGCGGGGCCGGGGCCCACGACCTCCTGGCGGCGCCCGGCGGAACGGGCGGCGCACACGGCCCGCTCAACGGTGCCCCCGGGCACCAGAACGGCGCCGGCGCCGGAGGCTCGGCGTTCGACCTGCTGGCGGCAGGCCCCAAGGCCACGCCGAGCAACCCGGTGCCCACGCACATAGGGTCCGCCCTCGGCGACAACGTCGCCGATGCCGCACGCGCCCACCAGGCCCACCTGACCCTCGACGAGATCGTGCGCCCCGCCGGCAGCGGCCGTCCCGGCTCCGTGGTCACCGACACCGCGCCCGGTTCCGCCGCCCACGGCGCACCCGCTCCCGGCCTGCCCAAGGGCGGCGTGCACGGAACGCCCCCCAAGGACACGGCCCGCTCCGCACTCGACCTCCTCGACGACGGCCGGGGCGTCCGTCCCGTCGACGGCCCGGCCTTCGCCGGCGCGCCCGGGACCGGAGCCGGGGCCGGGGCCGGGAAGACCGTGGACGTCGACGCGGGCCACGCGTTCGCCGGCGCACCCGCGCGGAACACCGACGACGCGGTCGTCACCCCGGCCACGCACGACAAGGTGGCCGTCACCGGCGACGGGCACGTCGCGGTGCCGCTGCGCCAGGACCCCGCGCCGGTGTCGCCCGCGGCGTCGGGCGGCGGGCGCGTGCACTCGCACCAGACGGAACTGCTCCACGAGGTCAACCTGAAGCTGGGCAAGATGGGCGCGGACGCGGTGACCGTGGAGACCGTCACCGCCGCCCGCCAGGTGCTGGAGGACCTGCGCGGCGCCGCCTTCACCAAGGTCGACGTCCGGGCGCAGGCCGACCAGTTGGCCGTGCACCTCGCGGGCCCGGAACGCGGGAAACTCCCCGGCGGCGTCAGGGACGCGGACCTCGCCGACGACGCGCCCGTCACCCCGGGGCCGGGCGGGCACCATGCGCCGCCCGTCCCGCCGAGGCCTCCGCGGCCGGAGAGCGGCCTGCTCGACGGGCTCGACGACGTGGTCCTGGACGACACCGGCGCACCGATGCGCTCGCACCTCGACATGGACGACGACTCGCTGCCGGGGTCCCCGGTCAGCGAGCACGGGACCGAGGACCTCGACGGCTTCTCCGAGTTCGTGGACCTGATCCGCCCGCTGCGGCAGCACGTGGAACGGGCCTTCGACAACCCCGCGGCGGACATCGAGGTGGCCCTCGTGGCCAGCCCCGGAGGCCGGACCTGGCGCGAGTTCTCCGACGACGTGGGCCACGCCATGGTGTCCGTCATGCTGCCGGGTGAGCGCAAGCCGCTCACGATCGGCTTCTACCCCGAGGACGGACACCTCTTCGGCAACCCGGGTGCCATCGTCAACGACGCCGAATACCTCCTCTCCGGGCACGTCCGCGTACTGGGCACGTACCGGATCACCGCGGCGCAGCTGTTCGACGCGTACCGGTACGCGATGGCCAACTCCGGTGCCGTGTACGACCTGTTCCGCTACAACTGCGTGCGGTTCGCCGAGGGCTTCGTCTCGGCCGCGCTCGGGAAGTCCGTGGCGGACCTGTGGGTGGCGGCCCCGTACCGCCTGGTAGACACGATGCTGCACCGCGACGGCGCCTGGCACTGGGCGGACGGCACGTCGCCCGTGGCCAAGCTGACCGCCGACGACACGATCCGGTACCAGAACGCCTTCGGCGAGGTGGAGGACTGGCGGATCCACGACCAGGGCCGGTTCCAGGCCGCCACCGACCAGGCGAAGACCTTCGTGCTCTTCGACCACCAGCGTCCCCTGATCGACGGCAATCTCGCGACGGCTCCGCAGAAGGAACGTCTTCTCATCCTCGACCAGTTCGAGAAGATGATCACCCACACCATCCTCACCTCGGGTGACGACGCCGGACGCCAGTTGTCGCGCCAGCTCGGCGAGACGTACGGCACGCTCCGTCCGGGGCTGTCCGATCTGCCGGGCCCCTCGGTGACCGTGTCCGTCAGCGGCGACTCCCTCCCGGGGATCGGGCGGGGCTCCGTGGACAGCGTGCCGGAGCCGGAGCCGGTGCCGAGTCCCGGCGGGTCGGCCGCGGAGGACTCCGCCGGACACCTGCCGCAGTCCCCGGTGGAGTCCCCGGTGCAGTACGCGCCCGATGTGCAGCACATGTTCGGCGAGATCGACGACATGCTGCACGAGATGGGCCTGTTCCGGACGTCGCTGGACGACCTGCCGTCCGGGCCTCCGTCGCCCGTGCACCCGGGGACCGGCGAGGGCGACGTCCACGTCGCCCCCGGTGGGGAGCCGCATGCCCCGTCCGTGGACAAGGGCAAGGGCAAGGCGCCGGCCGACACCTCCGGCTCCACCGGCACCTGGTCGGGCCCCGACGGCGTGCGCGGGGACTTCGGGGACGACCTGTCGGAGATCGACGCTGCGGCGGCCATCACCGACGCCCGCCGCGAGGTGATCAACGCCCGGACGGCCCTCGACGACCTGCAGACCCGCTACGTGGATGGCGTCGGCACCTCGGCCGAGGCCGACGGCGTCCGCTACCTCGAGTCGTGGCAGCAGGTCAGGCAGGCCGACGCCGCGCTGGCCCAGGCGGAGGCCCACTGGAACGACCTGACCGGCGGAGCTCCGCTCCCCGAGGTGCAGTCCTACGCCGGCCACGGTCTCGGCGGCGGCGCGCCGCGCCTGCCGGAAGGGCTGCGTTCGCTGCTGCACCTCAAGGGCAGGGGCGACGCGGTGTCGGTGCCCCCGGCTCCCGAGGGAGTCCTGCAGTCCGTGGACCACGTCCCGTCGGCGACCCACGTCGTCACCCCGCTGGAGGGCGGCAAGTTCAGCCACGCCCTGGTGCCCAGCGGCCAGGACCTGACGGTGGCCCACTGGCTGAGCGAACCGCAGTCGGCCCACGGCTGGCCCAAGGGCCAGGGCAAGGAGGCCTACGAGGGCGACCTCAAGGCCCACCAGGACATCCTGTCCAAGGGCCTGGCCGGCGCGGAGCACGACGACGCGCTGAAGTCGGTGCTGCTGCAGCAGCAGAAGTCGTTCGACGAGAACGTGCGGCTGTTCCACGCCCTCGAGGGCCGTACGGAGCTTCGGAACCTGCGCATGCCGCAGCTCTCCGCGATCGTCATGGCCGAACGGCGCGCGCTGCGCACGCTGGCGGCGGACACGGACCTGCTGGCCACCAAGTTGCGCGGCGGCAAGTGGACGTGGGCGAAGAAGTACCCGCTCGACGGAGCGCAGGCCGACGACCTCATCGCGAAGGTCCACAGGCACCTGCAGGAAGACCTCTCACTCACGGTGAACCTCAAGCTCGGTGACATGACACCGGGCGGAGGGAGGCTGCTGGACGCACTGACCTCGGACGGGCAGCTGCTGCGCAACGCGTGGGAGACCAACAACGCCAACGCGGGGTACTACGTCACACGCGGCAAGACGGAGGAGACGCTCGGACTGCCGGCGTCCGTGAAGCGGACGACGGAGGCGTCCGGGATCTACCCGGGTCCGCAGGGCGTGCCGTTCGCCCCGACAGCCGGCGACCTCGCGGACCTGCCGAACTACGCGGCCCTCACGTCCAAGTACCGGCCGGGCGGCGCGAGGATGTACGGGCGGGCGGTCTTCCACCTGAATCCCGACGTGATGCAGCGCGCCACGTTCACGCCGGCGGACAGCTTCATCGAGGGCCTGGAGGGGGCCCGGAGCGTCACCGGCCGCGGAAACATGCTCCCGCTGCTCAACCACGGCCCCGAGCCCCTGGTCCGGCTCGCCTTCGCCGAGGCGACCGACTTCCAGTACGACAGCGCCTTCCGCGGCTTCCGGGACGCCGGGACGCTCGAGAACAAACTGGGCAGGTACTTCGAGGCCCAGATCCACGGCGGCGTGAAGTGGGGCGACCTCAACCGCGTCGTGCTCGTGGACGACGGGTTCGATCCGGCGCTGCAGGCGCAGAAGCTGCAGCTCGAGCGGTTCGCCCAGGCCAACGGGCACTCCTTCACCGTCGAGATCCACGACGCTCGACTGGGCGCGGGCCGCGCCCCCGGCGTGCACCCGGCTCCGCCGGGATCCGGCGGAGCCCACTCGGGTGGCCCCGGGCCGTCGCCCTCCGGGTCCGGCGGTGGCCACGTCCCGGGCCCCGGTCCCTCGCCGGCGCACGCACCGGCACCGTCTTCGGCACCCGGTGAGGGCGCTGCCGGAGGGGCCGTCGACGGCGTGCACGACAGCTACGACGACCTCGTCTTCACCGCCTCGCTCCTCGACCGCGACGGCGTGCCCCGCGACGGCCTCTTCACGGGTACGGCCGCGCGCATCGAACGGTCCGGCGACGCCTCGTTCGTCTCCCCGGCGGCACCGTCCGCCTCGGGGGGCTCCGCGAAGCTGACCGATGACGAGATCCTGGACGTCGTCATCGGCACGGGTGGGCGCAACGGCGGCGAGGAACGCCGTACGCTCGGCGGTTTCGAGTTCGGCGCGGGCACCCGCAACAACAACGGCAAGAACCTCGTTTCCCGGCCGATCGTGGTCACGGTCAAGGACGGAGGGACGGAAGCGCAGGTGGCCGTCCACCTGAACGTGATGCTGAGCTCGGGCCACGAGGCCGACGTGACGGTCGCGGGGAAGAAGGTCGCGAACACGACGGAAGTCACGATCACGGGGAGCAAGTTCCACCTCACCGCGCGGCCGCACACCGACCAGAGCCTGATCGACCTGCACGGTGCCTCCAGCGACACCGCGTCGAAGTCCATCCACGTGGGGCCGAGCAACGCCCTGTCGTCCGGCTGGAACAGCAGGCCGGGGAACACCAGGAACCTCGCGCAGGCCCTCGGCGTCTCGGAACAGAAGCTCATCGAGGCGCTCGACAACCGGTTCCCGCCGGGCGAACTGCTGGACACGCTCCACCGGTTCCAGGACGACGTGCGGCACGCCGTCGTCCACGGCTCCGGCGCGGAGGACGTGCGGGTTCACTTCCAGGGCGACAAGTCGTTCCCCGTCCGAGGTGACTCCGGGGGTGTGTCGGCGCCCGCCGTCCCGGTGCCCGCCGGTGTGATGGGTGACGTCCTGCACGGTGCGGGTCCGGGTGCCGGGCGGGTGGATCTGACGCTGGACGCGGGTTGGGATGCGGCGCGTGGTGCGGCGGCGCCGA
>NZ_JBSFLB010000012.1:0-224767 GCF_053598835.1 Streptomyces sp. NPDC001070
ACCTCGTCCGAGATGGACGGGGTATCAACATATCTGGCGTTGACTTTTGGCACGCTGTTGAGTTCTCAAGGAACGGAAGCTTCCTTCGAGACCGTTTCACCGGCCCCTCCGGGCTTTCCCTTCGTTGTCTCCAACCTTACCAGATCCGTTTCGCGTTTCCGCTCTTCGTTTCCGGCCCCCTGTTGGAGCGGGGTTTTGTCTTCCGGCTTTCGCCTTTCGACGTTTCCGACTTTATCAGACTCTTTCGTGTCCGATTCCCGCCGGCGGGATTTACCTCTACGAGTAGCGACGCAAAAGACCACTCAGAATCTTGATTCTGAGAGGTTCGAAGCGATCGATAGTCAGTCGAAGTGGGCTAGATCCTAGCCGCTGGCCTCGAACAATGTCCAGTTCGTGGCAACTGCTCAAATCTACCTCCCCGCTCCACCCATGTCAACAGGCTTCTTGGGGCGGAGAGGAGACTAGCAGGTCAGCGAGGTCGGATGCACATCGACGGCGTACGCCGTCCGGGTCATGCCGCGGTGGGCAGGGTGTCGCTGCGGTCGGCACGCTCCAGGTCACCCGTCTCACCGTCGAGCGCGGCGCGGCGTCCGACGACGTACACGTACGCGAGGAAGAGCAGCTCCACGGCGACGCCTATGCCGATGCGAGCCCAGGTGGGGAGGTGGGAGGGCGTGACGAAGGCTTCGATGGCGCCGGAGACAAGGAGGACGGCGGTGAGGCCGATGGCCATGCCGATGGCGGCGCGGCCTTCTTCGGCGAGTGCCGTGCGGCGGAGGCGGGGGCCGGGGTCGATGACGGTCCAGCCGAGGCGGAGGCCCGTGCCTGCGGCGACGAAGACGGCGGTGAGTTCGAGGAGACCATGCGGGAGGAGCAGGCCGAGGAAGGTGTCCAGGCGGCCGGCGGAACCCATGAGGCCGAGGCCGAGCCCGAGATTGAGCATGTTCTCGAACAGGACGTAGAGGACGGGGAGCCCCAGGAAGGCGCCGAGGACCAGGCAGTAGCCCGCGGCCGCGGCGTTGTTCGTCCAGACCTGGGCCGCGAAGGAGGCGGCGGGGTGGCTGGAGTAGTAGCTCTCGTACGCCCCGCCGGGGCGGGTCATGGCGTGCAGTTCCTCCGGTGCGGCGATGGCCGACTGGACCTCGGGGTGGGTGGCGATCCACCAGCCGATGAGGGCGGCGACCGCGGTGGAGATCAGCGCTGTGGGGACCCACCAGTGGCGTGAGCGGTAGACCGCCGCGGGGAAGACGCGGGTGAAGAAGAGGGCGGCGTCGCGCCAGCTGGGAGTGCGGGCTCCGGTGACGGCGCTGCGGGCGCGCGCGACAAGGGTGGTGAGACGTCCGACGAGCGCGGGGTCGGGGGTGCTGGACTGGACGAGGGAGAGGTGGGTGGCGGCGCGTTGGTAGAGGGTGACGAGTTCGTCGGCTTCCTCCCCGGTCAGGCGCCCGTGCCGGCGCAGCAGGGTGTCGAGCCGGTCCCACTCGTGGCTGTGGGCGGCTGCGAAGACGTCGAGGTCCATGGGCGCTGCTCCTGGCTGGCCGGGAGGTCCCAGCTTGGCAGACCGGGCAGACTGGGCGCTCCGGGTCCGGGGTGGGCAGGAGGAGGGTTCCCGTATGAGTGAGATGCGTACGGCGGGCGGTGCCGGTCGGCTGGTGACGGGCGAGGCGGTGGAGCTGGGGCTGCACCCGGCGAAGCTGCCGAGCCGGGTGCTGGCCGCGTCGCTGGACGCCGTCGTGTACATCGGCGGTTATCTGATCGTCTCGATCCTGCTGATGGTCGCGACGGCGTCGATGGACGATGCCATGGTCATGGCGGTGTACGTGACCTCGCTGGTGCTGGTGCTGTTCGGGGTGCCGATCGCGGTGGAGACGCTGACCCGGGGGCGGTCGCTGGGGAAGCTCGCGTGCGGGTTGCGGGTGGTGCGGGACGACGGTGGGCCGATCCGGTTCCGGCACGCGCTGGTGCGCGGGGCGGTGGGGGTGGTCGAGATCCAGATGTTCCTGGGGGTGATCGCCTGTATCGCCTCGCTGGTGTCGGCGCGTGGGCGGCGGATCGGGGATGTCTTCGCGGGGACGCTGGTGGTGCGGGAGCGGATTCCGGTGCCGCGGGCCCAGCGACCGATGCCGCCCGCGCCGCCGTGGTTGTCGGGGCAGTTGGCGGGGGTGGATCTGTCGGCGGTGCCGGAGGGGCTGTGGCTGGCGGTGCGGCAGTACCTGTCGCGGGTGCACCAGCTGGATCCGCAGGTGGGCTGGTCGATGGCGGAACGGCTGGCGTCGGATGTGATGGCGTGCACGGGGGTGCCGGTGCCGGACGGGACGCCGCCGGCGGCGTTCCTGGCGGCTGTGGTGGCGGAGCGGCAGGCACGGGACGCGCGCAGGGTCTTCGGGGCCCCGGTCGGTGCGGCCCCGGCCGACGGGACTTCGGTCGGCGGGGCGCTGGAGCCGGGGGCCCTCGGGGTCGCGGGGCGGGGGCAGGCGCCGGGGCTGTCGTCGGCGGGCTGGGCGGCGCCGGGGGCGGACGGCGGGGTGCGGGTGGACGGCGGAGGCCGTGCGGGCGCCGTGTCGCCGGCGTACGCGAAGGAGTCTTCGGGAGCGCCGGTGCCGCCGGCCTCGTCGTCGACGGGGTTCGCGCCTCCGGCCTGATGGGCCGGGTTCCGCCCTGGGCTCAGTCCGTCGCCGGGAACCGGGACGGGGGTGACTCGAGGTCCTCGAGTTCGATGCCCGGGGCGGACAGGACGACGTCGCCGGCGATGTGGACGGTGTGCTGTTCACCGGTCTCCAGGTCGTTGACCTGGTATTCGTCCACGATCAGGGGGGCGTTGTCGGTGGGGTGTGCTTCGCTTTTCAGCAGGGCCCACGACTGGTCGAGGGTGCGGGGTGCGAGCACGGGGGGCTGGAATGCGACGAGGCGTACGCGGGTGGCCGGGGAGCCGGGCCGCAGGCGGAGCAGCCGAGCGGTGGCGATGTAGAACGCGGGTGACGCGCCGGTGAAGCCGTGGGCGGGGACGTTGCCCTCCTGAGCGTGTTCGCCGGAGGGGTCGGTGCGTACCCAGGTGACGCCTTCGAGGGCGGCGCCGCGGACCTGCCAGCTCGCGGCGTGCAGTTCCAGGCGGATGGGGCGGCCGAGTTCGTCGACGGTGAGGTCGACGGAGCCGGCGTGGCTGCCGTCGGGGTGGGTGTTCTGTGCGGTGTAGCGCCAGCCGGTGGGGCCGGTGGCGCAGTGGAAGTGTTCTTCGCCGAGGGGGGTGTGGTCGTGGGTGTCGTGGAACGAGTAGCGGCCGCGGGGCATGGTTCGACCTTACAAAGCGGGTGGGGGCCCGACGGGGCAGGCCCCCGCCGGGGGCGGGGGCCTGCGGGGTGGCTCCTGTGGTGCCGGTGGGGCCGGTGGCGCGCTCTCGCGCGGGCGGCCCGGGCGGCGTCAGTAGCGGTAGTGGTCCGGCTTGTACGGGCCCTCGACCGGGACGCCGATGTAGGCGGCCTGCTCGGGGCGCAGGGTGGTGAGCTTGACGCCGAGGGCGTCGAGGTGGAGCCGGGCGACCTTCTCGTCGAGGTGCTTGGGCAGGACGTAGACGCCGATCGGGTACTCCTCGGGCTTGGTGAACAGCTCGATCTGGGCCAGGGTCTGGTCCGAGAAGGAGTTGGACATCACGAACGAGGGGTGGCCGGTGGCGTTGCCCAGGTTGAGCAGGCGGCCCTCGGACAGGACGATGAGGACCTTGCCGTCGGGGAAGGTCCAGGTGTGGACCTGGGGCTTGACCTCGTCCTTGACGATGCCGGGGATCTTGGCGAGGCCGGCCATGTCGATCTCGTTGTCGAAGTGGCCGATGTTGCCGACGATCGCCTGGTGCTTCATGCGCTGCATGTGCTCGGCGAGGATGATGTCGCGGTTGCCGGTGGTGGTGACGAAGATGTCGGCGATCTCGACGACGTCCTCGAGCGTGGTGACCTGGTAGCCGTCCATCGCGGCCTGGAGGGCGTTGATGGGGTCGATCTCGGTGACGATGACGCGGGCGCCCTGGCCGCGAAGCGACTCGGCGCAGCCCTTGCCGACGTCGCCGTAGCCGCAGACGACGGCGACCTTGCCGCCGATGAGGACGTCGGTGGCGCGGTTGATGCCGTCGATGAGGGAGTGGCGGCAGCCGTACTTGTTGTCGAACTTCGACTTGGTGACGGCGTCGTTGACGTTGATCGCCGGGAAGAGCAGGGTGCCGTCGCGCTGCATCTCGTACAGGCGGTGGACGCCGGTGGTGGTCTCCTCGGTGACGCCGCGGATCTCGGAGGAGAGCTGGGTCCACTTCTGGGGGTTCTCGCCGAGGGTGCGGTTGAGGAGCAGCAGGATCTGCTCGTACTCCTCGCTGTCGGCGGTGGAGGGGTCGGGGGCCTGGCCGGCCTTCTCGAACTCGACGCCCTTGTGCACCAGGAGGGTGGCGTCACCGCCGTCGTCGAGGATCATGTTCGGGCCGCCGGTGGGCGAGTCGGGCCAGGTGAGGGCCTGCTCCGTGCACCACCAGTATTCCTCGAGGGTCTCGCCCTTCCAGGCGAAGACGGGGATGCCCTGCGGATTCTCGGGGGTGCCGTGGGGGCCGACGGCGATGGCGGCGGCGGCGTGGTCCTGCGTGGAGAAGATGTTGCAGGAGGCCCAGCGGACCTGGGCGCCGAGGGCGGCGAGGGTCTCGATGAGGACGGCGGTCTGCACGGTCATGTGCAGCGAGCCGGTGATGCGGGCGCCGGCCAGCGGCTGGGAGGCCGCGTACTCCTCGCGGATGGCCATGAGGCCGGGCATCTCGTGCTCGGCGAGGGTGATCTCCTTGCGGCCGAAGGTGGCCAGGGAGAGGTCTGCGACCTTGAAGTCGTTGTTGACGGGGGACATGCAGTCTCCTCGTGGGGTGCTTCGAGAGCGGACATCGGCTTTCCGCTGCGGGGCGTGGGGAGGCATGCGGACATACGTCTCCCTCGACCGCAGCTCAGCCCGTCGGAGGCCCTCTCTCCCTCGGCCGGTCCGGTGTACGGACCGCCCGACCGCCATCAGCAGCGACGTCTGGCTAGGGACGAATCTACACCGAGGGGCCGGGCGGGTCCGGAAGGTGCGTGGAGGTCGTGTGAAGGGGTTCAGTCCGTCGCGGTGGCCGTGGAGGCGGTGGGAGCGGCGGCCTGCTCGCGGTAGATGTCCGGTTCGAGGTAGATGACGCGCGCGATGGGCTCGGCCTCGCGGATGCGGGCCTCGGCGGCGTCGATGGCGCGGGCGACCTCGGCGGCGGTGTCGTCGTGCTGGACGGCGATCTTGGCGGCGACGAGGAGCTCGTCGGGGCCGAGGTGGAGGGTGCGCATGTGGATCACGCGGGTGACGGTGTCTCCGTCGACGATGGCCTCGCGGATGCGGGCGACGACCTCGGGGCCGGCGGCCTCGCCCAGGAGCAGCGACTTGGTCTCGGAGGCGAGGACGAGCGCGATGACGACGAGGAGGGTGCCGATGCAGAGGGTGCCGATGCCGTCCCAGATGCCGTCGCCGGTGAGCAGGGCCAGGCCGACGCCGGCGAGGGCGAGCACGAGGCCGACGAGGGCCCCGAAGTCCTCCAGGAGGACGACGGGGAGCTCGGGGGCCTTGGCGGTGCGGACGAACTGGCTCCAGCTCTGCCTGCCGCGCACCTCGTTGGATTCCTTGATGGCGGTGCGGAAGGAGAAGCCCTCGGCGATGATCGCGAAGACGAGGACGCCGATGGGCCAGTACCAGTGCTCGACCTGGTGGGGGTGCTTGACCTTCTCGTAGCCCTCGTAGAGGGCGAAGACGCCACCGATGGTGAACAGCACGATGGAGACGAGGAAGCCGTAGATGTACCGCTCACGGCCGTAGCCGAAGGGGTGTTCCTCGGTGGCCTTCTTCTGCGCTTTCTTGCCACCGAGCAGGAGGAGCGCCTGGTTGCCCGAGTCGGCCACCGAGTGCACGCCTTCGGCGAGCATGGACGAGGAGCCGCTGAAGGCGAACGCCACGAACTTGCTCACCGCGATGGCGAGGTTGGCGCCCAATGCGGCGACGATCGCCTTGGTTCCGCCTGACGCGCTCATAGGTGCTGGTGGTCCCTTCCATCGGCCCTGGTCTTTGCCCGGTCTTTACGGCGTTACGGCGGGACATTCTTGCAGGCCGTGATTCAGGCGGTGCGTCAGGCCACCACGGTGGCGCGGAAGACGGTTCCCTCGCCGCTGAGTTCGACCTGTTCGCCCGCGGGGACGTAGGCGGACTGGCCGCGGGTGAGGGTGAGTTTCGGGGCCGCCGGGTCGCCGGGCGTGCGCAGGGTGGCGGTGCCGTCGGTGCAGAGCAGGATCTGGGCGGTGCGGTCGTGGGGGGTGCGGGGGGCGGCGCCGGCGGCGAGGGAGTAGCGGGAGAGCCGGAATTCGTCGATGGGGGTGCCGTAGAGCTCCTCGCCGTCGGGGGACGCCTCGGGGCGCAGGACTCCTGCGTCGCCGGCCTGGAAGCGGACGATGCGCAGCAGTTCGGGGATGTCGACGTGCTTGGGGGTGAGGCCGCAGCGCAGGACGTTGTCGGAGTTGGCCATGATCTCGACGCCGAGGCCGCTGAGGTAGGCGTGGGGTATGCCCGCGCCGAGGAAGAGCGCCTCACCGGGCTGGAGGCGTACGTGGTTGAGGAGCATGGCGGCGATGACGCCGGGGTCGCCGGGGTAGGCGTGTGCGATGGCCGCGTAGGCGGCGTAGGCGTCGGCGTGCGGTCCGCCCTCGGTGGCGAGGCGGCCGGCGGCCTCGCCGGCTTCGTCCACGGCGCCGGCGATGGCCTCGGGTTCGGCGCCGAGCACGGCGGTGAGCACCTCGCGCAGGGCGGCGTCCTCGGGGTGGGCGCGCAGGATGTCTGTGTACGGCTTGAGGGAGTCGACGCCGAGGCCGCTGATGAGGGCGGCGGTCTCCTCGGGGTGCCGGAAGCCGCACAGGCCCTCGAAGGGGGTGAGCGCGACGATCATCTCCGGCTTGTGGTTGGCGTCCTTGTAGTTGCGGTGCGGGGCGTCGACGGGGATGCCGCGGGCCTCTTCGTCGGCGAAGCCGGCGGCGGCCTGGGCGAGGTCGGGGTGCACCTGCAGGGAGAGCGGGGAGCCGGCGGCCAGGAGCTTGAGCAGGAAGGGCAGCCGGGGGCCGAAGCGTTCGACGGCGGCGGTGCCGAGTTCGCCGGCCGGGTCGGCGGCGATGACCTGGTCGAGCGGGACCGGACCGTTGCCGCGGTCGACGCGGGAGGGGGCGCCGGGGTGGGCACCCATCCACAGTTCGGCCTGCGGCTCGCCCGTGGGGGTGGTGCCGAGCAGTTCGGGGATCGCGGTGGTGGAACCCCAGGCGTACGGGCGAATGGTGTTGGTCAGCCGATCCATGCGGTCATGATCTCCCGGTGGAGGTGATGGCGAGGTAAACGGAGGCGAAATCCGTGACGGCGAGGAGTTCGACGGCGGCTTCCAGGCTGCTGCCCTCGGCCGCGGCGAGTTCGCTGAGCGGGGTGTCGTGGGTCGCGGTGAGTTCGCGTGCCGCGGCGACGGAGCTGTGGGCGCCGTTGCCGAGGTGGTTCAGCAGCACGATGCGCAGTCGCAGGGCTTCGGGCTCCTCGACGCGGTCCCGGAAGAAGTCGTCGGGGTCGAGGGCGCCGGCGAAGGCGCCGGCGAGCAGCGCGGTGTGTGTGTCGAGGGCCTGGGGGAGTTCTCCGCACAGGGCGGGGCGGCCGGCGCGGGAGGCGATCGTGGAGGCGAAGCGGCGGGCCGCGACGGCGGCCACGGGGCCTTCGCTCCACAAGACGGGCAGAGTCTCGGCGAGTTCCGAGGCCAGGGTCTTGGCGGGATTGCTGTAGGTGGCGATGGCGGGGCCGCAGCGTGCGGCGACCTCGTCGAGTCGGTCGGCGACGCGTTCGACGGCGTCGGGCGGGGCGGCCAGCAGGCCGATCCGGTCGCCGAGGGCGAGCAGCGGGGTGAGCAGGGCCCAGAAGGCGCCCAGGTCTTCGGCGGGGTCGGCGGCCTCCCCCAGGACGCCTGCGACGGCGCCGGGGTCGGGTGGCGGGGCGTAGGGAAGGACCATGCCGCGCACCTGCTGGATCGCCTCGGCGATGGGTGAGCCGGGGGGGACGACCGCGGCCGCTGTGCAGCCCCGGCGGTAGGCCTGCTCGATGAGGTCGGCGAGGCCGGCCTCCGTGCCCACCGGGCTGGCGATGAGCAGCAGGTCCAGCGGGCCGGCCCAGCCGGGGAGGGTCCACCGCAGGTCGTACGGGGCGGGGCCGGTGGGATGCAGGGGCAGGACGGGGCCGCTGCCGTTGCCGAGGGCGGCCAGCAGTTCGGCGACGGTGGCGGCGGTGGCTGCGCCGGGGCCGGCGACCAGGACGCTGCGGGGCCGGCCGTCCGGCTTCAGTTCGCCGACGCCCGCCTCCTGGGCGAGGCGTGCGGCGGTGCGGACTCGGGCGCCGGCGGCGGCGACCCCGAGGAGGAGGCCGCGGGTGTCGGCGCGGGCGAGGGCGTCGGGGTCGTCGAGCTGCGTCTCGTCCAGCATCGGGAGGTGACCTCCGGTCCGGTTCTGTCGGTTGTCGCGGGGCGCCGTGCGCTGCGGTGTCGTTCGGGGCGCGCTACGCCGGGCGGCGGGCCTCGTCGACGAGCAGGACGGGGATGTCGTCGCGCACGGGGTAGGCCAGGCCGCAGTCGGCGGAGGTGCAGGTGAGCTCGGTGGCCTCGATGTCCTCGCGGAGGGGGGCGTGGCAGGCGGGGCAGGCGAGGATTTCCAGGAGGCTGGCTTCGACGAGCGGCATGGGTCGCGTCTTCCCTTGTGGTGGTCTCTTCCGGGCGTCCGCCGTGTACGGGCGTGCGCGTTCGGACCGGCGGTTTCAGCCTATCGCCGGGGGGCGGGGCGCGCGTGACCGTGTCGGGCGCTTCCCGGGCCCCGGGGGACGGTGTCCGCGTCCCGGCCGGAGGAGGCGGGCGGTGCCTCCTCCGGCCGGGGGCCGTCAGGCACGGACGATGGAGAGGACCTCGTCGCGGACCGCGGTCACGAGGTCGGTGTCGCGGGCCTCGACGTTGAGGCGGAGCAGGGGCTCGGTGTTGGAGGGGCGGAGGTTGAACCACCAGCCGTCGCCGGTGACCGTGAGGCCGTCGAGTTCGTCGATGCCGACGCCGGGGCGGTCGGCGAAGGCCGTGCGAACGGCGGCGGTGCGGACGGCCTGGTCGTCGACGGCGGTGTTGATCTCGCCGGAGGCGGCGTAGCGGTCGTACTCGGCGACGAGCGCGGACAGCGGGCCGTCCTGGCCGCCGAGGGCGGCGAGGACGTGGAGCGCGGCGAGCATGCCGGTGTCGGCGTTCCAGAAGTCGCGGAAGTAGTAGTGCGCGGAGTGCTCGCCGCCGAAGACGGCGCCGGTGCGGGCCATCTCCTGCTTGATGAAGGAGTGGCCGACGCGGGTGCGGACCGGCGTGCCGCCGTGCTCCCTGACGACCTCGGGCACCGACCACGAGGTGATCAGGTTGTGGATGACGGTGGAACCGGGGTGCTTGGCCAGCTCGCGGGCGGCGACGAGGGCGGTGATCGCGGAGGGGGAGACGGGCTCGCCGCGCTCGTCGACAACGAAGCAGCGGTCGGCGTCGCCGTCGAAGGCGATGCCGATGTCGGCGCCGGTCTCGCGGACCTTCTCCTGCAGGTCGACGATGTTCTTGGGGTCGAGGGGGTTGGCCTCGTGGTTGGGGAAGGTGCCGTCGAGCTCGAAGTACATCGGGACGAGGTCGAGGGGCAGCCCGTCGAAGACGGTGGGGACGGTGTGCCCGCCCATGCCGTTGCCGGCGTCGACGACGACCTTCAGGTGCCTGATCGAGCTCAGGTCGACGAGGGTGCGCAGGTGGGTGGCGTAGTCGGCGAGCAGGTCCCGCTGGGTGATCTCCCCGGGGGCGGCGTCGCTCGCCGGGAGGCCCGTGTCGGACCACTCCTCGACGAGCTCGCGGATCTCGGCGAGGCCGGTGTTCTGGCCGACCGGGGCGGCGCCCGCGCGGCACATCTTGATGCCGTTGTACCGGGCCGGGTTGTGGCTGGCGGTGAACATCGCGCCGGGGAGGTCCAGCTTGCCGCTGGCGAAGTAGAGCTGGTCGGTGGAGCACAGCCCGATCTCGGTGACGCTCGCGCCGCGGGACGCCGCGCCGCGGGCGAAGGCCCGGGACAGGCCGGGCGAGGAGGGCCGCATGTCGTGGCCCGTCACGATGGCGTCTGCGCCGGTCACCGTGACGAAGGCCGCGCCGAAGAGTTCGGCGAGCGGCTCGCCCCATTGGTCGGGGACGACTCCGCGGACGTCGTACGCCTTCACGAGTTGGGAGAGGTCGGTCACCGTATGTGCTCCGCTCTGAATCCGGTTGTCGGTGGATGAATCGTCGACAAGGCCAACCTACCCGGCGGATCCGAACGAGAGCGGATGAGGATCCCTGGTGGCGGGGTCAGGACTCCGGGGAGCGCAGGACGCGCAGGTGGCCGCGGCGGGTGATCTCCATGGGGCCGCCCCTGCCGTTCGTGCCGGTGCCGTCGCGCTCCTGGGGCCGGGCGGCCTCGCGCACGGCGTTGGCGAGCGCTTCGAGGTCGTCGCCGCTGGGGCGGGCGGGTCCGGTGTCCGTGGCGAGCCGTACGACCTCCCAGCCGCGGGGGGCGGTGAGGCGCTCGGAGTGCTCGGAGCACAGGTCGTAGCAGTGGGGCTCGGCGTAGGTGGCGAGCGGCCCGAGAACGGCGGTGGAGTCCGCGTAGACGTACGTCAGCGTCGCGACGGCGGGACGGCCACACGCGGTGCGCGAACAGCGACGTACAAGGCTCACGACGTTGGACGGTACCGCACTCTTGAGCGGGCCGCGACGACTCCCCAGGAGCTCACCCCGTCGTGTCGTCCGGGTTGGCCGGTAAGGTCCGACCTGCGGTCAACTCACCTGACCTGCAAAGGTCCGGAAATGTACGGCCGTCCCGGCGAGGACACCGATCACCAAGCGACGCAAATGATGCCAATTGCGATCGGTGAAGCGGTCAGGGCACAGGAAATGTCCGGACGACAGGGGCGGCCGACCGTACATTCTGCGACATCACGGGGGATGTCCGGTCCTGGTCCCCCGTGATGGTGGCAGCGGTCACGGACCCGCATACCCGGGGCTCCCGACGGCTACTCTCAGAGGTGATGGACACCCCTTCGCCCGCACCGCGCCAGCGCCGCCGCGACCGACACGGCCGTGGCATGCGCGGCCCGATCGCGCCCCCGCAGGTGCCACTGGCCCGCAGCCGCGCCGACGCCTTCGACGACCTGGTACGCGACGCGGCGGACCGGCTCGAACGGCGGTGGCCGCAGCTGGCGGAGGTGGAGTTCGCCGTGCAGGAGGTGCCCTGGCCCGCGGACGGCGTCGACGGTGCCGCGGCCGACGGCCCGCTCGACGACGCGGTGCCGCTGGGGCGGCTCGTCGGCGGGCACAAGGGCAGCCCGCACCGCATCGTGGTGTACCGGCGGCCAGTGGAGATCCGGGCCAAGAACCGCGAGGAGCGGGCGCTGCTGGTGCACGACGTGGTCGTGGAGCAGGTGGCGGAGCTGCTGGGGCTGTCCCCGGAGAACGTGGATCCCCGGTACGGGGAGGGTTAGCCCCCCGTACCGGTAAGCGTCGGTGCCCGGCGCGCGGCGCCCGGCCGTCACCGGTTCAGGATGGACAGGTCCTCTTCCGACTTCGGGACGGCGACCAGGCCGCGGTCGTCCGGCATGGTCTGGATCGTGAACATGGGGACGCCGTCCTGCGGCAGGGCGAGCATCCGGGAGGCGTAGACGGGGCCGCCCGAGGCGGGTTCGACCGTGACGGCGTACGCGCCCTTGCCCGCCGAGGGGGCGGGCGGGGACAGCACGACCGTCGTGCCGCGCTTGACCGGGACGTTCTTGGTGACGGGCTCGCCGCCCGCCGTGGAGGCGGAGGTGGTGACCCGCACCGTGGCGTCGCTGTCCGGCGCGGTGAGGGCGAGGGTCGAGCCCCTGCCGCGGTTGTCGGCGGCGGTGGCGCGGTCGCCGACGGGGGCGGTGGCGGGCAGGAAGGCGGTCTCCTGGTCGGCGCCCTTGCCCCGGGTGATCTGCAGGGCGGCGACCACGGGGGCCGCGCCGGAGGTGCCGGTCGGGGTCAGGACGAGCGAGCCGGCCTCGCCCTTGGTGACGTCGCCGAGGTCGACGGAAGTGGTCATGCCGCTCTTGACGTGGACCGTCTCGTGCCCGGCCGGGGTGATCTCGCCGCCGGCGGAGGCGAGGCGCACCTTCAGGTCGGCGTCGTCGTCGCCGGTCGCGAAGGCCACCAGGCGCACCTGCGTGGCGTCCGCGGGGATGCCGGGCATGACGAGGCCGGCGGCGGGGTCGGCGGAGGCGGGCAGCCAGTCGCCGCCGGCCTTGGCGTCCTCGGCCTCGACGGTGGCGCCGACCCGGCCGCTGCGGGCGCTGACGTGGAGGGTGAGGCCGGCGGACTTCTCCGTGGTGAGCGTGGAGAGCAGAACGGGGACCGTCGCGCCGGGCGGCACGGTGATCCCGTCGCTGGTGGCGGTCTTGATCTCGCCCTTGTCGCCGTACAGCTCGAGGTCGACGACGGCGGCGATGTCGTCCGGGTTGGTCAGGTGGACGTAGTCCTGGCGGTCGGCGGCGGTGCTGACGCCGGGGAACCAGAACTCGCTGTCCGGCACGGCGCAGGAGGTGCCGAGCACCGCCCGGGCCGGGCCCGCGTCGATGACCGTGGTCTGCTGCACGGTCCAGCCCGGGGCGAGCGCGCCGTCCGCGGTGCCGAGGAGGGCGGGGGCGTCGGCGACCTCGGTGGTGGCGGTGACCGGCTTGCCGGCCTCCTTCAGCGGGGCGACCGGCTTGCGCTTGGCGGCGGCCTTGCCGTCCTGGTCGGCTGCGGGCAGCAGCTGGGCGGTACCGCCCGAGCCCGCGGAGTCGCCCTTGGGCGTGAAGGCGGTGTAGGTGGTCGAGGCGAAGTCCGAGTCGGACGGGGCCGGGCAGGTGAGCGTGGACCGCTCGACGGGCAGCCGCGCGGCGCTCGCGGCGGGCGCCGCCTCCGGGGCGCCCGCACCGGTGACGGTGGCGACGCCGACGACGCCGGCCAGGGCGGCGGTGACGCCGATCAGGGACAGGGTGCTGCGGTTCACTGCTCGTTGCTCCCGTCGCGGCGGTAGCCGTCCGTGTCGTACGCGTCCGTGTCGTAGGTGCCGTAGGGGGCGTAGGAGGCGTCGTAGCCCTGCGGCTGCTGGGGCTGCTGCCCGTACTCCTGCCGGTCGTAGCCGGGCTGCTGCGGCTGCCCGCCGTAGCCGTACGGGTCGTAGACCTGCTCCTGCGGCTGGGCGGGCTGCTCGTAGCCGTAGGTGCTGGTGTAGTCGGCGGCCCACTGCTCCTGGCCGTACGGGTCGTCCTGGCGGGGGCCGGCTGCGTACGGGTCGTACTCGGCGTACTGCGCGTACTCGGTCTGCTCCTGGTACGCGGGCTCGGCCGCATCGGGGGCGACGGCGTCGGGGTCGACGGCGTCGTCGTCCGCCTCCGCCTCCGCGGCGGCGCGCAGCCGGCGGGCGCGGCGGCCGTCGCCGGCCTGCCCCGGGATGCCGGCGGCCGACGCGGACGGTACGGGCACGGGCTCCGCCTCGGGCAGGTCGTCGTCGATCTCGCGGCGCCGGCCCGGCAGGGCCATGACGACGAGCACCAGGCCGAGGAAGCCCTGGACCCACAGCCACACGGTGTGCGTGAACGGGTCGTCGTAGACGAGGTCGAGGCGGCCGCCGCTGCTGGGCAGCCGGAAGCCCTGGGCCCAGCCGTCGACGGTGGTGGCGGTGAGCTCCTTGCCGTCGAGGGTGGCGGTCCAGCCGGGGGCGGCGCGGTCGGCGACGCGCAGGATGCGGCCGTCCGCGCCGGAGGGGATGGTGGTGTGCGCCTCGACCTTGCCGGAGGCGACGGTCTCGGACCGGGCGGGGGTCGCGGCGCCGTCGCCGGAGCCGCCTTCACCGCCGCCGGAGGGCTCGACGATCGTGACGCGCGAGACCTCGTTGTCGACCCGCCACAGGGCGCTGCCGTCGGCCTGGCTGAGCCGGGACAGGCCGGGCGTGCTGTCGAGGGTGCGGCTCATCTCGCGCGGGGTGCCCTGCTGGACGAGGACGTAGCGCACGGCGTAGCCGCCGAGCTGGCTGGCCTGGTCGGCGCCGGAGCCGGCCACCAGGTTGCCGACGATCTTGCCGAGGCGGGCGTCGCCGCCGTACGCGGCGGCGATCTCGGCGTCACCGAGGCGGGCGCCGGCGCCCCGGACGAGGGCGTACGAGACATGGGCGGGCGTGCCCGAAAGGACGAGGGTGCGGGCCTGGTCGCGGGTGGTGCTCTCCTCGGCGACGAAGGCGGGCACCTGGGTGGGGTCGCGGCGCTCCAGCGGGCCGTCGGCGCCGCCGGCCATCCAGCCGACGGCGGCGGACAGCGGAGCGAGTACGGCGGCCAGGGCGACGAGAGCGGCGACCGGCTGGCGCCAGCCGAAGCCGGAGGCGGCGAGCCGTTCCTTGGCGCCCTCGGCGCCGACCGCGGCGGCCGCGAGCAGGGCGAGGCCGTACACGAGGGTGGCGGGGCCGGCCCAGGCGGTGGTGTTGGCGGCGACCGCGAAGACCAGGCCGGTCAGGGCGCCGGCCCAGGCGGTGAGGATGGCGGACCGCCGTTCGCCGCGCACGAGGGCGGCGAGTCCGGCCAGGACGATGCCCGCGAGCAGGTAGCCGCCGGCCGCTCCGGGGCCGCCGGGGTTGACCAGGAGAAGGTCGGTGGCGGTGGCGGCCTTGGCGCCGTACGGCAGTCCGGCCTCGTACAGGAAGCGCTTGGGGTGCGTCAGCAGCCCGATCGACCAGGGCGCGAGCACCACCACGGGGGCGCCGAGGACCGCCACGGCCCGCATGGCCAGCGGGACGACGAGCCGGCCCTGCCCGCGCACGACGCGCAGGGCGATGGCGACGCCGATGAGCACCAGCGTGACCGGCCAGGTGATGGGGGTGAACGCGGTGGTGATCGTCAGCAGCAGCGCGACGGCCCAGGCGGCGCGCCAGCCGGGGCGCAGGCCGCGGTCGACGGCCTCGTCGGACATTCGCAGCCCCGCGGCGGACACGGCGGCGCGCGCCATGAGCGGCAGCAGGACGGCGAGGACCGCGGTGCCGAGCCGGCCGCCGGCGAGGGCGCCGGTGACGGCGGGCAGGAAGGCGTACGCGACGGCGCCCCAGGCGCGCAGCAGCCGGGAGCCGACGAGCGGCCGCGACACGAAGTAGGCGCTGAGGCCCGCGAGCGGCACCGAGGCGACGAGGAGCACCGTCAGGGCGAGGCCTGTGCTGCCGAACAGGACGCTCGACAAGGTGGCCACGACCGCCAGGTACGGGGGCGCGGTCTCGGTGCTGCCGGCGCCGAGGGCATGCCAGCCGCCCAGGTAGGAGCCCCACAGGTCGGAGGCGTCCGAGGGGGCGGGCAGCAGTGCGCCGCCGGACAGGGCGCCACCGGCGAGGAGCGCGCGGCAGGCGATGAGGGAGAAGAGCAGCAGGACGGCGAAGAGCATCGGGGCGGGCTGCCGGGCGATGCGCCTGAGCAGCGCGAACTGCTCGACGTCCAGGTACTCGCTGTCGTCGTCGCCCCCGCTGGGCCCGGACTCCAGGCCGCCGCCGTGGCGTCCGGCGGAGGAGGCGTCGGCGGCGGCGCGGCCGGAAACGTTGCTGACGACCTGCTCGACGGTGGCCCGTACGGTCGCGCCGGGCGGCGGGAAGAGCGGCCGGAGTTCGGAGGCCGGGACCTCGGGCCGCGAGCGCCGGTGGCGGGCGCCGAGGAGGCGGCCGGGGCGCAGCAGGACCGACAGCAGGCCGGTGATCTCGTCGACGGCCTGTCCGGGGACCTTGCCGACGAGGTAGGCGAGGGTGCGCAGGACGGTGCCGAGCACGATGCGCGCGAAGACGTACGGGAGCAGGATGCCGCGGGTGTTGGCCAGCAGGGTGTAGACGGCGCCGGCCTTGTCGACGCGGTGCGGGTTGACGGCGGAGCGGCCGGCGCAGTCGACGGGGCGGCGCTCGCGGGAGGCGGCCTCGGCGTGCCGCAGGACGGCGTCGGGGGCGACGAGGACGGTGTGCCCGGCGGACTGGGCGCGCCAGCAGAAGTCGACGTCGTCGCGCATGAGGGGCAGCCGGCGGTCGAAGCCGCCGAGGTCCTCCCACACGTCGCGGCGGACCAGCATGCCGGCGCTGGAGACCGAGAGCACCTGGCGGACCTGGTCGTGCTGGCCCTGGTCCTGCTCGCGGCGCTCCAGCCCGGTCCAGCGGCGGCCGCTGCGGGCGATGGAGACGCCGACCTCCAGCAGCTGGCGGCGGTCGTACCAGCTGCGCAGCTTGGGGCCGATGATCGCGGCGGACGGAGAGGCGTCGGCGACCTTGAGGAGGTTGAGGAGGGCGTCCGGGGCCGGCTCGCAGTCGTCGTGCAGCAGCCACAGCCACTGCACGGGTTCGCCGTGGGGCTGCTCGGGCTGGTCGTAGGCGTCGTCGTTCCAGCTGCGGGAGACCGGGTCCCAGCTGCTGGACCGCGCCAGGTAGGGCAGTTGCTCCGCGGTCGGGGGCTCGGCGGCGCGCACGCACTCGTCGACGGCGGCGCCGAAGCCGCTGCGCCGGGCGAGGTGCAGGACGCGGTGGTCGCCGAGGCTCTCGGCGAGCAGGCGCGCGGAGTCGTCGGCGCTGCCGGTGTCGGCGGCGATGACGTCCTGGACGGGGCGGTCCTGGGAGACCAGGCCCGAGAGCGCGTTGGGCAGCCAGCGGGCACCGTCGTGGGCGACGAGCACGGCGGTGACGACGTGGCGCGGGAACTCCGGTGGGGTGGCGGGGGCGAACCCCGCTGCCTGGGCGGCGTATTGAGTCCCGGCTGAGCTGTTCACGGACATCGAGGTTCGGGCCCCGGTTCGCTGGACTTCGGACGACGCCTTGGCGTCTCGGACGGGCCCCCACACTAACGGTTGCGGGAGCCGGCCCTTCCGGGTCCGGGGCACATATACGTACGAACCTCGATGTGACGGACGCCGACCGGGGGCGGGTCCTAGACGACGCCCTTCTTCAGGCGGCGGCGCTCGCGCTCGGACAGACCGCCCCAGATGCCGAAGCGCTCGTCGTTGGCGAGGGCGTAGTCCAGGCAGTCGGAACGGACCTCGCAGGCGAGGCAGACCTTCTTGGCCTCGCGGGTGGAGCCGCCCTTCTCGGGGAAGAAGGACTCGGGATCGGTCTGCGCGCACAGCGCGCGCTCCTGCCACCCGAGCTCTTCGTCGGCCTCTTCGGCCAGCAACAGCTGGAACAGCTCGGTCATGCGCGCCCCTCGTCTGTTTTCGCGTCCCCGTGGTGTTGCCGTTACCTGCGACGGTCGAACGACACGAGTGAAATTACAAGTGTGCCGATACGGGCCAGTCAAGCCGAGATCTGCTATTGGGCCCGTTATTCACCCTGCGGAACCAAGGTCTGACAGAAAGTGTTCAAATCAGCCCAAACGTCCACATACGTCAACCGCGGTCGACGCCCCTTGGGGGCGGCGATCACGATGCGATCACGAAAACACAACGACGTTTCACGAGGAGACGTTCCTGCGTACCCGTGCGGTTGCGTCGGCACTTTTCCTGGGTCTTCTACACACAAACCTTTCACCATGCCGAATAGCCGGATCAGGTGAAAGATTTACGACAAACCCGACATCAAGTTGACAGGCGCGCACGGGACCCGGTGTGCTAGGGCGCATGCCAGTGACCCACGCGCCCTCCCGGACCCGCCGCCTCGGCGAGTTCCGTCGTGCCGTGGAAGCTCACTGTCGCTGTTCCAGCTGTTGCCGCTGAAGGACTTCTCCCAGCTCGCACAGCCTCATGCGCATGCCTGACGCTCCTCACTTCCCGTAGGAACTCCCGCACCCATGAACAGCGACGTCTCGATCGCCGGCGACCCTCTCGCCATCCCCCACCTCCTTCCGCCCGCTCCCGCCTACCCCGTCACCGTCGCGGAATTCGCCGGACTGGCCCGCAAGATCGCGGCCGACCTGGGCAGTTGGTCGCCGCGCGTCCGCTATGACGCCACCACCCGCTGGTACGACCGCCTGGAGACCGGACCCGGGTACGAGGTCTGGCTGCTCAGCTGGGTGCCCGGCCAGGGCAGCGGGCTGCACGACCACGGCCGCTCCTCGGGCGTGCTGACCGTGCTGGAGGGCGCGCTGACCGAGCGCGCCCTGGGCGGCAACGGCGAGACCCGCCGTTCACTCCTGCCGGGCCACCAGCGGGTGTTCGCCCCCGGTTACGTCCACGAGGTGGTCAACGACTCCCTCGAAGGCGCGGTCAGCCTGCACGTCTACTTCCCGGGCCTGACGGAGATGACCCCGTACGCCTGCACCTCCGGGCGGGCCGTGACCGAGGGGACGTTCACCGGCTGACGCGGCGGGCTGACAGACTGTCCGCATGCGAATCGTGGTACTGGCCGGCGGCATCGGGGGAGCCCGTTTCCTGCGCGGCCTGAAGGCGGCGGCACCGGAGGCGGACATCACCGTCATCGGCAACACCGGCGACGACATCCACCTGTTCGGCCTCAAGGTCTGTCCCGACCTCGACACCGTCATGTACACCCTCGGCGGCGGGATCCACGAGGAGCAGGGCTGGGGCCGCGCCGGCGAGACCTTCACGGTCAAGGAGGAGCTGGCCGCCTACGGCGTCGGGCCCGAGTGGTTCGGCCTCGGCGACCGCGACTTCGCGACCCACATCGTGCGCACCCAGATGATCGGCGCGGGATATCCGCTCAGCGCCGTCACCGAGGCGCTGTGCGCGCGCTGGAAGCCGGGCGTACGGCTGATCCCGATGACCGACGACCGGATCGAGACGCACGTCGTCATCGACGACCCGGACACGGCCCCCGGCGGCGGGCGCAAGGCGGTCCACTTCCAGGAGTACTGGGTGCGGCTGCGGGCCTCCGTACCGGCGTACGCGGTGCTGCCCGTCGGCGCGGAGGGCGCCAAGCCCGCGCCCGGCGTGCTGGAGGCGATCGCCGAGGCGGACGTCATCCTCTTCCCGCCGTCGAACCCCGTGGTGTCGGTCGGCACGATCCTCGCCGTCCCCGGCATCCGGGAGGCCATCGCCGAGGCGGGCGTGCCCGTGGTGGGCCTCTCCCCCATCGTCGGCGACGCCCCGGTGCGGGGCATGGCCGACAAGGTGCTGGCGGCGGTCGGCGTGGAGTCCACGGCGGCGGCGGTCGCCGCGCACTACGGCTCCGGGCTGCTGGACGGCTGGCTCGTCGACACGGTCGACGCCGGAGCGGTGGCGGAGGTCGAGGCGGCGGGCATCCGATGCCGGGCCGTGCCGCTGATGATGACGGACCTCGACGCGACGGCCGCGATGGCCCGCGAGGCGCTGACGCTCGCCGGGGAGGTGCGCGCGTGACCGTCTCCTACCGCGTGTGGGCGGTCACCGGGATACCCGAGGTCGAACCCGGCGCGGATCTCGCGAAGCTCGTCGCGGCGAGCGCGGCGGATCTCGCGGACGGCGACGTCCTCGTGGTCACGTCGAAGATCGTCAGCAAGGCGGAGGGGCGCGTCGTGCGCGCCGCCGACCGCGAGGCCGCCATCGACGCCGAGACGGTCCGGCTGGTCGCGCGGCGCGGCCCGACCCGGATCGTGGAGACCCGGCACGGCTTCGTCATGGCCGCGGCCGGGGTCGACGCCTCCAACACGCCGGCCGGCACGGTGCTGCTGCTGCCCGAGGACCCGGACGCCTCCGCCCGCGCGATCCGCACGGGGCTGCGGGACGCGCTGGGCGTCAACGTCGGCGTGGTCGT
The DNA here is from genome assembly GCF_053598835.1 of Streptomyces sp. NPDC001070. Taxonomy (NCBI): domain Bacteria; kingdom Bacillati; phylum Actinomycetota; class Actinomycetes; order Kitasatosporales; family Streptomycetaceae; genus Streptomyces; species Streptomyces sp. NPDC001070. The sequence goes on from NZ_JBSFLB010000012.1 coordinate 19,815, forward strand.
CACCGACACCTTCGGGCGGCCCTGGCGCGAGGGCCTGACCGACGTCGCCATCGGCGCGGCCGGACTGCGCGTGCTGGACGACCTTCGGGGCGCGACGGACTCCCACGGCAACGAACTGGCCGTGACGGTCACGGCGTTGGCCGACGAGCTCGCCGCGGCCGGCGACCTGGTGAAGGGCAAGTCGACGGGGTCGCCCGTCGCGGTCGTCCGGGGCCTGGACCGCCTGGTGCTGCCCGCGCAGGAGGACGGCGGCGGCGCCCGGGCGCTCGTCCGCCCCGCCGCCAACGACATGTTCCGGCTGGGCACTTCGGAGGCCGTCCGCGAGGCCGTCTCCCTGCGGCGCACGATCCGCGACTTCACTGCCGAGCCCGTCGACGGAGCGGCCGTGCGGCGCGCCGTGGCCCTGGCGGTCACCGCCCCGGCCCCGCACCACACGACGCCGTGGCGCTTCGTGCTGCTGGAGACGGAGGCCGCCCGGGTGCGGCTGCTGGACGCGATGCGCGACGCGTGGGTCGAGGACCTGCGCCGCGACGGCCGCAGCGAGGAGTCCGTCGCCAAGCGCGTGCGGCGCGGTGACGTCCTGCGCCGGGCGCCGTATCTGGTGGTGCCGTGCCTGGTCGCGGACGGGGCGCACGACTACCCCGACGCGCGGCGGTCGGCGGCGGAACGCGAGATGTTCGTGGTCGCGATGGGCGCGGCCGTGGAGAACTTCCTGGTGGCGCTGGCCGGCGAGCAGTTGGGGTCGGCATGGGTGTCGTCCACGATGTTCTGCCGCGACGTGGTGCGCGAGGTGCTGGAACTGCCCGAGGACTGGGACCCGATGGGGGCGGTCGCGATCGGGCGTGCGGCCGCGCCGCCGAAGGAGCGGCCGGGGCGCGGCGCGGAGGCGTTCATCGAGGTGCGCTGACGCGCCGTTCGGCCCGCCTGCGCGTCCGCCGGCGGCAGTGCCCGACGGCCGGCGTGACGGCCTTCGTGTGGTGGACGATGTCCTGTGGCCGCATGATGTCGCAGTGGACGGCGGCGGCCGCATCGGGGAGGTGCCGCCGGCAGCACTCCTCGCTGACGCAGTCCGGCAGGGCGGGCCGGTGGTGCTCTCCCAGCCGATGAGGAGCACCGAGCCGTTGTCCTTCACGGGGACGAAGACACGGAAGTCGATGAGGGCGGCGATTAATCGCTCCCCGTCCCGGTCCGGCTCACGGCGGTCGAGTACCGCGGCGAGAGCGGTGTTCGAAGTCGTCACCCCGCCGAGCACAAGGACACGCCTTTCCTGAGACAGCCCCTGTGTTCGCAAGTGTGCCGGAAGTTCCCTACAGGGGCACGATGTTCCCCGGGGCCATGCGCGGGGCGCGGCGCGGGGGACGACGGCCGGTCAGGAGGATCAGGCGGGCGGCGCGGTGGCGCTGGCCGGCGTAGGGCTCGAGGAGTTCGAGCATCGTCGCGTCGTCGCAGCGGTGGGCGCCGGTGAGGGCGTAGCCGATGGTGTGCGGCAGGTGGAGGTCGCCGACGGTGACGGCGTCGGGGTCGCCGTTGCTGCGCTGCAGGGTCTCCGCCGCGGTCCAGGGGCCGATGCCCGGGATGGCCTGGAGGCGGGCGAAGGCGTCGGCGGGGTCGAGGGCGGTCGCCTGTTCCATACGGGCGGCGGCGCGGGCGGCGCGGACCGCGGCGGCGGAGCGCTTGCCGTCGACGTTGGCGCGGTGCCACTCCCAGGAGGGGATCATGGCCCAGCCGCGGGCGTCGGGCATGACCCGCATACGCAGGTCCTCGCCGGGGCCCGGGGCGGGTTCGCCGAAGCGCCACAGCAGGACGCGCCAGGAGCGGTAGGCCTCGTCGGATGTGACCTTCTGCTCGAGGATCGCCGGGACGAGGGATTCCATGACCAGGCCGGTACGGGTCAGCCGCAGGCCGGGGTTGCGGCGGTGGGCCTCGTGGACGATGCGGTGCCGGGCGGTGAAGGCGGCGGGCTCGTCGGCGTCGCCGAGCAGGCCGGGGAGGCGGTCGAGGAGCCAGTCGGCGCCGGGGCCCCAGGCCTCGGCCTCGATCTCGCCGCCAGAGGGGCGGGCGATCCTCAGGGTGCCGGGGCCCTCCGGTGTGCGCGAGGCGCGGTAGATCGCGCGGTCGGCGCCCACGCGGAAGGCGGGGTCGCCGGGGCCGCGGCGCAGAGGGCCGAGCGTGAGGCCGAGGTCCAGCGGGCCGCGCGGGGTCCAGCGCCGGGTCCGGCCCGGTGTGCGGGGACCGGGGACGCGGCCGTTCGCGTCGCGGAGGAGTCGGGTCTGCTCGGGGTGCACCCTCCGAGCCTACGGGGTGGGCCGTGCGGCGCTCCGGGTTTCCTGCCGGTGGGCGGTGGTGCGCCCGCCCACCGGCCGCGGGTCCGTCGGGAGGGGACGGCTACTGGTCGGACGAGAAGCGGACCGAGCCGTCCGGGATGACCGCGCCGCACCAGATGCGCACCCCGTACCGCAGTTCGTTGTCGGCCCCGATCCGCGCGGAGTCCCCGATGACGGCGCCGTTGACGACGGTGCGCTCGCCGATGACCGCGCCCGCGCCGACCAGGGAGTCGGTGACGATCGCGCCCGGGTGGACGACCGCGCCCGCGAGGACGGTGCTGCCCTCGACCACCGCGCCGGAGCCGATGACGGCGCCCGCGGAGACGGCGGTGCCGCCGGTGAGCTTGGCGTCGTCGGCGACGCGGGCGCCCTCCAGGACGAGGCGCTCGCCGCACCGGCCGGGGACGGCCGGGGAGGGCGCGCGGCCGAGGACGAGGTCGGCGGAGCCGCGGACGAAGGCGTGCGGGGTGCCGAGGTCGAGCCAGTAGGTGGAGTCGACCATGCCCTGCAGGTGCGCGCCGTCGGCCAGCAGGCCGGGGAAGGTCTCGCGCTCGACGGAGACCGGGCGTCCGGTGGGGATGGAGTCGATGACGGAGCGGTTGAAGACGTAGGCGCCCGCGTTGATCTGGTCGGTGACGATCTCCTCGGGGGTCTCCGGCTTCTCCAGGAACGCGGTGACGCGGCCGGCGGCGTTTGTCGGCACGAGCCCGAAGGCGCGCGGGTCCTCGACACGGGTCAGGTGCAGGGAGACGTCGGCGCCGGAGTCGCGGTGGGTGGCGACGAGGCCCGCGATGTCGAGGCCGGTGAGGATGTCGCCGTTGAAGATGAGCACCGGGTCGCCGGGCGCGGAGTCCAGACGGTCGGCGACGTTGCGGATGGCGCCGCCGGTGCCGAGCGGCTCGTCCTCGGTGACGTACTCCAGGCGCAGCCCGAGGGCGGAGCCGTCGCCGAAGTGCGGCTCGAAGACCTCGGCCAGGTAGGAGGTGGCGAGCACGATGTGCTCGACGCCCGCCGCGCGCGCCCGGGCCAGTTGGTGGGTCAGAAACGGCACGCCGGCCGCGGGGACCATCGGCTTGGGTGTGTGCACCGTCAGGGGGCGCAACCGGGTGCCCTTGCCGCCGACCAAGAGGATCGCTTCAGTCACCTGTTTTTGTCTCCGCTTTCTGGCGGGGGCCGAACGTATGAGCGGCCAATCCTACGCAGCGTGCGATCACCGGCCCTGGAGCCCCGCCGCGGTGCGGCGGATGATACCGAGATCGTCGTAAAGCTCCGTTCCCGGGCATTCGGTGGCGAATCCGTCCCGGTGACCGGAGATGGTGTTCATTCGGACCCGCTCCCCCTTCTTGTACTTGTTGCTCCCCGCGGACACCAGATATGTCATGCCCTCCGGATTCCGGCCGTAAATTCCGAGTTTCCACGCGGCGAGCCGGGCGACGGCCGACAGCGCCTCACGAGTGGGCGCCTCCTCGGAGAAGTTGCCCAGCACGGCGATGCCCATGGTGTGTTCGTTGAAGCCGAGGGTGTGCGCGCCGAAGACGGCCTTCGAGACCCCGCCGCTGCGGCCTTCGTAGATGTTCCCGCACTTGTCGACGAGGAAGTTGTAGCCGATGTCGCGCCAGCCGCTGCTCTTGACGTGGTAGCGGTAGATACCGCGGATGACCGAGGGGGAGTCGGCACAGTCGTAGTCGTTGCCGGTGGCGGTGTGGTGGACGAAGATCGCGCTGATGTCGTCGGTGAAATCCGAGTCGCCGCCACGCATTTGCTCGTCGGCGCCCCAGCCGACCCGGGTGATGATGCGGGGCCGCGCGCCGGTGAGGCGCTGCCCGGTGAGGGCCTCGGTCTCGGACCGGCTGAGCGCGGGGACGACGGGGGCCTCGACGCCGGTGCCCGAGGTGTCGGAGGTGTCGTCGGTCGTGTCGGAAGTCGTGCCGTCCGCCGGGTTTCCGCCGCCGGCCGGGTCGCCCCCTTCGAGCGGGTCGACCCCGTCGAAGGGGTCCGTACCGTCGGAGGGGTCCGTGTCCTCGGAGGAGTCGCCCATGACGGAGCCGTCGTTGCCGGGGTCGCCTGCGCCGTCGCCGTCCGGTCCCCCGCCCTGCGGTCCGGACGACTCGGGGCTGTCGGCGCCTTCCTGCGTGCCGTTGCCCGGGTCGTCGCCGGGATCGTCACCGGGGTCGACCATCTCCAGGCGCAGCCCCTTGGGCAGGGCGGGCAGCGGCCCGCGCCTGCCGGACGGCGCTTCGGGGACGACCCGCACCTCCACGCCGTCGGAGCGGCCGACCCACAGCGGGGCGGTCGAGCCGCGCACGCCGGAGGCCGAGCCCTCGGACGAGCCGGCGTCGGGGGCGTCGTCGCTGTGCGCCTCGACGGTGCGCCAGTCGGACCAGGTACCGGTGCCGATGGCGCGGGTCCGGACCTGGACGTCGCCCTGGAGGTCGGCGCCGACGTCGTCCCAGGTGACGCCGATCAGGGAGAAGGGCTGCACGGTCCGGGCGGGCAGTCCCTGGGCGAGTGGCGAGCCGATGGCCCGCCCGGAGGGGGCGAGCGGGGCCAGCAGGAGGGTGTGGGTGGCACCGGCGGGGGTGTCGGAGGCGGCGGCCCGCGCCGGCGTGTGGATGGTGGCGGTGGCGCCGGGGGGAAGCGCGAGCGGCAGGGCGAGGGCAGCCATGCACGCCGCGGTGATCGAAGTCGCAAGAAGTGCACGCATGGGAAAAACAGTTACATAAGGCCCCAGAACCCGCAGCCGGGATCTGACGGGCTGTCCCCTTCTGCCGGTCCCTCAGCCGCGCCCGCCGCGCGGCCGCCTGACGTAGCCTGGGCCGCGTGACATCGACTGCCCGTACGCCCGCCGACCTGCTGCGTTCCGCGCTCGCGGCGGATCCCGCCCGCCCCCTGGTCACCTTCTACGACGACGCCACCGGCGAACGCGTCGAACTGTCGGTGGCCACCTTCGGCAACTGGGTGGCCAAGACCGCCAACCTCATCCAGGACGAACTGGGCGCCCAGCCGGGTGACCGCGCGGCCCTGCTGCTGCCCGCGCACTGGCAGACCGCGGTATGGCTGCTCGCCTGCTTCTCCACCGGGGTGGTCGCGGTGCCCGGCGGCGACCCGGCCGGCGCCGATCTCGTGGTCTCCGGCCCGGACACGCTGGATGAGGCCCGCGCCTGTTCCGGCGAGCGGATCGCGCTGGCGCTGCGCCCGCTGGGCGGCCGCTTCCCGCAGCCGCCGGAGGGCTTCCTCGACTACGCGGTCGAGGTGCCGACGCAGGGCGACCGCTTCGCCCCGTACGCGCCGGTGGACCCGGACGCGCCCGCGCTGGAGCTGCCGGGCGGGGAGGAGCTGTCCGGCGCCGAGGTGGTCGAGCGGGCCCGCGCCTCCGCGGGAGCCCTCGGGCTGACGGCGGGGACGCGGCTGCTCTCGGGCCGGTCCTACGGGGACTGGGACGGGCTCGCCGCCGGTCTGCTGGCGCCCCTGGCCGCGGACGCCTCCGTGGTGCTCTGCCGTCACCTGGACCGGCTGCCCGCCGCCGACCTGGGCAGACGACGGGAAAGCGAACGCGTGACCCACGTGGCCTAAGGGTGTGCCGCGTGCCGGGGCCACGGTGGGCCGGCCCCGGCGTACGGCGCGGTGTCCCACGGCGACGGGCGGATTTCAACAACTCCGCACAACCGAGGGCGGGATTGAACGGTCTTTATAGGTGACCTGATCAGCAAGCGGCACCTGAAGGACGGGACCGGACGTGACCACGCCAGCCGATTCGCCGGAAGCCGAGGACCTCCCTCCCGGTGCGGTCCCGCCGAGGAGGCGCCGCCGCACCTGGCTGCGCGTCCTGGCAGTCGTCATCTCCCTGGCGCTGCTGACCGGCGCCGGGATCTCCTGGTACCTGTACAAGCAGCTCGACGGGAACATCCGCACGGACACGAGCACGGCCCAGGAGCTGATGCGGGTGCAGTCCGAGCGGCCCACGGTGCTGCCGGAGGCCACCACCGCCGAGAACATCCTCCTCCTCGGCTCCGACAACCGCGGCAACGGCAACGGCAAGTACGGCCAGGACACCGGAACCCAGCGTTCGGACACCGCGATACTGCTGCACCTGGCCGCCGACCGGAAGAGCGCGACGGCGGTCAGCCTGCCGCGCGACCTGATGGTCGACATCCCCTCCTGCCGGCGCGCCGACGGCAGCATGACCAATCCCCAGTTCGCCCAGTTCAACTGGGCGTTCGAGTACGGCGGCGCCGCCTGCACGATCCGTACGGTGGAGAAGCTGACCGGGATCCGCGTCGACCACCACCTCGTGGTGGACTTCAACGGCTTCAAGAAGATGGTCGACGCGGTCGGCGGCGTGGAGGTCTGCGTCCCGCACGCCGTGCACGACCAGGACGCGCACCTGGACCTCGATGCGGGCCGCCAACTGCTGCACGGCGAGGACGCCCTCGGCTACGTCCGGGCCCGCAAGGGCATCGGCGACGGCAGCGACACCCAGCGGATGGACCGGCAGCAGCAGTTCCTGGCCTCCCTGGTGCAGAAGGTCGACACCACGGGGGTGCTGCTCAACCCCACCAAGCTCTACCCGCTGCTCGACGCCGCGACCTCCTCGCTCACCGCGGACGCCGGGCTGGACTCACTGGCCGAGCTGTACGACCTGGCGCGGAGCCTGCGCAAGACGCCCACGGACCAGGTGCGCTTCCTGACCGTGCCGCGCCGGCCCTACACCGCCGATCCCAACCGTGACGAACTGGTGCGTCCCGCCGCCGACAAGCTGTTCACGACGCTGCGCGAGGACGGGCAGGTGACGGTCGAGGCCGACCCGGGCAAGGACTCGGGTTCCGGTCGCGGGACGCACGGCGGAACCTCCACCGCCACTCCCGCATCTCCTACACCGTCGGGGTCGGCGACCGCCTCTCCCTCGTACCGCGGCACCACCGCCGACCGCGATGTGTGCGGCGGCAGTGGGGATTGAACAGTTTGTCCAGTTGTAGGAGAGCGGAATTTGTCAGCGACGGACGTAGACGCTGAACTGTGGGGTTAGTGTGAGCGATCCGGCCTGATACAGCGGCCGAGACGGAGGACTCGATCGACCGTGGACACGCAAGGCCGTAGGCAGCACGTCGACCCGGCGGATCAGTGGGTTTTCGATCCCGAGACGGGCAGCTACCAGTTGCGGATGGACCCCCCTCAGCAGCAGGAGCGTGCCGTTCCCGCGCAGGGGACGGGCCGGCGGGCACAGCGCGTCCAGCCGCAGGGCGGCACCCGCGGCCGGCAGGGTCAGGCCGGCGCCGAGGCCACCGGCCGTGCCACGGGGGCGGGGACGGGTCGCTCCGCGAACGGCGGCCGCTCGGCGGGCGGCAGGACGGCGGCCGGCAACCGGGCGGACGGCGGCGGACGGGCGGCGGCGCGCACCAGCCGGCGCCGGCCCAAGCCCCGGCAGTCCGCCAAGAAGCGGGCGCTGATCTGGACCGCGGGCACGCTCGGCCTGGTCGTCCTCGCGGCGTGCATCGGCGTCTACGCGCTGTACCGGCAACTCAACGGCAACATCAACGCGATCGACCCGGGCATCGGCTCCAAGAACGCCACGTCAACCGGCCCGGTCAACATCCTGGTCATCGGCACCGACAGCCGGCAGGGCCTGAAGGGCAAGTACGGCGACGCGGCCAACGTCGGCCACGCGGACACCACGATCCTCTTCCACGTCTCCAAGGACCGCTCCAACGCGACCGCGCTGAGCATCCCCCGCGACATCATCACCGACATCCCGGACTGCCCGACGAAGCAGCCCGACGGCTCCACGAAGATCATCCCGGGTGAGAGCAACGTCCGCTTCAACACCAGCCTCGGCCAGTACGGCCGCAACCCGGGATGCACGATGCGCACGGTCAAGGCGCTGACGGGCATCACCCCGGACCACTTCATGATGGCCAACTTCGACGCGGTGAAGGACCTGTCCACGGCCGTCGGCGGCGTCGAGGTGTGCCTGGCCAAGGACATCGACGACCCGGACTCGCACCTGAAGCTGAGCAAGGGGCGGCACACCGTCGCGGGCGAGCAGGCGCTGGCCTTCGTCCGCACCCGGCACAGCGTCGGCTTCGGCGGCGACCTCAGCCGCATCCAGCTGCAGCAGCAGTTCCTCAGTTCGATGGTGCGCAAGATGAAGTCGGGCGACACGCTGACCAGTCCGACCAAGCTGGTCAAGCTGGCGAACACCGCGACGAAGGCGCTCACCGTCGACACCGGCATCGGCAGTGTGACCAAACTCAGCGAGCTCGCCAAGGACCTGAGCCGCGTCAACACCAAGAACATCACCTTCGCGACGGTGCCGGTCATAGACAACCCGGCCGAGAAGGTGCACACCACGGTCGTGCTGGACGAGACCAAGGCGCCGCAGTTGTTCGCCATGGTGAAGAACGACACCTCGCTCACCGAGGTGAAGAAGCAGCAGAAGGCCTCCGAGGCGGCCAAGCTCAAGGGCCCCAAGGCCGACCCGATCAACGTCCGGGTCGAGGTGTTCAACGGCAGCGGGGTCTTCGGCGCCGCCCAGGACACCGTCAACTGGCTGCAGAACGACCAGGGGGTCAGCCGGTCGACCAACGGCGGCAACGCGCCCGCCGAGGCGCGGAAGACGACGCTGGAGTACGCCCCCAACCAGGCCGACCAGGCACGCCGGCTGGCCCAGATGATGGGGCTGCCGGCCTCCGCGCTGCAGCAGGGCACCAAGGACGCCGCTCCGCGCGCCAACATGACGCTCACCCTCGGCAAGGACTTCACCGCGGCCGGCACACCGATCACCGCGCCGACGAAGGCCCCGGAGGGCATCCAGAAGGTCGAGGCGGACGACAAGAGCGTCTGCGCCAAGTAGCGGCCCGGCAGGGGCGACAGGGCCAAGAGGGGTATCAGGGGTGGGGATCACACTATGACCGACAGTCGTGTGCGCGATCTCGGCTGGGACGACAGCCTCTACGATGCCCGCCCGCAGGGCGGGGAGCGGGGCACGCACGCGCCGGAGAACCCGCACACGGACCCGGCGGACGGCGGCGGGCACCGGCACCCCGGCCCGCGGCGGCGCAGACGCCGGGTCGTACGGTGGACCGCGGTCACGCTCGCGGTGCTGATACTCGGCACGGCGGGGGCCGGTTACGCGTACTACGAGCACCTCAGCAACAACATCCGCAAAGGGAAGCGAAACAGCGGCGAGAGCGATGTGGCCAAGGCGCCGACGAACGCGCTGAACATCCTGCTGCTGGGCGCCGACGGCCGTAACTCCGAGGAGAACCTCAAGCTGGGCGGCGCCAAGTACACCAAGGGCGAGGCTCCCCGCGCCGACGTGATCATGCTGGTGCACCTCTCCGCCGACCGCAGCAACATGTCCGTGGTGAGCATCCCGCGCGACACCAGGGTGCCGATCCCGAAGTGCACCGACCCCAAGACGGGCCGCACGTTCGCCGCCACCACGCACGCGATCATCAACGAGAGCCTGGCGCGCGGCGGTCCCGGCTGCACGCTGGCCACCGTGCAGAACCTCACCGGGGTCTACATCGACCACTGGATGACGATCGACTTCGCGGGCGTGGTGAAGATGGCCGACGCGGTCGGCGGGGTCGAGGTCTGCGTCAAGCAGCCCGTCTGGGACCACCCGACTCGGCAGCAGCCCGGCGGCTCCGGGCTCAAGCTGGACAAGGGCAAGCAGAAGATCTCCGGCAAGAAGGCGCTCCAGTGGCTGCGTACCCGGCACGCCTTCGAGAGCGACCTCGGGCGCGCCAAGGCGCAGCACATGTACATGAACTCGATGGTGCGCGAGCTGCGCTCGCAGAACATCTTCACCGACGGCGGGCGGCTGCAGGCCCTCGCCGAGGCCGCCACCAAGGCCCTGCAGGTGTCGGAGGAGATCGGCACCCCGAAGAAGCTGTACGACCTCGGCATGCAGCTCAAGAGCGTCCCGTCGAACCGGATCACGATGCTGACCATGCCGCCGGTCACGGACACCGAGAACGACCAGCACTACATGCCGGACCCGGTGGCCGCCCCCAAGGTGTGGTCGCGGCTCGTCCACGACGAGCCCTTCGACGACAACGGCAAGAAGAAGGCGACGAAGAAGCAGCAGGCCGAGAGCGGGCCTGCCGCCCGGCCCGCCGCCGACATCCCGGTCAGCGTCGTCAACGGCACCGCGGGCGACAGCACGGGCACTCCGGTGAACGGCCGCGCGCGCACCGTGGCCGGTGTGCTGGCCCGGGCCGGCTTCGGGCGGGCGGCGGCCAGCACCACGCCGGAGCCGTCCGCGACCACCGTGCTCAGCTACCCCGCGGGCGACGGCGCCCAGGGCCGCTCGGACGCGCTCGCCGTGGCCAAGGTCCTGAAGCTGCCGAGCGGGGTTGTGAAGGAATCCTCACATGTCGGCTCCGTCACACTGCTTGTCGGCGCGGACTGGCGGGACGGAACGGTCTTCGGCGGGGCCGGTGAGGACGACGGCGGGCTGCCCACGAGCGCCGGGGCCCTGAACGGATCGAATGATTCAGCCTGCATGGACGTGTACAGGCCATATCGCTGGGATCCCGGTTTGGGGTAATGCGCACGATCGTTTTACGCAGCCGATAAGAATCGAAAGCGTTGACGGCGTCCGGGTTTATGTATCGTGACCTCCAACCATCCGCGAGCAGGGCTGTTCCGGTCCCACAGGACCGTGCCAGCCACACAGCTGAGAATCACCCAAGATCCGCGCGCTGCGGCGCATCGGTGACCGTAGTGACCAGCGCGTCATGGGAGGGCCCACATGCGCCACGGCAGTGCCCCTGGGGGGCGGAACGCCCCCTACGATCCTCACGAACCCGGATGGGACGACTCTCCGTACAGGGACGGTCACGGTCAGCCGTACATCCCGCAGCAGCCGAACCCCCATCAGCCGATCCCGCGGCAGCCGATCCCGCAGCAGCCGCAACGCGGGGGCTACCCCCCGCAGCAGCCGCAGCGCGGCGGTTACCAGCCGCAGCAGCCGTACGCGCCCTATGAGGCGGCGGACTACGAGGCCGCCGGCTACAACGGCGGGACCTACGGCGACGACGGCCGGGACTTCGGGTACGGGGACGACGGGGCGTCCACCGGCACGCTGACCGCCACTCAGGGCGACGGAGCGGACGACGGTGCGTACGACGACGGCGGACGCCGCGGCAACCGCCGCCGAAAAAAGGGCAAAAGGCGCGCATTGCGCTGGGTGGCGATCGTCACGTCGGTGGCGATACTCGGTACGGCCGGTGCCGCCTACGCCTACTACCAGCACCTCAACGCGAACATCAAGAAGGACGCGCTGAACCTCGGCGACAGCCAGGCCGCCAAGAGCAAGGCCAACGCCGCGGGCCAGACCCCGCTGAACATCCTCCTGCTGGGCTCCGACAGCCGTGCCTCCAAGGCGAACCAGAAACTCGGCGGTGCCAAGGGCGACGCCACCCGCAAGCCGCTCGCGGACGTCCAGATGCTGCTGCACGTCTCCGCCGACCGCAGCAACATGACCGTGGTCAGCATTCCGCGCGACACCCGGGTCACCATCCCCAAGTGCACCGACCCGGACGACGGTCACGTCTACCCCGAGACCACGACGGACACGATCAACACGAGCCTCCAGCACGGCGGCCCCGGCTGCACCGTGGCCACCTGGGAGAAGCTCACCGACATATCCATCGATCACTTCATGATGATCGACTTCGCCGGCGTGGTCTCCATGGCCGACGCGGTCGGCGGCGTCCCGGTCTGCGTCAAGGCGAACGTCTGGGACCGCAAGTCCGGACTGAAGCTGACCAAGGGCGACCACACCATCAAGGGCAAGCAGGCCCTGCAGTGGCTCCGCACCCGGCACGGCTTCGAGGACGGCAGCGACATCGGCCGTACCCACGCCCAGCACATGTACATGAACGCGATGGTGCGCCAGCTGAAGTCCGGTGCGAAGCTCAACGACCCGGGCAAGCTGACGGGCCTCGCGGAGGCCGCCACCAAGGCGCTGACCGTCGACACCGGCCTCGGCACGGTCAAGAAGCTCTACGACCTCGGCAACGACCTCAAGAAGGTCCCCACCAGCCGCATCACGATGACGACGATGCCGTGGGGCGCCGACCCGCAGAACCCGGCCGCGCACGTCGTGCCGATCCCAGCGGCGACCAAGCTCTTCACCCTGCTCCGCAACGACCAGGCCGTGGACGGCAAGTCCTCGAAGAAGAAGACGGACAAGGCCACCGCCTCCGCCGGCAAGGCCGCGCCCGCCGCGGAGATCCCGGTGACGGTCCAGAACGGCACCGGCAGCACCTCGACGCCCGCCGTCGCCGGCCGGGCGAGCGCCGTCACGGAGAAGCTGAAGTCCCTGGGCTACACCCAGGCCGAGGCCGACTCCACCCCGCAGTCGCAGTCCGGCAGCACGGTCACGTACGCGAGCGACGACGACAAGGCCGACGCCCTGGCGGTGGCCAAGTCGCTGAAGCTGCCGAGCGGCGCGGTGAAGAAGTCCTCGTCCGTCTCGCAGATCACGCTGGTGATCGGCGCCGACTGGACGGCCGGGACGACCTACCCGGCGGCCAGCAGCTCCGACACCAAGGAGGTGCTGGACAGCGCGAGCGCGCTCAACGCCTCCGACGACTCGGCGTGCATGAAGGTGAACTCCTACTACAGCTGGTAGGGGTTCACCACCGGGATCACGCGTCGGCCGCCGCCCGCACCGCCGGGCGGCGGCTGGCGACGACCCGCTTGGCGAGCGATCGCGGGCTGGTCAGGAAGCCGAAGCCCCACGACATGTGCATCGTGGCGAGCGCCACGGGGATCTGCAGCCGCGCCTTGGCGGGCAGACCCTTGCCGGCCGGGAGCGAGCCCAGAGCGATGGCGGCGAGGTAGCCGCCGGGGACCACGAAGCCCAGCGGGGTGAGGGCGGCGCCCGCCACCACGCCAGCCGCGATGGCCACGACCGCGGCCGGGGCGGCGAGGTAGCGAAGGTTCACCGAGCCCTGGTGGTAGCGGGTGACGACACGGCGCCAGCGCCCGTAGTCCTTGTACTGCTTGGCCAGCGCGCGCACGTTCGGGCGCGGGCGGTACGAGACGCGCAGCTCGGGCGAGAACCAGATCAGGCCGCCCGCCTCACGGATGCGGTAGTTCAGCTCCCAGTCCTGGGCGCGGATGAACTCCTCGTTGTATCCGCCCTGCTGCTCCAGCACCTCGCGGCGGAAGACACCGAGGTAGACGGTGTCCGCGGGGGCGGCGGCGCCGCCGGTGTGGAAGGCCGCGTTGCCGACACCGATCTTCGAGGTCATGGCGGCGGCGACGGCACGCTCCCAGTCGTTCTCGCCCTCGGCGTGCATGATGCCGCCGACGTTGGCGGCGCCGGTCTCCTCCAGCAGCCGCACCGCGGTCTTGATGTAGTCCGGGGAGAGCATGCCGTGGCCGTCGACCCGCACCACGACCGGGTGCCGGGAGGCCTTGATCGCGGCGTTCAGGGCGGCAGGGGTACGGCCGGTGGGGTTGGGCACCGTGTGGACGCGGGGGTCCTCGCGCACCAGCTCGGCCGCGATCTCGTCCGTGCGGTCCGTGGAGGGGCCCAGGGCGATGACGACCTCGAGCTCGCCCGCGTAGTCCTGCTCGAGGATGTGGCGGACGGAGTTGCGCAGATGCCGCTCCTCGTCGAGCACCGGCATGATCACGGAGACGGCGGGCAGCACGTGGGGGGTCGCAGCGTTCACAGCCGCACACGTTACCGCGAACGGATGATACGAGCGCGCGCGGCCGGGCGGGGCTCATCCCGTACGACGGTATGACTCCTTAGCGTGACTCCATGACCGTCGCTCGTCGCCGTCAGCAGCCCGCAGCAGCCGCCCGCCGGGCCCGGAAACGGCCGCCGGTGCGCCGTGGGATGCGCGTCCTCGGCGCCGTCTCACTGGGCATCCTGACCGTGAGCGGGATCGGGCACGCCGTCCTGGGGCACATGGACGACCGCATGGCGCGCGTGGACGCCTTCGCCGGGATGAAGAACCGGCCCAATCCCACCAAGGGCACCAACTTCCTGCTGGTCGGCACCGATGTGCGCCGCGGGCTGACCGCGGCCCAGCGCACCGGGCTGCGCCTGGGTGGGGAGCCCTGTGCCTGCACCGACACCATGATGCTGGCCCACCTGTCGCGGGACGGCCGGCGGGTCAGCGTGGTCGGCCTGCCCCGGGACTCGTACGCGGAGCTGCCGCGCCCCGGCAAACTGAAGTGGGCGTGGGGGGTCGGCGGCCCCGCGCTCGCCGTCAGCACGGTCGAGAAGCTCACCGGGATCAAGATCGACCACTACGCCGAGTTCGACTTCCGCTCCTTCATGAAGACGGTCGACAAGATCGGCGGCGTCGACATCTGCACCGCGCGGCCGCTGCGGGACGCCGCGACCGGGCTGGACCTGCCGGCCGGCACGATCCGCGCGGACGGCGGCACGGCCCTGCGCTTCGTGCGCTCCGGCCATGTCCCGGACACCCCCGACCTCCCGCGGATGCAGAACCAGCAGCGCTTCCTGGCCGCCCTCGTCCACCGGGTCACCGACACCGGGCTGCTGCAGAACCCCGTCAAGCTCGACCAGGTGGCCAAGGCCGCGCTGGGCTCGGTGCGCGCGGACCGGCAGACCGCGCCCGACGACCTGATCGCCCTCGCCACCGGGCTGCGTGGCGGTTTCGGGGCGCGCTCGGTGGAGTTCGCGACCGTGCCGGTGGACTCCACGCCGTTCCGTGTCCAGGGCGTGGGGACGACCCTGCGCTGGGACGTCAAGGGCGCCAAGCGGCTGTTCGACGCGCTCCGCGAGGACCGCCCGCTCACCGGACCGGACGGCGGTCCCGTGGTCACGCCCAGCCCGTCCGCCCCCGAGCCGGAGCAGGTCGAGGTGCCGCCCGGGTCGATCCGCGTCCAGGTCAACAACGGGACGTCGATCAACGGGCTGGGGGCGCGCGCGGACAAGGAACTGCGCCGCGCGGGCTTCCGGACCACCGGTACGCCGGGCAACACCGTCCGGCACGACGCGGAGTACACCGTCATCCACTACGACCCGGGCTGGGACCGGTCCGCGGAGGCCCTGGCGACCGCGCTGCCGTACGCGGACATGCGGCCGGTGGCGGGGCTCGGCCCGACGCTGCGGGTCATCGTGGGCGCGGACTACGACGGCGTGACGCCGGTGCGGGCCGGCGAGCCCGATCCGCCCGCGCCACCGCCGGCGGACCTCGCCCCGACCCGCGGGGACCGCATCCTGTGCGGTTGACCCGCCGCGGGGCCGGGCCGTCCGGACTGACCCCGGCGCCCCGGCGGGTGCCGGGGCCGGGCCGGGGTCAGTCGTCGAAGCCCTCGGCCGCGCGCTTCTCGCGCAGCTCCATGATCGCCCGGCGGCGGGCCAGCCGGTGCGTACGGCGGATCTGCGCCTCCTGCAGCCGGCGCCGGTCCCGGTCGGTCTCGGGCTCGACCTGGGGCACCCGACGCGGCGCGCCCTCGGCGTCCACGGCCACGAAGACCAGGTAGGCGCTGGCCACCTGGGTAGCCGGGCCGGACTCGTTCCAGCGCTCGGCCAGCACGCGCACGCCGACCTCCATGGAGCTCCGCCCGGTCCAGTTCACCTGCGCCTGCACCTTGAGCAGGTCGCCGACCCGCACCGGTTCCAGGAAGGCCATCTCGTCCATGGCGCCGGTCACCGCCGGCCCCTCGGAGTGCCGTCCCGCGACGGCGCCCGCCGCGTCGTCCACGAGTTTCATGACCACGCCGCCGTGCACGGTGCCCAGCAGATTCGTGTCGTGGTGGGTCATGATGTGCGCCAGCGTGATCCGCGAGGCGGACGTGGGCTTGGACGGCACGGGGTGGGGGGAGGGCTCCTCGAACATGGCTCCACCCTAAGCACTGCGGAGCTCCGTCCCGCACCGGTACACCTTGCCCGCCGGCGGGGCCGGGCGGATGCTGAGAAAGGGGTCGACGTCCCGATGTCCAAGAGGTGATCCGCCATGGAAAAGACGTGGACGATCAAGCTGTCGCTGGAGGAGGACGGAAACCGCACCGCCTGCACCGCCGCGCTCACCGGGGACGGCGCCCCGGGGGTGGTGGGGCACGGCTATTCGCGGCGCAATCCGAACGACGAGCCGGACATGCGCATCGGGGAGGACGTGGCCGCCTCCCGGGCGTGCTCCAACCTGGCGCACGAACTGCTGGAACAGGCCGCAGGAATGATCGAGACCCACACCAACACCCCCACGCATCTCACCGGCTGAGAGCACCCGGGCACAATGGGTCACCGCATGGCGGCGGTCCTGTGACCTTTGCATCAGCTCTGCTTCAGAAGCGCCACGAAGCCACTGCCCGGCAGGTCGAGCGGGCACACTGCCGTACATGAACGCATGGCCCGACGGTTGGTCCGACAACAGGAACCAGCGGCAGCAGCAGGTCTCCGAGCCGCCGCTGCCCCCCGAGCTGTCCCCGCGCCGTGCGGCGGCGGGCTCCGGCAGTGTGCCGCGCCAGCAGGCGTACGGCAGCGGCGCCCCCGGTCACGGCGGACCGGGCGGCGGCGACGGTTACGGAGGCGGCGGCTACGGCCCGCCCTCGACCGGCGGCCGGACCGGCCGGCCGGTCAACCGGGCACGCCGGGTCAAGGCCGGCCTGATCGGGCTGGTGGTCGTGGTGCTCGCCTGGGGCGTGGGCACGTACTTCTGGGCCGACGGCAAGGTGCGCCGCGAGGTGGACCTCGGCACGGTCATAGACCGGCCGGAGACCGGCAAGGGCACCAACTACCTCATCGTCGGCTCCGACAGCCGTGAGGGCCTGTCCAGCGACCAGAAGAAGCAGCTGCACACCGGCTCCGCCCAGGGCAAGCGCACCGACTCGATGATGATCCTGCACGTCGGTGACAACGGGAACTCGCTGATCTCGCTCCCCCGTGACTCCTACGTCACGATCCCCCAGTTCAAGGGCTCCGAGTCCGGCAAGACCTTCTCCTCGCGCGGCCAGAACAAGCTCAACGCCGCCTACTCCATAGACGGGCCCACGCTGCTGGTGCGCACCGTGGAGTACAACACGGGCCTGCACATCGACCACTACGCGGAGATCGGCTTCGCCGGCTTCGCCAACCTCGTCGACGCGGTCGGCGGTGTCGAGCTGGACATCCCCCGCAACATCGACGACAAGAACTCGGGCCTGCACATCAAGAAGGGCAAGCAGACCCTCAACGGCGACGAGGCCCTGGCCTTCGTGCGCCAGCGCTACCAGGAGGCCGAGGGCGACCTGGGCCGCACCAAGAACCAGCAGAAGTTCCTGTCCGCGCTGGCGAGCCAGACGGCCACGCCCAGCACGGTCCTCAACCCCTTCAAGCTCTACCCGACCATAGGCGCGGGCCTGGACACGCTGGTCGTCGACAAGGACATGAGCCTGTGGAACCTGGCGTCCATGTTCTGGGCGATGAAGAGCGTCTCCGGCGGTGACGGCATCTCGATGAACATGCCGACCGCGGGCTCCTTCAACACCCCGGTGGGCAGCTCGCTCAAGTGGGACATGCCGAAGGTCAAGCAGCTCGTCTCGGAGCTGAAGAACGACGACAAGGTCACCGTCGCGCCGAACTCCTGACCCTGTCGGACGGCCGGGGCCGGCGGGCGCTTCCACCGCGCCCGCCGGCCCCTGCGTCGTCGCCGCGTGTGCCCAGGGGCACTGTGGCGCGTGGGACCGTGCCCTGGCCACGCCGGGGGCCCCTCAGGCGCGCGGGCCGGGGGGAAGCCGGTCGCGTCCCGGGACTATGCTCAGCAGCGCAATCCGGCCACGACCTGGGAGGGACCCTCCAGATGGCGCTCAAGCTCACCGTGATCGGCACCGGCTACCTCGGCGCGACACACGCCGCGGCTATGGCCGAGCTGGGCTTCGAGGTGCTGGGCCTGGACATCGACCCCGGCAAGATCGAGACCCTGGCCGCGGGCCGCGTGCCCATGTACGAGCCGGGCCTGGAGGAACTGCTGGGCCGCCACGTCGCCGGCCTGCCGGGCTCCACCGGGCGGCTGCGCTTCACCACCTCCTGGGAGGAGGTGGCAGCCTTCGGCGACATCCACTTCGTCTGCGTGAACACCCCGCAGAAGCACGGCGAGTACGCCTGCGACATGAGCTACGTGGACAGCGCCTTCGAACTGCTCGCCCCGCACCTGGAGCGGCCCGCGCTGGTCGTCGGCAAGTCGACAGTGCCGGTCGGCAGCGCGGAGCGGCTGGCGGCACGCCTGGCCGAGCTCGCCCCCGCGGGGGACCGGGCCGAGCTGGCGTGGAACCCCGAGTTCCTGCGCGAGGGCTTCGCGGTCGAGGACACCCTCCACCCGGACCGGATCGTGGTCGGCGTCGCCTCCGAGCACGCCGAGAAGCTGCTGCGCGAGGTCTACGCGACGCCCGTCGGCGAGGGCACGCCCTTCGTCGTCGCGGACTACCCGACGGCGGAACTGGTGAAGACCGCGGCCAACGCCTTCCTCGCCACCAAGATCTCCTTCATCAACGCCATGGCCGAGGTCAGCGAGGCGGCCGGCGGCGACGTGGTGAAGCTCGCCGAGGCCATCGGCCACGACGAGCGCATCGGCAAGAAGTTCCTCCGGGCCGGCATCGGCTTCGGCGGCGGCTGCCTGCCCAAGGACATCCGCGCCTTCATGGCCCGCGCCGGCGAGCTGGGCGCCGACCAGGCACTGACCTTCCTGCGCGAGGTCGACTCCATCAACATGCGCCGCCGCGCCCACATGGTGGAGCTCGCCCGCGAGGTCTGCGGCGGCAGCGGCTTCCTCGGCAGGCGGATCGCGGTGCTGGGCGCCGCGTTCAAGCCGGACTCCGACGACGTACGGGACTCCCCCGCGCTCAACGTCGCCGGGCAGATCCACCTCCAGGGCGGCCAGGTCACCGTCTACGACCCCAAGGCGATGGACAACGCCCGGCGGCTCTTCCCGACCCTCGGGTACGCCTCCAGCGCGCTGGAGGCGGTCCGCGGGGCCGAGGTCGTCCTGCACCTCACCGAGTGGCGCGAGTTCCGCGAGCTCGACCCGGCGGCGCTCGCCGCGGTGGCCGGCCGGCGGCACATCATCGACGGCCGCAACGCGCTGGACCCCGCGGTGTGGCGCGACGCGGGCTGGACGTTCCGCGCCATGGGCCGCCCCAACGCCTAGCCCTCCGAAGGCGGTACCGGGTTCTTCCGGTGCGGGTTGTTTGTGGTTGCGGTGGGGGTGGGGGTGTCCCGGCACGTTCAGTTGCCGCCTTGCGCGCTGTTCGTGGTGGTCCGGGGTCGGGGCCTCCGGGGCTGCACGTCCTGGACTGGCATGTTCACGTACATGACGGGGACCTGCACTTCCCGCCCCGGATGCCGCACACACATACGCCGCACCGTCCAGAACATCCACCCTCCCCCAGCCTCCGGCCGGGGGTGCCCCCCAACTCCCCCGCCCCTCCCTCTCGTCGGCGACTGACCGCCGGTGGGTGGGGTGAGAAGGCGGTCCGGGTTGCCGCACGTGCCCGGACCACCCCCCCACCGGCCGTCAGGCGCCCCCGGGAGCACCTCCCGGCGGTGGCTGGGAGGTACGAGCAGCGGACCCGGCGCCGAGCGATGTGGGGGTAGACCGCGAGCCCCGAGATGGGGCCACCCCCGGCCGAAGGCTGGGGGAGGGCGGGAGGGCAGGGGAGAAACCCCACCGCAACCACAACGCACTCGCGCGCAAACGACGGGCACCCCCGGAACGGTTAGCCGCGAGAGCGGTACGCACGCATTCTTGGCGCGGCTGGCGCGTCTTCGCGGACCCCGCGGGGCACCCGTTCTGCCTCTGCTCCTCCTGACCGCAGGGAAAAAGCCCGAGGGCCCGGAGCGCGACGCTCCGGGCCCTCGGCCCTGTACCGGGCGGGGGGACGTCAGTGGACGTCGCCCATCAGCCGGATGACCCGCTTGCGGTAGACCACGAAGGCCGCGCCCGCGGCGAGCGCCACGAAGCCCTGGATCGCGAAGGAGGTCTCCGACAGGAAGCCGTCGCCGATGACCAGCTGCAGGATGGCCGCCACGCAGTCGCCCGCCGTCACGGCGAGGAACCACAGGCCCATCATCTGGCTGGCGTACTTGGCCGGGGCCAGCTTGGTGGTGACGGACAGGCCCACCGGGGACAGGCACAGCTCGGCGACGGTCTGGATCAGGTAGACCATGGTCAGCCACAGCGGGGTGACCTTGGTGTCGCCGGAGGCGGCGGCCTGCGCCAGCATCATGACGACGAAGGAGGCGCCGATGCCGACGAGGCCGAGGGCGAACTTCACGGTCGTGCTCGGGTTCCTGCGGCCCAGCTTGATCCACACGGCGGCGAAGACCGGGGCCAGGGCCATCACGAACAGCGGGTTCAGCGACTGGAACCAGCTCTCCGGGAAGTCGAAGCCCCACAGCGTGGACGAGGTGTGCTCGGAAGCGAAGACCGTCAGGGTCGAGCCGGACTGGTCGTAGATCATCCAGAACACGGCGGCCACGATGAAGAACCAGATGTAGCCGGTGACCTTCGTCTTCTCGTCCGAGGTGAGCTCCTGGTCACGACGGATGCGCGCGAAGTAGTACGTCGGCAGCGCCAGGCCCAGCAGGGAGAGCGGCCACAGCACCCAGTTGATCGTGAAGTGGCCGGTGAAGGTGACCACGCCGTAGAAGACGACGGCGGCGACCAGCCACAGCAGCGCCTTCTTCATCAGGCCGGCGCGCTCGGCGGCGTCCAGCGGCGTGGGGACCACGCTGGAGACCGGCGCCAGGTTCTTGGTGCCGATGAGGAACTGGGCGAGGCCCAGCGCCATGCCGACACCGGCGAGGGCGAAGCCCAGGTGCCAGTTGACCTGCTGGCCGACGGTGCCGATGACCAGCGGGGCGAGGAAGGCACCGAGGTTGATGCCCATGTAGAAGATCGTGAAGCCGCCGTCCCGGCGCGGGTCGTTCCGGTCCGGGTACAGCTGGCCCACCATCGTGGAGATGTTGGACTTCAGCAGGCCGGAGCCCACGGCGATGAAGACCAGGCCGACGAAGAAGGAGGCCTTCACCGGCACGGCCAGCAGGAAGTGGCCGATCATGATGATCGCGCCGCCGATGGCGACCGTACGGCGCGGGCCCCACAGGCGGTCCGCGAACCAGCCGCCCGGCATCGCCAGCAGGTACACCGTGGCGGTGTAGACGCTGTAGATGGCACCGGCGGTGGCGGCCTTCATGCCGAGGCCGCCGTCCGCGACCGAGGCCGTCAGGTAGAGGACGAGCAGCGCCCTCATGCCGTAGTAGCTGAAACGCTCCCACGTCTCGGTCATGAAAAGAGTGGCCAGGCCGCGGGGGTGGCCGAGGAAGGTGCTGCCGCCGTTTGCAGGGGTGTCCTGCGGAGCGGCGTCCTTCGTCAGGCTGGACGCCATGGACTTTCCTTGCTTCTCGGGACGCGCTGCGAGAGCGGTGCGCGCCCGGGTGGGGGTGGCCGGCACCGACGCGCGCGAGGACGCACCGGGATCCACGACCGACGCCTTCACAGGCGCGGCCCCGGCCGACAGGTCATTGACTGAAATGCTGGTGGGGACCAGCCCCGTCGCAGAAGGGTCCTTCGACGCGTGATGCGCGCCAAAGGTCCCGGTGACTGTTACGGGCTTTTGGTTACCTTATGGCAGCACTACATGTGCTATATGGGACGACTTGAGATGTACCTCACAGCGACCACGGCCCGCCCGGCGTGCGGTTTCTCCGGGCGGACTACCATCAGCGCATGACCCGCGTACTGCTCGCCGAGGACGACGCATCTATCTCGGAACCGCTCGCACGCGCGCTGCGCCGCGAAGGGTACGAGGTCGAGGTGCGCGAGGACGGACCCGCGGCGCTCGAAGCCGCCCTGCTCGGCTCCTTCGATCTTCTGGTGCTCGACCTGGGGCTGCCCGGAATGGACGGGCTCGAGGTGTGCAGGAGGCTGCGCACCGAGGGCCACGGCTTCCCGGTACTGGTGCTGACCGCCCGCGCCGACGAGGTGGACACGGTGGTCGGCCTGGACGCCGGGGCCGACGACTATGTGACCAAGCCCTTCCGGCTGGCCGAACTGCTGGCCCGGGTGCGGGCCCTGCTGCGGCGCGGCACCACCGAGGCCCAGCATCCCTCCACCCAGGGCGTGCGGATCGACGTCGAGTCGCACCGCGCGTGGATGGGGGACGAGGAACTCCAGCTCACCGCGAAGGAGTTCGACCTGCTGCGGGTGCTGGTGCGCGACGCCGGGCGGGTGGTCACCCGCGAGCAGCTGATGCGCGAGGTGTGGGACACCACGTGGTGGTCGTCCACCAAGACCCTGGACATGCACATCTCGTGGCTGCGCAAAAAGCTCGGCGACGACGCGGCTGCCCCGCGCTACATCTCCACGGTGCGCGGCGTCGGCTTCCGGTTCGAGAAGAACTAGGCACGCCACCGCCCCGCACGGTCTGACACGCTTCACTCATGCGCCGCCGTCTCATCCAGTCCACGCTCGCCGTGGTGCTCGTCGTCATCGCCGTCTTCGGTGTCTCCCTGGTCCTGGTGGAGGCCCGGACGATCGAGAACAGCGCCAAGGAGAGCGTGGACTCCGAGGCGGTGCGGCTGGTCGGCATCGTCGAGAGCCGGATGATCGGCGACGAGCGGATCAGCCGCGAGGTGCTGGCCCAGCAGATCGCCCCCGGGCGGTACGCGCTGGTGCAGATCCCGGGGGCGGAGCCGATCAGCATCGGCATCAAGCCCACGGGTCAGGTGATCGCCTCGCAGCAGACGGGCGAGCACGGCGAGACCGTCACCGTCGAGGAGTCCCGCAGCAAGGTCAGCCAGGAGATCGGCCGCACCCTGCTGATCATCCTGGCGGTGGCGCTGCTGGCGGTGCTGGCCGCCGTCGTCCTGGCCGTACGGCAGGCGCGCCGGCTCGGCAGCCCGCTGACCGACCTCGCGGAGACCGCGGAACGACTCGGCTCCGGTGATCCGCGGCCCCGGCACCGCCGCTACGGGGTGCCGGAGCTGGACCGGGTCGCCGACGTGCTGGACCGCAGCGCCGAGCGCATCGCCCGCATGCTGACCGCCGAACGGCGTCTGGCGGCGGACGCCTCCCATCAGCTGCGGACGCCGCTGACGGCGCTGTCCATGCGGCTGGAGGAGATCATCGCCACCGCGGAGGACCAGGAGACGGTCAAGGAGGAGGCGACGATCGCCCTCGGCCAGGTGGAGCGGCTCACCGACGTCGTGCAGCGGCTGCTCACCAACGCGCGGGACCCGCGCACCGGCTCGGCGGTCGTCTTCGACATCGACGACGTGATCAAGCAGCAGGTGGAGGAGTGGCGCCCGGCGTACCGCAGCGCCGGCCGGGCCATCACCTCTTCGGGTACGAAGCGGCTGCGCGCCGTCGGTACGCCGGGGGCGGTCGCGCAGGTACTCGCGTCGCTGATCGAGAACGGGCTGATGCACGGCTCCGGCACGGTCGCGATCTCCACCCGGGTCACCGGTACGCAGGTCGTGGTCGAGGTCACGGACGAGGGCCAGGGCGTGCCGCCGGAGCTGGGGGCGCGGGTCTTCGAGCGCACGGTCAGCGGCCGCAACTCCACCGGCATCGGTCTCGCGGTCGCCCGCGACCTGGCGGAGGCCGACGGCGGGCGGCTGGAACTGCTGCAGCAGCGTCCGCCGGTCTTCGCGCTCTTCCTGGCGCGTGAGGACCGGGCCCGGGGGAAGGGCACGGAAAAGGCCTAGGGACCGCGGCGCGGGGGCCGGCCGAGGCGCCCGCGCGGACCGCGGAGACGGCCGTGGTCAGGCCCTGGCGGAGGGGGCCCCGCCCGTGCCGGTCCGGGCGCCGGGGGCCTCGTTCCCCTTCGCGACCAGGAACGATTCTGCTTGCTGCACCGCCTCACGGACGGGCAGCGCCTTGAACACCCAGGTGCGGTAGGACCAGAAGCGGAACAGGGTGGCCACGGCGATGCCGATGAACTTGAAGACGTTGCTCTGCAACTGGCTGTCCCAGCCGAAGGCGTAGGTCGCCGTGTAGAGCAGCCCGTTCTCGATCACCAGGCCCACCGCGCTGAACACCAGGAACAGGGTCAGCTCGCGCGTGCGGCCGGACTTGTCCCGGTCCCGGTAGGTGAAGTACCGGAAGCCCACGTAGTTGAAGGCGATCGCGACGACGGTCGCGATGATGCTGGCGCGTACCACCTGCAGGTCGGTGACGTGCCGGACGAGGTTGAAGACCCCGATGTTGACCAGGACCCCCGCCCCGCCGACCGCTCCGAATTTGGCGATCTCGCGGGTCATCGCCGTCAGCCGGCTCCGCAGCCCCGCTCGGGTGGTGGATCCGGTCGCACCGTCCATGTGATCGTTCGGCCCCGTCTGTGTCTGGTCAGAGACCTTCATGCTAACCGGGGGCCCTCCCCGACGGCGGTCGGTACCTCATTCGTGCCCGGATATCCTGGTGACTGTGACATTCCCGGTAGTCGGCATGATCGGGGGCGGCCAGCTCGCCCGTATGACCCACGAGGCGGGCATCCCGCTCGGCATCAGATTCAAGCTCCTCAGCGACACACCCGTGGACTCCGCGGCCCTGGTCGCCGGGGAGGTCGTGGTGGGCGACCACCGCGACCTCGACACGTTGCGCGCGTTCGCCGCCGGCTGCGACGTGATCACCTTCGACCACGAGCACGTGCCCACCGAGCACCTGCGGGCCCTGGAGGCCGACGGCATCGCCGTGCGCCCGGGACCCGACGCGCTGGTGCACGCCCAGGACAAGGGCGTGATGCGGGCGAAGCTCGACTCGATCGGCGTGCCCTGCCCGCGGCACCGGATCGTCTCCGACCCGGCCGACGTCACGCGCTTCGCCGAGGAGGGCGCGGGTTATCCGGTCGTGCTGAAGACGGTGCGCGGCGGCTACGACGGCAAGGGCGTGTGGGTCGTCCGGGACGAGGCCGGCGCCGCCGAGCCGTTCCGGGCGGGCGTGCCGGTGCTCGCCGAGGAGAAGGTCGACTTCGTACGGGAGCTCGCGGCCAATGTCGTACGCTCCCCGCACGGGCAGGCGGTCGCCTACCCGGTGGTGGAGTCCATCCAGGTCGACGGCGTGTGCGACACCGTGATCGCGCCCGCGCCGGAGCTGCCGGAGGCCCGGTCCCTGGAGGCCCAGCGGCTCGCCCTGACCATCGCCAAGGAGCTGGGCGTGGTCGGGCACCTGGCGGTCGAGCTCTTCGAGGCCCGTGACGGCCGGATCCTCGTCAACGAGCTGGCCATGCGCCCGCACAACAGCGGCCACTGGACCCAGGACGGCGCCATAACCTCGCAGTTCGCCAACCACCTGCGCGCGGTCCTGGACCTGCCGCTGGGCGACCCGCGCCCGCGCCAGCCGTGGACGGTCATGGCGAACGTGCTCGGCGGTGACTACCCCGACATGTACGCGGCGTACCTGCACTGCATGGCACGGGACCCCCAGCTGAAGATCCACATGTACGGCAAGGACGTGAAGCCCGGCCGCAAGGTGGGCCATGTCAACACCTACGGCGACGACCTGGCCGATGTGCGCGAGCGCGCCCGGCACGCCGCCGACTATCTGCGAGGGACGATCCAAGAGTGAGCACTCCCGCCGGGCCGCTGGTCGGCATCGTCATGGGTTCCGACTCCGACTGGCCGGTCATGGAGGCCGCCGCCCAGGCGCTGGACGAGTTCGAGGTGCCGTACGAGGTCGACGTGGTCTCCGCGCACCGCATGCCGCGCGAGATGGTCGCGTACGGCGAGCAGGCCGCCGAGCGCGGTCTCAAGGCGATCATCGCGGGCGCCGGCGGTGCCGCGCACCTGCCCGGGATGCTGGCGTCGGTGACGCCGCTGCCGGTGATCGGCGTGCCCGTGCCGCTGAAGTACCTGGACGGCATGGACTCCCTGCTGTCCATCGTGCAGATGCCCGCCGGCGTCCCGGTCGCCACGGTATCGGTGGCCGGCGCGCGCAACGCGGGCCTGCTGGCGGTGCGCATGCTCGCCGCGCACGACGCCGAACTGCTCGAGCGCATGCGGCACTTCCAGGACGAGCTGAATCAGCAGGCGACCGAGAAGGGCAAGCGCCTGCGTGCCAAGGTGGAGGGGTCGGCCGGCTTCGGTTTCGGAGGGAAGAAGTAGTCCATGGACCTGCTCGCACACGCACAGGAGCTGCTCACCGCCCACCCCGTGGTGGACGGCCACAACGACCTCCCGTGGCGGCTGCGCGAGCAGGTCCGCTACGACCTCGACCGGCGGGACATCGCCGGTGACCAGTCCGCCCACCTGCACACCGACATCCCCCGGCTGCGGGCCGGCGGCGTGGGGGCGCAGTTCTGGTCGGTGTACGTCCGCAGCGACCTCACCGGGGGCGACGCGGTCACCGCCGTACTGGAACAGATCGACTGCGTGCTGCGCCTGGTCGACCGTCACCCGGACGCCCTGCGCCTCGCGGTGACCGCGGGCGACATGGAGGCCGCGCGCGCCGAGGGCCGCATCGCCTCCCTGATGGGCGCCGAGGGCGGGCACAGCATCGCCAACTCCCTGGGTGTGCTGCGGATGCTGTACGCGCTGGGCGTGCGCTACATGACGCTCACCCACAACGACACCATCGACTGGGCCGACTCCGCCACCGACGAGGCCCGGCACGGCGGACTGACCGCATTCGGCGAGGAGGTCGTCCGTGAGATGAACCGCCTCGGCATGCTCGTCGACCTCTCCCACGTCGCCCCCGACACCATGCGCGCGGCCCTGCGGGTCAGCGAGGCCCCGGTGCTCTTCTCGCACTCGTCCTCGCGTGCCGTCTGCGACCACGTCCGCAACATCCCGGACGACGTCCTGGAGCAGCTGCCCGGCAACGGCGGCGTCGCCATGGCCACCTTCGTGCCGCAGTTCATCCTGCCGGCGGCCGCCGAGTGGATCGTCGGCGCGAACGAGAACATGAAGGCCCACGGCCTCCACCCCCTCGACCAGTCCACCGAGGCGCAGGCCGTCCAGGAGGCGTACGAGGCCGGCCACCCGCGGCCGGTCGCGGACATCGGCACCGTCGCCGACCACCTCGACCACATGCGCGAGGTCGCCGGCGTCGACCACCTCGGCCTCGGCGGCGACTACGACGGCGTCGCCCACCTCCCCGAGGGCCTCGGTGACGTCTCCGGCTACCCGCGGCTGTTCGCCGAACTCCTGCGCCGCGGCTGGTCCGACGACGACCTCGCGAAGCTGGCGTGGCGCAACGCGGTCCGGGTGCTGCGCGACGCCGAGTCGGTCGCGGCGGGGCTGAAGGGCAAGCGCGGACCGTCCAACGCCTCGATCGAGGAGCTGGACGGGTCCGTCGCCCGGTAGCCCGCGGGTCAGCGCCGCAGGCGGCTCCACGGGGTGAAGGTGAAGACCGCGCCGCCGAGCAGGAGGATCGTGCCGGCGACGAGGGCGAGCGCGTGCAGGGACGCCTGGCTGGAGGAGCCGGTGTCGGCGAGGCCTCCGGAGGTGGTGGTCGTCCCGCCGGACGTGCCGGACGACCCGCCGGAACCGCCGCCGGTGATGCCGCCCTGCTGCCCGGTGACGTCCAGGGTCAGGGAGACGCCGGGGTCCTCGGTGGGGGTGCAGGTCGTGGTCGTGCCGAGGGCCTCGACGGTCAGGACGCCCGGCGTGAGGGTGGCCTGCCCGTCGTGGGCGGATGTGTAGGTGCCGGTGAGGTCGGGGATCTCGATGGGGTCGCCGGCCTTGATGGGGTCCTTGTTGGTGGGGCCCTCGACGGCGACCTCGCCCTGGTCGGCGCCGCCGACCACGACCTTCATGGAGGGTTTGACGGAGTCGGCGGGGATGTCGGCGGGGCTGTCCATCACGGACTTGGCGAAGTGGACGGTGAGGTCGTAGGCGCCGCCGTTCTCCTTGGCGTTGATCTGCACGGGCGAGACCGCGCTCTTGTCGCCGATGGGGGTCTTGCAGGCGTAGGAGACGTCGACCTGCTTACCGGTGTGGGAGGCTCCGCCGCCGCCCGTCGCGGTGCTGCTGGGGGAGGTCGTGGGCGTGGTGCTCGGGGTGGTCGTCGGCGTGGTGCTCGGGGTCGTGGTGGGCGTGCTCGTGCCGCCGCCGTCCGCCGTCACCTTGATCGTCGCGGCGACCGGGACCTCGCCGGTCGGCACGCACGTGGTGTCCGTGGAGAAGGCGTTGATCGTGTAGCCGCCGGGCGCGAGGGTGACGTCGCCGGGTGCCGTGAGCTTCAGGGTGCCCTTCATGTCGGAGAGCTTCATCTCGCTGTTCTTGGGGATGGCGGGGTTCTCGCGCGGCCCCTCGACGGCGAGGGTGCCGGTCTGGGCACCGGCGACGGTGACCTGGCCGGAGGGTTTGACGCTGTTCGCGGGCAGGTCGACGAGGTCGGGGTTCTTGGAGGCGGCCTGGGTGAACTTCCAGACCACCTCGATCTCGTCGCCGACCTTGGCCGTGGCGGGCGCGGTGACGTCGGCCTTGGTGGTCCCGTTGACCTTGGGCAGGCCCGACGCCGCGGGCGGGGTGCACTCGGTGGCGTACGAGACCTCGGCGGCCGCGGCCGGAAGGGCCGCGGCGAGGACGCTCGCACCGCTGAGCATCAGGGCGAGGCCGACGGCGGTGGCGGCCCGGGATCGTCGGTTGGTCACGTGCGGTTCCTTTCGTGGCGGTGGGCGGTGCCGTCCGCCCACGGGGGGCCCTCAGCGGTGCGGTGCTGCGGCTGGTGGTCGTGGCTGAACCACGGCAGGGTGGGCGCCGGGCCGGCAGGCGGCGCGACGGTCCCGGGGGCGCGCGGGCGGACCCGGTTGACGACGGCCATGCCGAGGCGGAAGAGCGCGGCGGGCACGACGACGCACAGCAGGAGCCAGAAGAGGGTCACACCCCAGGGGCGGGGGACGTCCCAGGGCTCGGTGGCCAGGACCCTGCCCCCGTGTTCGAGGGTGACGGTGTAGTCGCCGTGGGCGCCGGCCGCCAGCTGGACGGGCAGCTCGATCCGGGCCTTCCTGCCCGGCTGCACGGTGCCGCGCCAGGTGCGCTCCTCCCACTGGGGGCCGAACAGTCCGTGCGAGGTGCCGACCCGGAAGACGGGGTCCTTCGCCGGACCCGAGCCCAGGTTGCCGACGGTGAGCACCAGCCGGCGGCCGGGCGGGGCGCCGAACCACGTGAGCAGGCCGCCGGAGCCGTCGAGGCGGGCGCTGAGGACGGCGAGCCGGCCGCCGCCGGTCTGCTCGGGCAGCGGCGCGCTCGGATGGCCGGCGACGACGAAGGGCGCGTCCACCACGGTGTGCTCGCCGGTGACGGTGGCGACGTGGACGACGCACGGGCAGGGCTTGGGGGGCTCCGCGACCGGCAGCACGCGGCGGAAGGCGCCGCGGCCGTCGGTGGTGACGGCCCTGCCGGACGCGTTGGCGCAGGAGTTGGTGCCGCCGATCGCGTTCTGGCCGCAGAGGAGCAGGGTGAGCAGGGCGTCCGGCCGCCAGCCCGTGCCGCGTACGGTGATGTCGCCGCCGGCGCCCGCCTCCTCGGGGCTGACGGTCACGGCCGGGCCGGGGGCGGCCGCGGCGGTGGGAGCGGGCAGGAACAGCAGCGGGAGCAGGACGAGGGCGGCCGCGAGCAGCCGGTGGGTGCGTCGTCGCATGGGCCTCACGCCGTCCTGCCGCCGACGGCCGCGCCGGTGGCGCCGGGGCCGTCCGGTCCGCCGCCCGCGCGGGCCGCGAGGTCGGTGCCGTCGGCACGGCGGGGATACTCCTGCGCCGCACAGTCCGGGTCCTGTGCGCGGCGCCGCCCACGGATCCGTACCAGCCAGAACAGCAGGACCCCGAGGAGGGCCGCCACGAGGCCCACGGCCGCCCAGGGCACGGCGAGGTACGAGGCGCTGCCGGTCTCGTCGACGTCGCCGCCTGCCGCGGTGACGCGGAGCCGCACGGTGACCCGGTCGAGCTGCGGGGCGCCCGCCCAGTGTTCGGTGAGCTCGACGCGCTGCCCGGGCAGCAGTTCCAGGGGCAGGGTGCGCGCCCGGCGGTCCAGCAGGGTGCGGCCGAACAGGCCCTTGGCGGTGACGGCGAGCCGGGGGGTCAGCGAGACGTTGCCGCGGTTGACGAGGGTGTAGCGGATGGTGGCCTGGCTGTCGCCGGTGCCGGGGAACAGCGGCCCGGTGTGGCCGGCGGTGATGTGCTCCACGGACAGGGCGCCGAGGCCGGGTCCCGCGACGCGCAGGTGGATGCGGGCCCCGACGGCCCTGCGCACGCCGACCCGCACGTCGCCCGCGGCGGTGTCGACGTGGGTGTCCAGGGCGACGATCGCGCCGGGGTGGTCGCCGGGCGAGGCGTCGGCGGGGACGGTGACGGTGAAGGGGATGTCGGCACGGGTGCGGGCGGGGACGGTGAGGCTGCTCCTGGCCAGCCGCACCCAGGAGCCGACGTCGGTGTTCTTCTCGTCGGCGCCGCGCACGGCGAAGCCGCCGTCGCGCGGGGTGTTGTAGGCGTCGGCGCCGTAGAGCCGGAAGGTCATCGGCTCACCGGAGAGGTTGGAGACGGAGACCTTGTCCCGGAGCGTGGTGCCGGGGTCCGCCTCCAGGGTGAAGAAGGGCCGTTCCTGGGCGGTGGGACTGCGGTCCTTCGCCCCGGCGGCCGGTGCGGGGAAGACCGACCAGCGGCCGTTGTCGGCGGCGAAGGCGGCGGGTGCGGGCGCCGCAGCGAGGCCGAGGAGGACGAGGAGGACGGTCAGGAGCGCGCCGAATGCCCTGGCTCCGGCCCTGGCGGCCGCTTCGCCGCCCCTGGCTCTGGTCATGGTCGCGCTCCCTCGCGGTCCGGTGGCGGGCCGGTCCCGACGGCCGGCCCACCCGAGCTATCTGACTGTGCGTCAGGTAAGCGTGAGGGTCAAGACTCCGGAGTAGCTTCCCGTGGCGGAGTACGTGGGCACGTCCAGCGACAGCCCCGCGTCGACGGTGAACTCACCGCCGGTGAGCGTCCCGTCGGGTGCCGAGGCCAGCGTTGCGCCCGCGCTGCCCACGGTCCCGGCGGAGCCCGCCGCACAGGTGCTGGGGCTGCCGGGCGCCGTGACGCACGCCGGGCTCCAGCTGAGCCGGTCGGCGCCGATCAGCGCGCCGCCGGGCCCCTTGAAGTCGGTGACCTTGCCGGTGAGCGACCAGCCCGTGGCGCCGCCGCGGAAGTCCTTGACGGTCACGGCCCGCAGGGCCCCCGTGGAGGCGCCGCCCTCGCCGAAGTCGACCGGCGTCATCTCGACGGTGTCGCCGACCTGGGTCATCGACAGGGTGCCCGCCTTCACCGAGGTGTTGAGCTTCTGGCTGCCGGGCGGCGGCGGGGTGTTGTCGATGACGGTGTAGGCCACCGGCCCGGCCGCGGTGGACGGGTCGTACGCGCCGCCCTCGAAGGCGACGATGCCGGTGGTGTCGAGGTCGCTGACGGCCAGCGTCGCGGTGAAGGCACCCGAGGCGTCGGCGGCGACGGAGGTGAACTCACCGGTGGCGGCGGCGCCCCGGACGCCCGCGACGGTCACCGCGGCGCCCCCGGTGAAGCCGGTGCCCGTGACCGTGACGTCGGCGCCGATCACGCCGGAGGAGGAACCGAGCGCGATGTGGCGGCCGTTGGCGGCGGTCGCGGTGATGGTCTCGGCGACGGGGGCGGGCGGGTTGTTCACGGTGCAGGGGGTGTCCGCCGAGATGCCGTAGTCGGAGTGGACGTTGTAGTCGCCCGGGGTGAGGGTGATCCGGCCGGGCGCGGCGACCGTGAAGGTGCCAGTGATGGTGAAGTTCGGGAAGTCGGCGCCGGCCGGGATCACCGGGTTCTTCTTGGGCCCGACGAGGGTGAGCTCCTGCGTCTGCGCGCCGCCGAGCTGCACCTTGACCGTCGGGGTGATCTGGTCCTCGGGGATGGGGAGGTTGAAGGTGCTGGTGTTGGCCATGGGGCCGTCGAGCACGTAGGTGACGGTGACGGTGTCACCGACCTGCGGGGTCGTGTCGCTCACCGTGACGCCGGCGACGGTCGGGCCGTCGAACGGCGGGATGCCGGAGATGCCGGGCGGGATGCAGTGCACCTGGAAGGTGGAGGTCGCCGCGGCGGCGGGGCCGGCGAGTAGGGTCCCGCCGCCGAAGGCGAGTGCGAGCGCCCCCAGGACGGCGGCGGACCTCCGTCTCCATAAGGTGCCTCTTCGAGGGATGGCAATCATTTCGCACCTCTTGATCACTTTTCTGGCACAGAGTCCCTTTCTGTGCCGACGACGGCCATTGACGTCCGGCGACCAAGAGAAGTCAATGCGAAAGCCTGACCGAATTTGACGGAACGTCAGATACGGTGTCCCGGACGGCGGGTCAGCCACAGCATGCCGCCGGCCCCGAGGAGCAGGACCGTGCCGCCGAGGGTGCCGAGCGCCACGGTGCCGTCCTCCGGGCCGGTCTGCGGCAGGGAGTCCCCGCCGCTCGAACCGCCCGGACCACCCGAGGAGGAGCCGCCCGCCGCCGCGACGTCGAGGGTGAGCGAGGGCCCCGGGTTGTTGCCGGGGGTGCAGGTCGTCGTCGTGCCGAGGGCCTTGATGGTGAGGACCCCCGCGGTGAAGGTGACCTTGCCGTTCCTGCGCGGGACGTAGGTGCCGGACAAGTCGTTGATCTTGATCGGGGTGTTGGCCGGTACGGCCTCGGCGTTCGCCGGGCCGGAGACCTTGAGCGAACCGCTCTCCGCCCCGCCCAGGGCGATGAGGGCGCTCGGGTTCATGGCGCCCTTGCCCAGCTCGACCGGACTGGAGGAGACCCCCTTTCGGAACGACATGACGATCCGGTAGCCCGGCCCCGACTTCGAGGCGGTGACGTCGATGGGCGAGACGGCGCTCTTGTCGCCGATCGGGGTCTTGCAGTTGTACTTGACGTCCACGACCTTCGCGTACGCGGCCGGGGCGCCGCCGAGCACGACCGCCGCCGCCGTGAGGGCGACGGCGGTCGACACCGCGGCCGCCTTGCGCTTGGGGAGCGACACCGGATGTCTCCCTTCCCCCAGAAGTTACTGACGATCCATCAGATGTGGCGCGACAGTACGCCCGTGAGGGAAAGAGGGGAAGAGATCCGGCTCAGGCCGGGGCGGCGACCTCGGCCCAGACCGTCTTGCCCGGCCGGCCGTCGGCATGGCGCGCGACCCCCCAGTCGAGGCAGAGCCGCTGCACTATGAACATCCCGTGCCCTCCCGGCCGTCCGGCACGGTGCGGGGTGCGCGGGGCGGGGCTGCCGACCCCGCCGTCGACGACCTCCAGGCGCAGCGCCTTGGGACTGCGGAACAGCCGCAGCTCCTCGGGGCCGCCCGCGTGCAGGCAGGCGTTGGTCACCAGCTCGGAGACCACCAGCAGGACGTCCTCGGCCGCCGCGCGGCGGTCGGCGGTGTCGGCGGGCAGCCAGCCCCAGTCGTGCAGCGCCTGGCGCGTGAAGTCACGGGCGCTGGGCACCACACCGGCCACGCCGGCGAGCAGCAGCCGGCGCGCCTGGCCACCGCGGTCGCCCTGGTCGCCGTGGCCGTGCGGAGGCACGGCGGCACGGCCCGGGTCCGGGCCGCGGTCGTCGGCCGCAGGGGGCCGGGTGGTGCTCATCAGCGCCTCCACTCACCGATTTCCGCCAGTTCAGAGGTGATCCCGAGGTCTCTCCTGCCCGGGCCGCTCCGGTGAACACCTCTGTATGCGGACGAAACAGGGCGTGCCTCAGCGGCCGCGTACGGGGCCGCTGCGGAGGGTCACTCCTGGAGTGCGTCGTCCAGGGTGTTGTGCACGGTGAACACGGCCTCGGCGCCGGTGATGGCGAAGACCTTGGCCACGGCCGGCCTCATCCCGGCCAGATGGACCGCACCGCCCGCGGCCTCGGCCTTCAGCCGGGTGCCGAGCAGTACGTTGAGCCCGGTGGAGTCGCAGAACTCCAGATGCGTGCAGTCGACCACGATCGTGCCGAAACCGTCCTCGAGCAGCTTGTCGAGCGGCTCGCGCAACAGGTCGGCGGTGTGATGATCGAGTTCACCGGCGGGTGCCACGACCGCCTTCGTGCCGTACCGCTGCACGGACACATGCAGACGGTCACGGCCGGTCGTACCGACCATTTCGCGGTCCATGCGCACTCCTCCCGGGATGACTCGGCGATGCGCACCTCGCACCCTACGCGCTTCCTGACCTGGGTGGTAGTCGCTCCGGCGGCGGTCCGGAGATCGACGGCCCCCGGGTTGCAATAACCGCGCCGAACGGGGTAGGCGTGGAGTGTGGGCTGAATTTCAGGCTCCGCTTGCCCTGCCGCCGCACCGAGGAGGAGAGCATGGCATCCCGGCTCGACGCGCGTGACGCGTCGGCGACCACCGAGGCCAGCGTTCACGAGGAACACGGAACACCGGAGGGCCTGGAGGACCTCCCGGAGATCCCGCCCTTCGACGAAGTGGGTCCGGTCGACGCACGGGCCCTGTCCAAAACGCTCTTCCAGCGGCTGGAGACGCTGGAGGAGGGCACTCATGAGTACAGCTATGTCCGCAACACCCTGGTCGAGCTCAATCTCGCGCTGGTGAAGTTCGCCGCCTCGCGGTTCCGCTCCCGCAGCGAGCCGGTCGAGGACATCGTGCAGGTCGGCACGATCGGGCTGATCAAGGCCATCGACCGCTTCGAACTGAGCCGCGGGGTCGAGTTCCCCACCTTCGCGATGCCGACCATCATCGGCGAGATCAAGCGCTTCTTCCGTGACACCTCCTGGTCCGTGCGGGTTCCGCGGCGCCTGCAGGAGCTCCGGCTCGACCTGGCCAAGGCCGGTGACGAGCTCGCCCAGCAGCTCGACCGCGCACCGACGGTCGCCGAACTGGCCGCCAAGCTCAAGATCACCGAGGCCGAGGTCGTCGAGGGCATGAGCGCGAGCAACGCGTACACCGCGAGCTCGCTGGACGCCCAGCCCGAGGAGGACGACTCCGAGGGGGCCCTCGCCGACCGCATCGGCTACGAGGATCACGGTCTGGAGGGGATCGAGTACGTGGAGTCCCTCAAGCCGCTGATCGCGGAGCTCCCGGCACGCGACCGGCAGATACTGTCGTTGCGCTTCGTGGGCAACATGACACAGTCGGAGATCGGCGACGAGCTGGGCATCTCCCAGATGCACGTGTCGCGGCTGCTCAGCCGCACCCTCGGGCGGCTGCGGCGGGGGCTGCTCGTGGAGGAGTGACCCCGCCCCCCTTCCCCGCGCGGCACGACGGGCCCGGTGAGAGATCTCACCGGGCCCTCCGCGTTGTGCGGCCGCCCGGCCGCCCGCCCACTCAGGACAGGCCGGCGACGTTGCCCGGTCCGTCCCCGCCGGGAGGCCAGTCGATCCCGGGGGCGGCGTAGAAGTTGACCCCCATGGCCGACCACCGCGGGCCCTGGGCCGCGAGACGTTCCCGGAAGGAGGGCCAGCCGGTGCGGGCGGCGGGGGTCCAGCCGAGCTCGGCCACGGCGGGCAGGCGGGGGAAGGACATGTACTCGATGTCGGCGCTGCCGGTGATCGTCTCGGACCACAGCGGGGCCTCGACCCCGAGGACGGACTCCGCGGGGGCGCCCCTGACGAAGCCCGCCGGATCCCAGTCGTAGGCGCTCCGGACGTCGGTCCGCCCGGCCCAGGAGGTGCCCAGGGAGGTGTCCGCGTCGTACTTCATGTCGAGGTACGCGTGGTTCGCGGGCGACAGGACCAGGCGGGTGCCCGCGCGGGCGGCGGCGGCGACGGCGGCCTGGTCCTCGCTGCCGGTCCCCCAGTACTGGGCGACGGCGCCGGGGACGGGATGGGCGCCCGTCATCTGGTGCCAGCCGACGACCGTCTTGCCGCGGGCGCGGACGACGGCCTGGGCGCGGTCCATGAGGGCGACGTACTCGGCATGGGGGGTGGCTCGGGCCTCGTCACCGCCGATGTGGAGGTACGGGCCGGGGGTCATCGCGGCCACCTCGCGCAGGACGGTGTCCACGAAGGCGGAGGTGGCGGGCTTCGGTACGCACAGCGAACTGAAGCCGACGGCGGTTCCCGTGTAGAGCTCGCGGGCGACGCCGTCGCAGTTGAGCCCGGCGTAGGAGGCGAGGGCCGCGTTGGTGTGGCCCGGCATGTCGATCTCGGGGACCACGGTCATGTAGCGGCTCCCCGCGTACGCCACGAGCTGCCGGTAGTCGGCCTTGGTGTAGAAGCCGCCCGGCCCGCCGCCGACCTCGGTGCTGCCGCCGCGGGAGGCCAGCCGGGGAAGCCCGTCGACGGCGATGCGCCAGCCCTGGTCGTCGGTCAGGTGCAGATGGAGCCGGTTGATCTTGTAGAGGGCGAGCTGGTCGATGTAGCGCTCGACCTCGTCCACCGTGAAGAAGTGGCGCGCCACGTCGAGCATCGCGCCGCGGTAGCCGTACCGCGGCGCGTCGGAGATCGTGCCGCCGGCCACGGTCCACGGGCGCCGGGTGGTGTAGCGCCGCTCGACATCGGCGGGGAGCAACTGCCGCAGGGTCTGCACCCCGTGAAAGAGCCCGGCGGGCGTGGCGGCGCGGATGACGAGGGAGCGGGCGGTGGAGCGCAGGGTGTAGCCCTCCGCCCCGGTGGCGCCGCGGGCGTCGAGCGCGAGCACGATGCCGTCATCGGCCCGGTCCCTGGTCACGGGCAGGGCATAGCCGGTCGGCGGGCGCAGCAGCCCGGCCAGTTGGCCGGCGATCGCGCGGGCCCCGGGCGAGCCGGCGGGCACGTGGATCCGCGCGTCCTCCCTGAGGGTGAACGACTCCCCGCCCGGGTCGACCGAGGCCGGTGCGGGGACGACCTGCCCGAGCGGCCGAGCCTCGTCGGCCTCGGTAGGAGCCGGCGCCGCGGTGGCGAGCGGGGCCGCGGCCGCGAGAGACAGCAGGGCCGCGGTCAGCACACGTCGTCGTCTCATTCCCGAACGTCTATCACCCCGACGGCGGCGGCAAGCCGCGTGCGCCGCGGGTCACAGGGATTGGCGCACCCCGCGCCGCCATACGGCGGACACCAGCGGCACACCCGGCCGGTAGGCGAGGTGGACGTGCGACGGCGCGTCCAGCACGACCGCGTCGGCCCGCGCGCCCGGCGCCAGACGCCCGACGTCGTCCCGGCGCAGCGCCCGCGCCCCGCCCAGGGTGGCCGCCTGTACCGCTTCGTCGGGGGTCATCCGCATGTCGCGTACGGCGACGGCCACGCAGAAGGGCATGGAACTGGTGAAGGAGGAGCCGGGGTTGCAGTCCGTGGACAGCGCGACCGTGGCGCCCGCGTCGATCAGCCGCCGCGCGTCGGGGTAGACGGCGCGGGTGGAGAACTCGGCGCCGGGCAGCAGCGTCGCGACCGTGCCGCTGTTCGCGAGCGCGTCCACGTCCGCGTCGGTGAGGTGGGTGCAGTGGTCGGCGGAGGCCGCGTCCAGCTCCACGGCGAGCTGCACGCCCGGACCGTGGCCGAGCTGGTTGGCGTGCACCCGCGGCACCAGGCCGCGGGCGGCGCCGGCGGTCAGGATCGTACGGGCCTGGTCGCCGTCGAAGGCGCCGCGCTCGCAGAAGACGTCGACCCAACGGGCGTACGGGGCGCAGGCGTCGAGCATCGGGCCGGTGACGAGGTCGACGTATCCGGCCGGGTCGTCGGCGTACTCGGGGGCGACGATGTGCGCGCCGAGGAAGGTGACCTCGTCGGCGTGGTCGGCCGCGATGCGCAGGGCCCGGGCCTCGTCGTGCGGGGTGAGGCCGTAGCCCGACTTGGTCTCGATGGTGGTGGTGCCCTGGCGCAGCGCCTCGGCGACGTAGCGGGCGACGTTGGCGTGCAGTTCCTCGTCGCTCGCCGCGCGGGTGGCGGCGACGGTGGTGCGGATGCCGCCCGCGGTGTACGCCTGGCCCGACATGCGGGCGTTGAACTCGCGGGTGCGGTCGCCCGCGAAGACCAGGTGCGAGTGGGAGTCGACGAAGCCCGGGATGACGGCCCGTCCGGCCGCGTCGTACGCCTCGTCGGCGGCGGGCGCCTGCGCGCTCGGGCCGACCCAGGCGATGTGCTCGCCGTCGATGACGACGGCCGCGTCCTCCAGGAGCCCGAGCGGGCCCTCCCCGAGCGCCGGGTCGTTGGTGACCAGGCCGCCGATGTTGGTGATGACGCTGCTGCTCATGACGCGCTTCCTTCGGCGGCGGGAACGGCGGAGATCGCGGCGGCCAGGGCCGCGCCCACGTCGTGGACGAGCTGGTGGGCGCCGTCGCGGACGACATGGCGGCCGGCGACCACCGTGTGGCGGACGTCGGCGCCGGTGGCGGCGAACACGGCGGTCTCGGCGCCGAGGCGGGCCGGCGGCCCCGCGGTGCGCTCGCTGTCGAGCGCGATCGTGGTGAAGTCGGCGAGCGCGCCCGCCTCCAGCCGCCCGGCGTCGGGCCAGCCCAGGCAGGCGTGGCCGTCGGCGGTGGCGGCGCGCAGCAGCTGCGCGGCGGTCCAGTGGCCGCGGGTGCGGGTGCGCAGCCGCTCGTCGAGCTCCATGGCCCGCGCCTCCTCGAACAGGTCGATCACGGCGTGGCTGTCGCTGCCGAGGCTGAGCGGGCTGCCCGCCTCCTGCAGCCGCTTGGCCGGGCCGATGCCGTCGGCGAGGTCCCGCTCGGTGGTGGGGCACATGCAGACGGTGGTGCCGGAGCCGCCGAGCAGCGCGATGTCCTCGTCGGTGAGGTGCGTGGCGTGCACGGCCGAGGTGCGCGGGCCCAGCACGCCGTGGTCGGCGAGGAGCCGGGTGGGGGTGACGCCGTGCGCGGCGCGGCATGCGTCGTTCTCGGCGGGCTGCTCCGACAGGTGGACGTGCAGCGGCGCCTGGCGGTCCTCGCCCCAGCGCACGACCGTGGCCAGCTGGGCGGCGGGGACGGCGCGCACCGAGTGCACGGCCGCGCCGATGCGCGCGTGGGGCCGGTCGGTGAGGGCGGCGGCGCGCTCGGCCCAGGCCTCGGCGTCCCCGTCGCTGAAGCGCAGCTGGTGGGGCTCGGGGGCGGCGCCGAAGCCGGAGGAGAGGTAGACGGTGTCGAGGAGGGTGATGCGGACTCCCGCCTCGTCGGCGGCGGCGATCAGCGCCTCGCCCATGGCGTTGGGCTCGCTGTACGGGGCGCCGCCGGGCTGGTGGTGCACATAGTGGAACTCGCCCACGCAGGTGATGCCGGCCAGCGCCATCTCCGCGTAGGCGGCGCGGGCGAGGTCGAAGTACGTGTCGGGGGTGAGCGCGGCCGCGACCCGGTACATGACCTCGCGCCAGGTCCAGAAGGTGCCGCTGCCCTGCTGGACGGTGCCGCGCAGGGCCCGGTGGAAGGCGTGGCTGTGGGCGTTGGCCAGACCCGGCAGGGTGAGTCCGCGCAGCGTCACGGCGCCGACGGGCGGCGCGGCGGCGCCGGTGCGCATGGCGGCGATACGGCCGTCGGAGCCGGTGTCGAGGACCACGCCCCGCTCGACGCGGCCGCCGGTCCAGGCGTACTCGGCCCAATAGCTCTGCGGCGTCAGCGACACGCCAGGCCCTCCAGTACGTCGGCGAGTGCGGTCACCCCGGCCAGGCAGTCGTCCTCGGTGGCCGTCTCGGCCGGGGAGTGCGAGACCCCGGTGGGGTTCCGTACGAACAGCATGGCGGTCGGGACGGCTTCCGACAGGATGCCGGCGTCGTGTCCCGCCCCGGTCGGCAGCACGGGGGCGTCACCGAGCAGCTTGACGAGCTCGTCGCGCAGGCCGTGCGCGAACTCCACGACCGGGGTGAACGACTCGCGGGTGACCTCCACCCGGACGCCGTCGCGCTCGCCCCGCTCGACCGCCGCGCGCTCGATCTCGCCGACCACCTCGGCGAGGGTGGCCTCGTCGGCGGCGCGCGAGTCCAGCCAGCCGCGTACGAGGGAGGCGATGGCGTTGACGCCGTTGGGTTCCACGCCGACCTTGCCGAAGGTGGCCAGCGCCCCGGCGAGCCGCGCCTTCTTGCGCGCGGCGAGCACGGTGTTGGCGTAGGTCAGCATCGGGTCGCGGCGGTCCTCCAGGCGGGTGGTGCCCGCGTGGTTGGCCTCGCCGTGGAAGTCGAACCGCCAGCGGCCGTGCGGCCAGATGGCGGAGGCGACGCCCACCGCGTGCGGGGTGTCGGCCAGGGCGCGGCCCTGCTCGACGTGGAGCTCGACGAACGCGCCGATACGGGCGAGGCGTTCGGCGTCCGGGCCGATCGCCTCGGGGTCGTGGCCGGCCCGCTCCATGGCCCGGGCCAGGGTGACGCCGTCGCCGTCGCGCAGTTCCCGGGCCTTCTCCGCGGTGAGCTGTCCGGCGGTGAGGCGGGAGCCGACGCAGGCCAGACCGAAGCGGGCGCCCTCCTCGTCGCCGAAGTTGACGACGGCGAGCGGCCTGACCGGGGCGGCGCCGCGGGCCCGCAGCTCGTCCAGCGCCGCGAAGGACGACACGACACCGAGCGGGCCGTCGAAGGCGCCGCCGTCGGGCACCGAGTCCAGGTGCGAGCCGGTGACCACCGCGTCCCCGGCCAAGGGGTCGCCGAGCCAGGCCCACTGGTTGCCGTTGCGGTCCACCTCGTACGCCAGGCCCCGGCCCTCGGCCTGCGCCTTGAACCAGGCGCGGCAGTCGGCGTCCGCGCCGGTCCAGGCGTAGCGGCGGTAGCCGCCGGAGCCGGAGTCGCGGCCGATCGGCCGCAACTCCGTCCACATCTCGTGGAACGAGGAGGTCACGCCTCCCCGCCTTCGCGCATGGGCACGCGCACGCCGCGCTCGGCGGCGACCTCGTCGGCGCGGTCGTAGCCCGCGTCGACGTGGCGGATGACGCCCATGCCGGGGTCGTTGGTGAGCACGCGGCGGATCTTCTCGCCCGCCAGCTTGGTGCCGTCGGCGACGGTGACCTGGCCGGCGTGGATGGAGCGGCCGATGCCGACGCCGCCGCCGTGGTGGATGGAGACCCATGAGGCGCCGGAGGCGATGTTGACCATGGCGTTGAGCAGCGGCCAGTCGGCGATGGCGTCGGAACCGTCGAGCATGGCCTCGGTCTCGCGGTACGGGGAGGCGACCGAGCCCGCGTCGAGGTGGTCGCGGCCGATGACGACCGGGGCGGCCAGGGTGCCGTCGGCGACCATCTCGTTGAAGCGCTCGCCGGCCTTGTCGCGCTCGCCGTAGCCGAGCCAGCAGATGCGCGCGGGCAGGCCCTGGAAGTGGACCCGCTCACCGGCCATCTTGATCCAGCGGGCCAGCGACTCGTTCTCCGGGAAGAGCTCCAGGATCGCCTTGTCGGTCTTGGCGATGTCGGCCGGGTCGCCGGACAGCGCCGCCCAGCGGAAGGGGCCCTTGCCCTCGCAGAACAGCGGGCGGATGTAGGCCGGGACGAAGCCGGGGAAGGCGAAGGCGCGCTCGTAGCCCGCCAGCTGGGCCTCACCGCGGATGGAGTTGCCGTAGTCGAAGACCTCGGCCCCTGCGTCCATGAAACCGACCATGGCCTCGACGTGCTTCGCCATCGCCTCGCGGGCCCGCTGGGTGAACTCGGCGGGCTTCTCGGCGGCGTAGGAGGCCATGTCCTCGAAGTCGACGCCGATCGGCAGGTACGCCAGCGGGTCGTGGGCGGAGGTCTGGTCGGTGACGACGTCGATGGGCGCGTCCATGGCCAGCAGCTGCGGCACCAGCTCGGCGGCGTTGCCGAGGACGCCGATGCTCAGCGGCTTGCGCTGGTCGCGGGCCTCGGTGGCGAGGGCGAGCGCGTGCTCCAGGGAGTCGGCGCGCACGTCCAGGTAGCGGTGCTCGATGCGGCGCTCGATGGCGCGCGGGTCGCAGTCGATGCAGATGGCGACGCCGCCGTTCATGGTGACGGCGAGCGGCTGGGCGCCGCCCATGCCGCCGAGGCCGGCGGTGAGGGTGATGGTGCCGGCCAGGCTGCCGCCGAACTTCTTCTCCGCGACCGCGGCGAAGGTCTCGTAGGTGCCCTGCAGGATGCCCTGGGTGCCGATGTAGATCCACGATCCGGCCGTCATCTGGCCGTACATGGTCAGGCCCAGGGCCTCCAGGCGGCGGAACTCCTCCCACGTGGCCCAGTCGCCGACGAGGTTGGAGTTGGCGATGAGCACCCGCGGCGCCCACTCGTGGGTCTGCATCACACCGACCGGGCGGCCGGACTGGACGAGCATCGTCTCGTCCTGCTTGAGGCCCTGGAGGGTGCGCACCATGGCGTCGAAGGACCGCCAGTCGCGGGCGGCCTTGCCCGTGCCGCCGTAGACGACGAGCTTCTCGGGGTGCTCGGCGACCTCGGGGTCGAGGTTGTTCTGCAGCATGCGCAGTGCGGCTTCCTGCTGCCAGCCCTGCGCGGTCAGCGCGCTGCCGCGCGGTGCGCGTACGGTCCTCGGTCCGGCGCCGGTTCCGGTCATGCCCCTGCCTCCTCGCGACTGGATTGAGTCATTCACATCCTGGTCTGCTGAATAGCACTAGTCAACCGGGCCTCCGTCTCTCCGGCGCCCCCGAGGGGATGTGTCCGGGTCACATTCCCCACGGGCAGGGTCGTACCCGTTCCGCGCCCACCGATCACGACCCGCCCCACCCGATCGGGGGTCCTGACACGATGGCGGTATGACGGAGGAACCGGCGGTACGACGGGAACGGGCACTGCGCGCGGCGGTCGAACAGAGGCTGATCGGGCCGGACAGACCTGTGGTCGGACTGCTGGACCTGGACGGCGTCCGGGCGGCCGCCGCCGAGCTGCGGGCGGCCTTCGCGACGCCCGGCGTGGAGATCACCCACGCCTTCGCGGTCAAGGCGGCCTCCCTCGTGCCCGTGTTGCGGCTGCTGTCCGAGGAGGGCATCGGCGCGGAGGTCGCCAGCCCCGGCGAACTCGCCCTGGCGCGGGCCGCCGGCGTCCCGGCCGGGCGGATCGTGCTGGACTCCCCCGCCAAGACCCCGGACGAACTGCGGGAGGCCCTGGCGCTCGGCATCGCCCTCAACGCCGACAACCCGCAGGAGCTGGCACGGCTGGACCGGCTCGTGCCGCCCGGGACGGCCGCGGCCCCGCTCGGACTGCGGGTCAACCCCCAGGTCGGCGGCGGCACCATCGGCGCGATGAGCACGGCCACCGCCACCTCGAAGTTCGGCGTGGCCCTGCGCGACGAGGGCGCGGCCGACTGGGTCGTCCGCGCCTACCTCGACCGCCCCTGGCTCACCCGGCTGCACACCCACACCGGGTCCCAGGGCGTGTCCCTGGAACTGATGGCCGCCGGGGTGCGCGCGACGTACGAGCTCGCCGAGCGGATCAACACGGCGGCCGGACGGCGCCAGGTCACCACGCTCGACATCGGCGGCGGCCTGCCGGTCAACTTCGCCTCCGACGAGGTCCGCCCGGGCTTCCGCGCGTACGCGGACACGCTCCGCGCCGCCGTCCCCGGGCTCTTCGACGGGCGGTACGCGCTGGTCACGGAGTTCGGGCGGTCACTGGTGGCGAAGCAGGGAACGATCCTGGCGCGCGTGGAGTACACCAAGTCGGCCGGGGGCCGCGCGATCGCCGTGACGCACGCCGGCGCCCAGATCGCCACGCGCACGGTCTTCGCGCCGGACGCCTGGCCCCTGCGGGTGCTCGCGCTCGACCCGAAGGGGCGCCCCAAGGACGGCGACCCCGTCCCCCAGGACATCGCCGGCCCGTGCTGCTTCGCGGGCGACCTGGTCGCGACGGAGCGCGAGCTGCCGCTGCTCGCGGAGGGTGACCTGGTGGCGCTGCCCGACACGGGGGCGTACTACTTCTCGACGCACTTCGCGTACAACTCCCTCCCCCGCCCCGCCGTCCACGGCTACGCCGGGCCCGCCCCGGCGTTCCAGACGCTCCGGCGCGCCCAGACCGTCGAGGACCTCGTCCTGGAGAGCGGCGGCTGACCCGTGCCCCGGGGGGCCACGCCGGACACGGGCCGGCCAGCGGCCCCGGCGAGGCCGGGGCCGGCGCCCCGCGCCCGCACACCGGCGGGTGGGAGGCACTTCAACCCGACGACGGCGCAGCGACCGGGCCGCGCACACAGCCCGCGGCAAGGCGGCCGCCCACCCCCGCGAAGCCGGGGAAAGCGCCTCTGCCTCGAACACCGGCAGATGAGAGGCGCACCCTGCCCGCGGCCCTACAAGCCTGGGGATGCGTCCCGACCAGGCGACGGCGCAGCGACCGGGCCGCGCCCACAGCCCGCGGCAAGGCGGCCGCCCAACCCGGCGAAACCGGGGAAGCGCCTCTGCCTCGAACACCGGCGGATGGGCGCCCACCTCCC
Source organism: Streptomyces sp. NPDC001070 (assembly GCF_053598835.1). Classification (NCBI taxonomy): domain Bacteria; kingdom Bacillati; phylum Actinomycetota; class Actinomycetes; order Kitasatosporales; family Streptomycetaceae; genus Streptomyces; species Streptomyces sp. NPDC001070. The sequence goes on from NZ_JBSFLB010000012.1 coordinate 64,268, forward strand.
CGGCGCCCTCCAAGCGGAGACACCCACCCCGACGACGGCGCAGCGACTCAGCGCGGCGTCCCCATCGCGCCCCGCGAAGCCCGGGGAAGCGCCCCGCGGAGGGACGGGCCCGGAATCCGCCGCGCGGGGTCAGCGGGTTGCCGCGGCGCGGCGGGAGGAACCGCCGGGGGCGGCGTCGCCGGCGACGGGGCCGGTGGTCTCGTAGGCGGGGACGGACGGGGCCGCGGGGCCGCGCCCCGCGTACTCGGGCCGGACCCACAGCAGCGCCTCGTGCCTCCGCTCCCAGCGCCCCAGGCGCACCGCCTTGGCCCAGAGCCCCGCACCGGCCCCCGCGAGCAGCATCCCCGCCGCCGCCGGCGCGGCGACGCTGGACACCAGGGCCACCACAAGCGCCCCGAGCAGCCACCACCGCCGGGCCCGGGCCCAGGCACGCGCCGTGACCCGGCGGTCCTGCAGGAAAACGCCCCGGGGCGCGCGCTCGGCCGCCTCCGCGAGGGCCGTGTACCGCCGCCTGCGCACCAGGAAGGCCGCCACCGCGGCGACCACGAAGAGCGCCGCCCCGCCCAGCACACCGATACGGCGGCCGGTCAGGCCGGGCACGAAGACCCCGACGCCCGCCGCCACGACCCCGAGCCACCACAGCCAGCGCGCCGGTACCCGTACCAGGACCGCCACCCGCGCCAGCGCATACGCTCCGCGCACCACCGCTGCCTCCTCCTTCACGGCTCGCTCCGAGAGTGCTGAGGAGGGAGGTTACTCACGGGACGTCAAGATTCCGTGAGAAAGCAGCGGCCGCTCCCCCGGCCGCCCCGGCACCGCATGCGCCGCTCACCAGCCGGTGATACCACTGAAAGCGGGGGCTGCTGGGGCTGGAGTGGTGCGTATGAACATCGTGGTCGACCTCAATCGCTGCCAGGCCTACGCGCAGTGCGCGTTCCTCGCTCCCGAGGTCTTCGAACTGCACGGCGAAGAAGCCCTGCTGTACGTCCCCGTCATCCCGGAAGACCAGCGGGAGCGCGTCCACCGCGCGGCGGTGGCGTGCCCGGTCCAGGCCATCCTCGTCGGCGAGGCGGCGGGTGCCGATGTCCGGTGAGCTGCGCGACGGCCGCATCGTCATCGTCGGCGCGTCCCTGGCCGGGCTCCGGGCCGCCGAGACGCTGCGCGAGGAGGGCTTCTCGGGGTCGCTGACCCTGGTGGGCGACGAGCCCCACCCCCCGTACGACCGGCCGCCGCTGTCCAAGCAGGTGCTGCTCGGGCGGGTGCCCGCGACGGACACCGGGCTCCCGGAGCGCCGCCCGGTGGACGCGCACTGGAAGCTCGGCGTGAGCGCCACGGGGGTCGACGGGATCGGCAAGCGGGTCTTCCTCGCGAACGGCGAGGAACTGCCCTACGACCGGCTGCTGATCGCCACCGGTACCCGGGCGCGGCCCTGGCCCAACCCCGCCGAGGCGGCGCTGGACGGCGTGTTCACCATGCGGACCAGCGACGACGCGGCCGGGCTCGCCGAGCGCCTGGACGCGGACCCGCGGCGGGTCCTGGTGATCGGCGCGGGGTTCACCGGCTCGGAGATCGCCTCCGCCTGCCGGGAACGGGGCATCGAGGTGACGGTCGTGGAGCGCGGTCCCGCGCCCCTGGTCGGCGCACTCGGCGGGACGCTCGGCTCGGTCGCCGCGGAGATGCACCGCAGGCACGGGGTGGACCTCCGCTGCGGGGTTCAGGTCACCTCTCTGGAGGGTGACGGCAGGCTGACCGGCGCCCGGCTCTCCGACGGGAGCACCGTCGAGGCGGACGTCGCCGTGGTCGCCCTCGGCGCGGTGCGCAACACCGAGTGGCTGGCCGAGTCGGGGCTCGCCGCGGGGCCGCGCGGGGTGACGTGCGACGCCGGGTGCCGCGCATTCGACATGTACGGCATCGTCACCGACGACGTGTTCGTCGCCGGTGACGTGGCCCGCTTCCCGCATCCGCTCTTCGGCTACCAGCTGCTCGCCCTGGAGCACTGGGGCAACGCGGTCGCCCAGGCCGAGGTGGCGGCCCACAACATGGTCAGCGCGGGGCCGTTCCGGCGGCCGCACCTGGCCGTGCCGACGTTCTGGTCCAGCCAGTTCGGCCACAACATCAAGTCCGTCGGCGTGCCCACCTACTCCGACCAGGTCGTCGTCGCCCAGGGCTCGCTGCGCGAGGCCCGCCTGGTCGTCGTCTACGGCTACAAGGGCCGCGTCACGGCGGCGGTGACGGTGAACCGGGCCAAGTGGCTGGACTACTACCAGACCCTGATCGAGACGGCGGCGCCCTTCCCGCCCGAGCCCGGGGCCGCCGACCGGACGATGCCGATGGTCCCCCTGCCGTCCGACGTGCCCGATCCCGCGGTGCTCTCGCACGGCCCGACGGTCGCCCTCACCGGTCATCTGCCGGACCGGCGCCTGACCCTGGTGCGGCACGGCGGCTGAGGCCGCCGCCGACCGTGATCCACGACGACGAGGAGCCCGCGCGCATGGCCGCCGACACGCTGTACCGAAGGATCGCCGACTACGCCAACCGTCACGATCCCTATCCGCTCTACGCCGAACTCCGCGAGAGCAAGGTGGCCCCGCAGGACGACGGCAGCTATCTCGTCGGCACCTACCACGAGATCAAGGCCCTGCTGCACGACCCGCGGATCAGTTCCGACCGGCGCAACCGCAGCGACCCGGAGGAAGTGCGGCTGGCCACGGAGGTGGCCCCGTCCTTCATCGGCATGGACGATCCCGAGCACGACCGGCTGCGCCGCACCGCGATGCGGCCCTTCGGCCCGCCCCACACCCCCGGCCGGGTCGACGCCATGCAAGGAGAGATCGCCGTCATCGCCGAGGAGCTCATCGCGGGCCTGGCGAAGAAGGAGCGCGTCGACGTCGTCGACGACTTCGCCTACCCGCTCCCGGTCACCGTGATCTGCCGGCTCCTGGGGGTGCCCCAGGAGGACGAGCCGAAGTTCCGCGGCTGGTCCGACGCGATCGTCGGCGGCTTCGACCCCACGCCGGGGGACGATCCCGGCGAGCGGGCGCGGGCCGGAGCGGAGGCCAGGAAGGCGATGGGCGTCTACCTGGGCGGGCTCGCCGAGCAGCGGCGCGGCAAGCCGACCGGCGACCTGCTCTCCGCCTTCGTCAACGACCAGGACCCCGGCGGCGGTCTCTCGCAGATCGACCTCATGGTCACCTCCGTCCTGCTGCTCGTCGCCGGGCACGAGACGACCGTCAATCTGATCACCAACGGCATGCTCACGCTGCTGCGCCGTCCTGACCAGCTGGAGCTGCTGCGCCGTGAACCGGCCCTGATGCCGCAGGCGGTGGAGGAGCTGCTGCGGTTCGAGCCGCCGGTGCAGATGCTGCCCCAGCGCACCCCGCTGGTCGACGTGGAGGTCGCGGGGGTCACCGTTCCCAAGGGGGCGCCGCTCATCCTGGTGCTCGCCTCCGGCAGTCGCGATCCGCAGCGGTTCCGCGATCCGGACCGGTTCGACCCGCAGCGCACGGACAACCAGCACCTGGGCTTCGGCAGCGGCATCCACAGCTGCTTCGGGGCGCCGCTGGCCCGCCTTGAGGCGCAGATCGCCCTCACGGCGCTGCTGCGGAGCCTGGAGGGCCCCCGGCTGGTGGAGGATCCGCCGCCGTACCGGCGCAGCCCGGTGCTGCGCGGCCCCCGGCACCTGCTCATCGAGCACGGCGGAGTGCGCGCCTGACCCGCACGCGGGCCCCGTCCGGCGGCGGTGCGCCCGCTGTCACTCCACGAAGAGGCCCTGCGCGGCCGCCTTCGCGTCGAACTCCTCCAGGCGCGCCTGCGCGTCGGGCAGCCCGTCGCACATGGCCTCCAGCAGGACCCGCCCGAGCAGCATCGGCGCGCACGCGGTGTCGAAGGCGAGCCCCGTGCCGACGGCCGCCGGGAGCAGGACGTCGGAGTGGGCGGCGACCGGCGCGAAGGCGCTGTCGGCGACGGTGACGACGGTCAGCCCGGCGGCGCGGGCGTACTCCAGTGCCTCGACCACCTCACGCGGGTGCCGGGGCAGCGCGAAGCACAGCAGCGCCGTGGCCCCGGCGCGCACCGCGGCGTCGACGCGGTCGGCGAGCATCGTGCCGCCCTCGTCGAGGAGACGGACGTCGGGGTGCACCTTGGCCGCGAAGTAGCCGAAACCGCGGGCCTGGGCGGCCGCGGCGCGCAGCCCGAGCACGGGCAGCGGCCGGGACGCGGCGAGCAGGGCGCCGGCGCGGGCGACGGGGCCGGGGTCGGCGAGCAGCGCGGCGAGGTGCCGCAGGTTCTCGATCTCGGCCTGGACGGCTTCCTGGTACTCGTTGAAGGAGTCGCCGGCCGGCTGCTCCTGCGGGGCGGCGGCGGGGGCCACGTCGCGCAGGTGGCGGCGGAGCGCGGGATAGCCGTCGAAGCCGAGCGCGACGGCGAAGCGGGTCACGGAGGGCTGGCTGACGCCGGCCAGCTCGGCGACCTCGACGCTGGACAGGAAGGGCGCGTCGGCGGCCCGCCGGACGAGGCAGTGCGCGATGCGGCGCTGGGTGGGCGTGAGCCGGTGCGATTCGAACAGCTTCATGAGGCGCGCCGACGCGGTGTCGGTCCCGTCGGCTCCGGTGGCGTTCTCGGTGGCCATGGCGCCCTCTCCGCTCGGCCATTCATGTGCCGATGACTCTGCATGATTCTATGCAGGAGGGCAAGACGCCCCGGCTCACGCCGGCGGCAGCAGCTTCTTCTGCGGCTTGCCCATGGCGTTGCGCGGCAGTTCCGCCAGGAAGCGGACCTTGCGCGGGCGCTTGTGCACCGACAGGTGCCCGGCCACGAAGTCGATCAGCTCGCGTTCGCCGACCCCGTCCGCCACCACGTAGGCCACGATCTCCTGGCCGAGGTCGGCGTGCGGGGCGCCCACCACGGCTGCCTCGCGCACGGCGGGGTGGTCCAGCAGGGCGTTCTCCACCTCGCCCGCGCCGATCCGGTAGCCGCCGGACTTGATCAGGTCGGTCGAGGCCCGGCCGACGATGCGGTGCATGCCGTCCGGCTCGATCGCCGCGATGTCCCCGGTGCGGAACCAGCCGTCCTCGGTGTACGAGGCGGCGGTCGCCTCGGGCCGCCCCAGGTAGCCGTCGAAGAGGGTGGGCCCGGTCAGTTGGAGCTCGCCGATCTCCGCGCCCGGCTCCGCGGCGATCCGGGTGCTGATCCCCGGCAGCGGCAGCCCCACCGAACCCGGGCGGCGCTCGCCGCAGGCGCGGGTGCTGACCGTGATCAGGGTCTCCGTCATGCCGTAGCGCTCGACCGGCCGCTGCCCGGTCAGCGCCTCCAGGTCGCGGAAGACGGGTGCGGGCAGCGGCGCGCTGCCGGAGACCAGCAGCCGGGCGCCGCTCAGCGCCTTCGCGGACTCCGGGTCCTTGGCGAGCCGGCCCCAGACGGTCGGCACGCCGAAGTACAGGCTGCCGCCCGCCGACGCGTACGCCTGCGGGGTGGGGCGGCCCGTGTGGACCAGGCGGCTCCCGGTGCGCAGCGCGCCGAGCACCCCGAGGACGAGGCCGTGCACATGGAACAGTGGCAGGCCGTGGACAAGGGTGTCCTCGGCGGTCCACTCCCAGGCCTCGGCGAGCGCGTCCAGGTCGGCGGCCACGGCGCGGCGCGGGATCAGCACGCCCTTGGGCGCGCCGGTCGTGCCCGAGGTGTAGAGGACGAGGGCCGTGGTGTCCGGGTCCGGCTCCGGGCCGTCCCAGGACCGGCGCTCGGCGGGATCGGCCGGGGGCGCCTCGACGGCGCCGGAGTCGCGCATGATGTGGTCGCGCTCGGCCGGGCCCGCGTCGGGCGGTACCGGGACGACGGGCACGCCCGCGAGGAGGCCGCCGGCCACCGCAGTGACCGTCTCCAGGGACGGCGTCGCGTGCACCGCGACCGCCGGGGCCCCCGCGATGCGCGCGGCGAAGGCGGCCGCGGCGCCGAGCAGGTCCTCGCGCGAGCACGAGCGCCCGTCGACGGTGACCGCGTCGGGGCGGTCGGCGGGGGCGTCGTGGAGCGCGGTCAGCAGGCGCGGCGCGTGTCCGGTCACGGCACGACGATACTGGGGCGGGCCCTGAGAAGGTTCGGGGGTTTCCCCCAGTGTCACGGGGCCGCCCGGTCCGTACGGTGGCGTCATGGACGCCCGAGACCCAGAGCTGCAGAAGGAATTCGCCGCCACCATGCAGGCGCGCAAGGACCTTGGGGAGGAGTACGAGTCGGCTCTCATCGACTCCTTCCTGGAGAAGATGGACCAGCGCATCGACTCCCAGGTCGAGCGGCGGGTGCGCCGCGAACTCGCCGAGCACCAGACGGCGTTCGCCCGCGCGGGACGCCGGGTCGGCCCGGAGGCGCGCGGCCAGGGGGGCGGCCGGTTCGGCGCCCGCTACGGCTTCGGGGCGTTCTCGCTCATCATGGCCATCCCGCTGTCCGCCATCGCCGCCGACAAGGGGGACCTGCCCGGGCTCCTCGTCGCGTGGATCGGCATCGTCGCCGTCAACGCCGCCCATTCGCTGGGCTGGCTGTTCACCGAGCGGGGCAGCGGCCCGCGCCGCGCCAAGGACCCGGACGCCTGGGAGGACTGACGGTCCTACGCGGTGAGCAGCGCCACGACGCGGCGGGCCGCCGTCCGGCCGCGCGCCGCGGCGAAGGGCAGCGGCCCGGCGTCCATGCGGAACGGCAGTCCGTCCGCGCCGAGCACCCGGCCGCCGGCCTCGGCGACCAGCAGGATGCCCGCGGAGTGGTCCCACGGGTTGTCGTACGCGTAGGTGGCCGCGTCGAGCCGCCCGAGCGCGACGTCGAGGTAGTCGCAGCCGGCGGAGCCGCTCGCCCACGGCTTGATGCCGTGCGCGGGCCCCAGTTCGTACAGCCGCCGGTGCTGGTCGGCGGTGAGGTGCGCGGGCCGGGCGCCGGCCACCAGCAGCACCTCCTCCACGTCCTCCGGGACGTCCGCGCGCACCCGCAGCGGCCGGCCGTCGGCGTACGCGCCCTCGCCGCGCCGGGCGGTGGCGAGGATCCCGTCGACGGGCCGGTACGTCCAGGAGGCCAGGAGTTCGCCGCGCGCGGCGAGCGCGACCTGGGTGACGAACGAGGCGTCGCCGCGCACGAAGTTGGAGGTGCCGTCGACCGGATCGATGATCCACACGGGATCGTCGCCCAGCAGCGCCCCGAGCAGCGCGGGATCGGTGTGCACCGCCTCCTCGCCGATGACGCGGGATCCGGGCAGCAGACCGGTGAGGGTGCGCGTGAGGCGTTCCTCGACGCGGCGGTCGGCGACCGTGACGAGGTCCAGCGGGCCCTTCTTCTCGTCGACGTCGCCCTCGGCGAGGCGGCCGAAGCGCGAGAGCGCCTCCTCGTCGGCCACGGCGCGTATGGACTCCTCGACGGCAGAGTACGTCTGTGCGCTGATCACGCGGTCACTCAACCAGAAGAGCGGCCCGCGCGGAGACGCGGGCCGCTCTTTCACAGATTGCGCGGGGACCGCCGCACCCCCGGTCACCCGGGGGGCGGGACGACGGCGGTCCCCGCGAGGGACGTGCGCCGGATCAGGGCCGGGCCACACGTCCTTGGGGTCACCATGGAGGTCCGGGAGCCGCTCCGGAGGTCCTTGGCGCCACATCCGTGGGTGTCGGCCGGGCGACCGGAGTGCCGTCCGCCGACATCCACCAATGTGCCGGAGCCGTGTTAAGCGCGTGCTGCGCGTACGTGACGCGGGTGTACCACTTCCGCGAACCCGTGGCGGACCCGCGCTCCCGGGCCCCGCGTACCGCTTACTTGGCCTCCTCGGCCAGGAAGGCGAGCAGGTCCTGGCGGCTGACGACGCCCGTCGGCTTGCCCTCGACCAGCACGATCGCCGCGTCGGCCGAGCCCAGCACCGCCATCAGATCGGCGACCGGCTCACCGGAGCCCACCTGCGGCAGCGGCGCGCACATGTGCCGCTCCAGCGGGTCGTCGAGGGTGGCGCGCTTGGTGAACAGCGCGTCGAGCAGCTCCCGCTCCACGACCGAGCCGACGACCTCGGCGGCCATGACGTCGGGGTGGCCGGCGCCCGGCTTCACGATCGGCATCTGGGAGACGCCGTACTCGCGCAGCACCTCGATGGCCTGGCCGACCGTCTCGTCGGGGTGCATGTGCACCAGGTGCGGGATGCCGCCGTCCTTGCGGTCCAGCACGTCGGCGACGCGGGCCTGGCCGGAGCCCTCCTCCAGGAAGCCGTAGTCGGCCATCCACTCGTCGTTGAAGATCTTCGACAGGTAGCCGCGGCCGGAGTCCGGCAGCAGCACGACCACCACGTCGTCCGGGCCGAGCCGCTCGGCCACGCGCAGCGCCGCGACGACCGCCATGCCGCAGGATCCGCCGACGAGCAGGCCCTCCTCCTTGGCGAGGCGGCGGGTCATCTGGAAGGAGTCCTTGTCCGAGACCGGGACGATCTCGTCCGCGACGGTGCGGTCGTAGGCGGTGGGCCAGAAGTCCTCACCGACGCCCTCGACCAGGTACGGGCGGCCGGAGCCGCCGCTGTAGACGGAGCCCTCCGGGTCGGCGCCGATGACCTGGACCCGGCCCTCGGAGGCGTCCTTCAGATAGCGGCCGGTGCCGGAGATGGTGCCGCCGGTGCCGACGCCCGCCACGAAGTGGGTGATCTTCCCCTCGGTCTGCTCCCACAGCTCCGGGCCGGTGGAGTGGTAGTGCGAGGCCGGGTTGTTGGGGTTGCTGTACTGGTCCGGCTTCCAGGCGTTCGGGGTCTCGCGCACGAGCCGGTCGGAGACGTTGTAGTACGAGTCCGGGTGCTCGGGGTCCACGGCGGTGGGGCAGACCACGACCTCGGCGCCGTAGGCGCGCAGCACGTTGATCTTGTCGGTGGAGACCTTGTCAGGGCAGACGAAGATGCACTTGTAGCCCTTCTGCTGGGCCACGATCGCCAGACCCACCCCGGTGTTGCCGGAGGTCGGCTCCACGATCGTGCCGCCGGGCTTGAGCTCGCCGCTCTTCTCCGCGGCCTCGATCATCCGCAGCGCGATGCGGTCCTTGACCGAACCGCCGGGGTTGAAGTATTCGACCTTGGCCAGGACGGTCGCCTGGATTCCTGCCGTCACGCTGTTGAGCCTCACCAGCGGGGTGTTGCCGACGAGGCTGATCATCGAGTCGTGGAACTGCACCATTGTCTCCGGGTTCTCCGTGATTGTGAGGCCAGGGTAAGCGGTTTTCCGACGGGGAGCCGCCCGCGCCGGGAACGGGCGTCCCACGCTTCACACCGGTGTTACCTACGCCCCGGAAGGTCCGGATGTAGAGTCACACCGTGGCGCGATCACGACACGTCGCAGTTACGACACCGGGCTTGTACAACCGGGGGGTGAGCAATGCCTGACGAGCGGCACCCGGACAGCACCGGCACGGGCAACGCCGACTACGCCGCCGCCCTGAGCGGCCTGGCCGTGGTGGAATCGGGCCTCGCCTCCGTGCGGGAACGGCTCACGGCGCTCGCCTCCGTGCGCCCGTCGCGGCCGGCCGAGCCGGTGATGCCGGGCGGGATCGCCGAGGTGATCCACGGCGAGGCGGAGCAGCAGCACATGATCGAGCAGCTGCAGCGCGAGGCCCGCAAGGAGGTGCTGACCTTCGTGCGGCCGCCGTACGTCTCCGCCGCGGGCAATTTCGTGCAGAAGGAGCGGCTGGCCGCGGGGGTCCAGTACCGCTCGCTGTACGAGACGACGGCCCTGGTCTACCCCGGCGCGGCCGACATGCCGGGCTTTGTGGAACCCGGGGAGCTGGCGCGGGCGGCGCCGAGCGTGCCGATGAAACTGATGATCGTCGACGCCGAGCGGGCCCTGCTGCCGCTGTCCGGCGGCGCCGACCGGTCCGTGGTCTCCTCCGCCGGCCTGCTGCTGCTCCACCCCTCGGTGCTGGTCGACGCCCTGCTGGAGCTGTTCGAGGACCGCTGGCTGCGCGGTACGCCCCTGCGCATGCCCTCGCTGGGCGACACCGAGGAGGACCCGGAGTTCCCCGGCTCCCCCGAGCTCGACGAGCAGCTGCTGTCGCTTCTGATGTCGGGGCTGCCCGACAAGGCGATCGCCTCCCAGCTCGGGATATCCCTGCGCACGCTGCAGCGGAGGATCCGGGCCCTGATGGAGTCCACCGGCACCGCCAATCGCACCCAGCTGGCGTGGTTCGTCGCGCAGCAGCGCCTGACCTGAGTCCTGCCCGGGTCGCGGTTGCGGCGGGCATCGGACGGGGCAACAAAGTCTTGTACGGGTGCGGGCCACGAGGGCCGGCACCCGACGCGGGAGGTGGACGTTGTCCAGGGCAAGGGTGGCGCGGCGGATCGCGACGGCCGCCGCGTACGGAGGGGGCGGCATCGGGCTGCTGGGCGGTGCGGCGGTCGGCCTGGTGCTGACCGAGGCCGCGCTCGCCCGCAGGACCGTGGGCGGCTCCGACGCCGTCCCGCCCCGCGCGGACGGGGTCTACGGCGCCGCCTTCGCGCTGAGCACCGACGAGCGGCCCATCGTGCTGGCCCTCATGGGCGACTCCACGGCCGCGGGCCAGGGGGTCCACCGGGCCAGCCAGACGCCCGGCGCGCTGCTGGCGTCCGGGCTGGCCGCGGTGGCGGAACGGCCGGCGCGGCTGGTCAATGTGGCCAACCCCGGTGCGCAGTCCGACGACCTGGCCCGCCAGGCCGATCTTCTGCTGGGGGGCGGTCCCGGTACCGCGCCCGATCTGTGCGTGATCATGATCGGCGCGAACGACGTGACCCGGCGCATGCCGCTGGCCGTCTCCGTACGGATGCTGTCCGACGCGGTACGGCGGCTGCGGGAGGCCGGCTGCGAGGTGATCGTCGGGACCTGCCCGGACCTGGGCACGATCGAGCCGGTCTACCAGCCGCTGCGCTGGATCGCCCGCCGGCTGAGCCGCCAGCTCGCCGCCGCGCAGACCATCGCGGTGGTCGGGATCGGCGGCCGCACCGTGTCACTGGGAGATCTGCTCGGGCCGGAGTTCGAGTCACGCCCGCGCGAGATGTTCGGCCCGGACAACTACCACCCCTCGGCCGAGGGGTACGCGACCGCGGCCATGGCGATGCTGCCCACCCTGTGCTCGGCGTTCGGGCTGTGGCCCGAGGAGGACGAGCGCCCCGACGCCCGGCGCGGCGAGGGCTTCCTGCCGGTGGCCCAGGCCGCCGCGGAGGCGGCGGGCGAGGCCGGCACCGAGGTCACCGCTGCGGCCGGCACGGTCTCCGGCCCCCGCGGCCGCTGGGCCCTCCTCAAGCGCCGCCGCCGGCGCCGCCTCCCCGACACGACCGAACCGGCCCCCACGGCCGAGGCCGCGGCGGAGGCCGCCCAGAACTGACGCCTCCCGCGGCCGCCCGGCTTCGGGGGCGTGCCCGGGGAGGGGCAGGCCCCGAAGCCGCCGCGAGACGTCATCGCCCTCGGAGCGCCCGGGACCGGCGCCGCCCGACTCCGGCCCGGCGCATGCCGGCAGCGCCGCGGGAGCGCGTCCCGCCGACAGCCCGGTCCGACCGCACGGCGGCCGGAACCGCGGGGTCAGCCGGCCTTGCGCTGGTTGAAGCGGAGCAGATTGCCGGAGGGGTCGCGGAAGGCGCAGTCACGGACGCCGTACGGCTGGTCCATGGGCTCCTGGAGGACCTCGGCGCCCGCGGCCCGGATGCGTTCGAAGGTGGCGTCGACGTCACCGGTGGCGAAGATGACCCCGCGCAGCATGCCCTTGGCCAGGAGCTCGGCCATCGCCTGCTTGTCGGTGTCCGAGGCGTTGGGGTTCGCGAGGGGCGGTTCCAGGACGATGTCGACACCGGGCTGGTCCGGGGAGCCGACCGTCACCCAGCGCATCCCCTCGAAGCCGACGTCGTTGCGGACCTCCAGGCCGAGCACGTCACGGTAGAAGGGGAGCGCCTTGTCGTGGTCGTCGACGGCGATGAAGCACTGTGAAAGCGTGATGTCCATGCGGTTCACGCTAGGACCGGGCGGCGTTTTTCGCCCCTCCGTTCCTCACCGGCCTGGTGTACAGCTTCGCGATGCACGCCGGGATCGGCGCGCCCGGCTCGTGGTCGCGGGCGCGGTAGGCGCTCGGGGTCTCCCCCACGAGCTCGGTGAAGCGCGAGCTGAACGAGCCCAGCGACGTACAGCCGACCGCGAAGCACACCTCCGTGACCGTCAGGTCGCCGCGCCGCAGCAGGGCCTTGGCCCGTTCGATCCGGCGCGTCATGAGGTAGCTGTACGGGGTCTCGCCGAACGCGGCGCGGAAGCTCCGGGCGAAGTGCCCCGTCGACATCAGCGCCTGGCGGGCCAGCGCCGGGACGTCGAGCGGCTCCGCGTAGTCGCGGTCCATCGCGTCGCGGGCCCGCCGCAGCCGTACCAGGTCGTCCCGATTCACCCGTTCAGCATCCCATGCGCGGTCCCGGAGCCACCAGCACGGACCACCAATGCTAAGCAAGCGCTCAGAAAGAGGCCCGTGTCACAGCTCCCAGGCCGTGACTCGCTCCGCTACGTACAGGTAACTTCCCAGAGAGTCCAGCCGTATCTCCGCCGCCTCGACGAGGAGTCGCGATGCCCGAAGCCGTGATCGTCTCTGCCGCCCGTTCCCCCATCGGCCGGGCTGTCAAGGGGTCCCTCAAGGACCTGCGCCCCGACGACCTGACCGCCACGATCATCCAGGCGGCCCTGGCCAAGGTGCCGCAACTGGACCCGCGCGAGATCGACGACCTGATGCTGGGCTGCGGTCTGCCCGGCGGCGAGCAGGGCCACAACCTCGGCCGGATCGTGGCCGTGCAGATGGGCATGGACCACCTCCCGGGCTGCACGATCACGCGCTACTGCTCCTCCTCCCTGCAGACGACCCGGATGGCGCTGCACGCCATCAAGGCGGGCGAGGGCGACGTCTTCATCTCGGCCGGCGTCGAGACGGTCTCCCGCTTCATCAACGGCAGCTCCGACGGCATGCCCGGCACCCACAACCCGGTCTTCGCCGAGGCCGAGGCCCGCACCGCGGCCCGCGCCGAGCAGGGCGGCGGCGAGTGGCACGACCCGCGCGAGGACGGGCTGCTCCCGGACGCGTACATCGCGATGGGCCAGACCGCCGAGAACCTGGCGGCCATCAAGGGCGTCACCCGCGCCGACCAGGACGAGTTCGGCGTCCGCTCGCAGAACCTGGCGGAGGAGGCCATCAAGAAGGGCTTCTGGGAGCGCGAGATCACCCCGGTGACGCTGCCGGACGGCACCGTGGTCTCCAAGGACGACGGCCCGCGCGCCGGGGTCACCCTGGAGGCCGTGCAGGGCCTGAAGCCGGTCTTCCGCCCCGACGGCACGGTCACCGCCGGCAACTGCTGCCCGCTCAACGACGGCGCCGCCGCGCTGGTCATCATGAGCGACACCAAGGCGCGCGAGCTCGGCATCACCCCGCTCGCCCGGGTGGTCTCCACCGGCGTCTCGGGCCTCTCCCCCGAGATCATGGGCTACGGCCCGGTCGAGGCGTCCCGCCAGGCCCTGCGGCGCGCCGGGCTGACCATCGACGACATCGACCTGGTCGAGATCAACGAGGCCTTCGCGGCGCAGGTCATCCCGTCCTACCGGGACCTGGGCGTCGACATCGACAAGCTCAACGTCAACGGCGGCGCGATCGCCGTCGGCCACCCCTTCGGCATGACGGGTGCCCGCATCACCACCACGCTGATCAACTCGCTGCAGTGGCACGACAAGCAGTTCGGCCTGGAGACGATGTGCGTCGGCGGCGGCCAGGGCATGGCCATGGTCATCGAGCGCCTGTCGTAGCGAGGACCCCCGCGACGTCGGACACCTGTTCGAGACACAAGTCGCAATCGAACCGCCCCCGGGATGTGACCTAATCCCGGGGGCGGTCGTTTACGCAGCTCAGGGGCGTGTCACCCGGTTGGCCCAAGACTTAGGACCCACCCATTTCGTGACGTTCCGCACTGCAGAGGCCATGGATTCCGGTGCAGAGTGGTGGTGTACAGGGGGCCAGGCTCGGGAAAGCACAGTCGGGAGTACGCCAGTGAGCGCCATGTTCCTCGTCCTGCTGACGGGCGCGGCAACCGCCGTGGCCGCCGGCTCCGCCGCGCTGTTCGCCACGCGCGGCGTACGTCGTGACGTCGCGGCCCTGCGCGCGGACCTGGCCGAGGCCCGTGCCGCACGGACCGCGGTGCCCGCCGCACGCACGAACCCGGACACCGAGGCCATCCGCACGGCTGTCGCCGACGCCCTCGCCGACGAGCGGGAGCGCGAACTGGCCGAGGCCCGGGCCTTCTGGGCCGCCCAGGAGGCTCCGCTGAGCTACGGGACGGGCGAGTCCGGGGAGGCCCTCGTCGACCCGCAGCTCGACGCCCAGCTCTTCGGCGGCCAGGGGACCGGCCCCGGTCCCGGTGCCGCCGGTGCCGACTACGAGGTGCTGCCGTACGGGCCCTTCCTGCCCCGCCAGGCCGACTTCGCGGGACTGGAGCCCGGCGGTCCCGTCGGGCCGGTGCCCTTCCGGCACCCCTCCGACGCCGAATTCGGCGTCCCGGCACCGGTCGTGGCCAACCAGGAGCAGACCGCCGAGCGCCTCTGCGAACTCGCGGACCTGCGGATGCCGCTCGCCGATGTGCGTCCCGGCCCGCTCGGCACGCTCGACGTGTACGTCTTCGCCGACGGCACCACGCTCTGCATGACCCCGGGCGACCGGGAGACCTCCGAGCGCCTGTGCGAGGCCCTGGACCGCGGTGAGTCCCCGGTCCTGCTGGGCGGCTCCGCCGTGGCCGGCGGCTACGCGCTGACCTTCACCTACGGCGAGGAGTCGGTGTACGTCCTCGCCGACCGGGTGGTCGCCTCCCTGTAGCCGGCCCGCCCTACGGACCGCAGCGCGCGGCCGTGTCCCCGATCCGGGACACGGCCGCGTCGCGTACGTGCGCCAGTTCGGGGTGCGGTTCCAGCGCGGCGGCCAGGTCGTGCGCGGCCACGGAGATCTGGTCGCCGATCACGAAGATCCCCTCGTCCGGCATCAGCAGTGGTTCCCGCCCGGGGAACTCGATCCGCTGCGCCTGCGCGGCCAGTTCGCGGGCGAGTTCGAGGCCCGCCCGGGCCACCTCGCCGCGGAGCCTGCTCTGCGGCAGGGAGCGGTAGCGCGCCGCCAGGAGTCCGGCGGCGTCGCGGAGCGTCGTACAGTCCAGCACGGCGGCGAGCCTACCGGTGCGTACACACAACCGACCGCGTTGCACTGTTGCCATTGGTCGACGGCTCAGGCACGGTGGGGTGACCGGAACGCATACCGGAGGCGCCGATGTCACAGACCTTCTCGGAAGAGACCCACCGGAACCTGCTCTCCCACATCCCGCACTGCACCGGCCGCGAGATCGGCGAATGGCTTCGCACGGTCGACGACGGACCCGCATTCCTCCGCTTCGAAGAGAAAGTCAGCTGGCTCCGCAGCGAGCACGATCTGTCCTACGGGCACGCCAAGGCCATCGTCCACGAATACGACCTGAGGCGGGCCGCGCGGAGGTTCGGCTGACGCGCCTCCCCTTCCGCACATGCGAACGGGCCCCGAAAGGCACTGCCTCCGGGGCCCGTTGAATGTCCGGCGCGGGTCGGCGCACCGGGCGGTGCGACTAGTCGTCGCCGCGCAGGATCGCGATCAGCCGCAGCATCTCCAGGTAGATCCAGACCAGGGAGAGCGTGAGGCCGAAGGCCGCCATCCAGGACTCCTTCTGCGGAGCGCCGTACCGGATGCCGTCCTCGATCTGCTTGAAGTCCAGCGACAGGAAGAACGCGCCCAGCGCGATCCCGATGATGCCGACCACGACGCCCAGGCCGCCGCTGCGCAGGCCGAGGCCGTCACCGCCGCCGATCATCGCGACGATGAGGTTGACGAACGTCAGGATGACGAAGCCGATCGCGATCGCCATGCCGATGCGGGCGTAGCGGGCGGTGACCCGGATGAGACGCGTGCGGTACGCCACCAGCATGCCGACGAAGACCGCCATCGTCCCCAGCACGGCCTGCAGCGGGATGCCCGGCCACATGAAGTTGAAGATCTTGCTCCAGACGCCCAGGAAGACGCCCTCGAAGGCCGCGTAGCCGAGGATCAGCGCGGGCGAGGCCTCGCGCTTGAACGACTGGATCAGGCCGAGGACGAGCGCCACCAGCATGGCGCCGATGCCGAGCCCGTAGCTCTTCTCCGACACCGGCAGCGCGAACCACGCCACGAGCGCGCCGAGCACGACCGTGCCCAGGGTCATGGAGGTGCGCATGACGACGTCGTCCATCGTCATCCGGCCGGCCTGCGCGGGGGCGGCCGGCGGGGCCTGGTACGTCGTGTCGTAGGGGTTGGTGCCGGCGTACGGGTTGCCACCCGCGTACGGGTTGCCCTGCGTCTGCGGCTGGGCACCGCCGAAGCCCGCGTAGCCCTCCCCGCGGGAGAACCCCCGCCGGGAGAAGACCGGGTTGCTGCTCCTCATCTGTCACTCCTCCATGGCCGCGCGATACGGCTTCGCACCAAGAGTAATGGCATGGCAAAGCGGGCCGGCTAGTCCTCAAGGAGGATCTTTTCGCCCCCCACCACGCACTGCCACCACGCCTTTCCCCGCATCCGGCGCGCCACACCGCCGGGGCCCGAACGGCGGGTGCCGGGGAGGGGCCGAGCCCTCCCCGGCACCCGCCGTCAGCCGAACACCGCTCAGCGGCGCGTCAGGATCTGGCTCAGCACCTCGTGCACGTAGGTGTTGGCGTGCTTGCCGGTGAAGCGGTTCGCGAGCGGGCCGGCCGCGGTCACGGGGACGTCCACACCGGTGTGACCGGAGGTGGTCCAGTCGATGTAGAAGCTCTTGTCGCTGCCGTGGATGCTGAACGGACCGTCCTCGGCGGAGACGCCGGTGCCGGACTCGTCGTTCGCGTCGGCCTCCTCGACGGCCAGGCCGCCGGTCTCGTGGTCACCGGTGACGACCAGCAGGGTGTCCGGGTGGGTGGCGACGTAGGCGCGGGCCACCGCCACCGCCTTCTCCAGCTCCTGCATGGACTGCAGGACGCGGGTGCCGTTGTTGGAGTGCGCGAACTCGTCTACGCCCTCCTCCTCGACCATGAGGAAGAAGCCCTTCTTGTTCTTGTCCAGCGTGCTCAGGGCCTTGCTGGTCATGGTGGACAGGCCGACCACCGGGTTGTACACGTCGCCCTGGCCCTCGGGGCGCTGCTGGAACATCTCCTCGTTGGAGAAGAGACCGAGGAGCTTGCCGCCCTTGGCGCGGGCGAGCTGGTCACCGTCGGTGACGTAGTTGTAGCCGGCCTTCTGGGCCTTCTCGATCAGGTCGCCCTTGGTGCCCTTGCTCGCCTCGGAGGGGTCCTCGGCGGGCTGGTCCTGGAAGGCGCCGGGGCTGCCCGCGGGCAGCCACCAGTCCTCGCCGCCGCCCAGGATGACGTCGGGCTTGCTGACCTCGATGTACTGACGCGCGATCTCGTCCTGCGCCGACCGGTTGGCGGTGCTGGAGAAGAAGGCGGCCGGGGACGCGTCGGTGACCTGGGCGGTGGTCACCAGGCCGGTGGCCTTGCCTGCGGCCTTGGCCTGCTGGCCGAGGGTGGCCAGCGGGTTGCCGTCCACGTCGACGCTGATCGCGCCGTTGTAGGTCTTCTCACCCGTGGCCCACGCGGTGGCCGCCGCGGCGGAGTCGGTGACGACGGCCTTCGGGTCGTCCGGCTCGGTGGTCAGCTGGCCCGAGTACGGGAGCTTGTCCATCGCGAGCTCGCCGTTGAGACCGCTCAGGTGCAGGCGCGCGGCCTGCCGTGCGGCGGCACCCATGCCGTCGCCGTTGATGAAGATGACGTTCTTCGCGGCAGGGGCCTTGCCCTTGCTTGCGGCTTGCGGAGCCGTAGCCGACGCACCCAGCGTCGGGTTGACCACCATGGTCACCACCGCGGCAGCGGCAGCGGCCGCCACGGGCGCGGCGAACCGCCGGACCCTGCGAACACCCACGGACACAACGACCTCCGTTGCTCACTTGCCATTACTTGAGTGTGAACATAGGAGCCTTAGGGGGAAGGTTGACTAAGAGCAGATGTCCAGTACACGACGGAATCATCAGGTGACGGTAAACGCGCGGGCCCGGACTTGTCCGTACAGGTCGTACGGCATTTCACCGGAGTGACGCACGTCGCACCGCCCTGTCCGGCCACTTCGCGCGGATCACCGCGTCGCGGGCCGATGTGGATGCGCACAGCGCAACGGGGCCGGAAACGCCGGAACGCCCGCCCGGAGGGCGGGCGGACGCGTCCCGGAGCGACCGCGCGGTTCAGTCGCGGTTCGCGTTCGGCAAACGAATGGTGAAGTCGTCCTCGACCGGCGGGTCCAGCTCCTGCTCGCGCAGACCGGTCGCGGCGAAGCACCGTACGCGTACGGCATCGGGGCTGACGTCCAGCCGCAGGAAGCTCTTGAAGAACGGCGGGCTGTACGTGGCGGAGCCCGGGGAGAGCAGCCGGGTGAGCACCCGGCGGACGGGGAGGCGCAGCCGGCGCCCGCGGTCCGGGCGGGACGGCGCGCCCAGGACGCTCGCGACGAAGCGGGTCCGCAGCGTCACCCGCGCGCCGGTGGGACGGGTGGCCTTCATGCCCAGGCGCCGGGCGAGGACCGCGGACGCCTCGTCCGGGGTCAGGTCGAACAGGCGGCGCAGGTGCAGCCGGCGGCCGTAGAGACGGCTGTAGAACGCCAGGGAGTCGCCGCGCATCGGGTAGCAGCGGAAGCGGTCCTCGGTGACGCCGCCGACCTCCACCCGGGGGATCGTGTGGGTGGCGTGCATGAAGGCGCCGCCACCGCCGGAGACGAGGTACTCGATCCTGCGGCCGTCCACATCGACCGGGTAGTGCTGGTAGTTGTGGATGTCGCCGCCGATCGCGGCGACGAAGTTGTGCTCCGGGTCGCGGACGATCTCGTCGACCGTGCCGCCGCCCTCGATGGCGCAGGGGTGGTGCTCGCCGTCCACGTAGATCGGGGAGCCGGTGACGAGGATCTTGGGCCGGGGCCCGAGGGAGACCCGGCGCAGCCACTCGCCCTGCTCCCGGTCGATGTCGCCGAGCAGCCCGGTGTCGATGCCTATGATCCGTATCGGCCCCGAGTCGATCGCCCAGTACGGGCCCGGCTGGGACGCCGCCTGCGAGGGCGCGGAGCGCAGCAGCCGGGCCTCGTCGAGGCGGGCGTCGTCCGGCACCGCGGGCTTCGCCCACAGCAGGGTGCGCCACCAGGCGGGGGTCAGCGGCCGGGGACGGGGCGCGGCGGGCAGCCCGGGGGCGCGGCAGAACACCCGCATGAAGCCGGTGAGTCCGTCGTACCAGTCGTGGTTCCCGGGGATGGCGTAGATGGGGGCGTCGTAGTCCCGGTAGGGCCGGAAGAACTTGGTCTCGTACTCGTTGGCGTTGCCGACGGGGTAGAGGACGTCGCTGCAGATCACCGCGTAGCGCGTGCCGGCCCCGGCCTTCAGCAGCCCGGGCACCACGGCGTACTGCGGGTCGTCGCCCTCGCCGGTGTCCCCCAGGACGAGGAAGGAGTACACGTCGGGATCGTCCCGCTCGATCACCAGGTCCGCGGTCGCGGCGCCGCGGTCCGACTGGCCGCTCATCCACCGCTCCCGGTCCCGGCCGGTCGGGTCGCCGAACAGCGAGGCGAGCGGGCCGTTGCGGGCCTTCCACAGGGTCACCGGGTCCAGCCACGACAGGTTGACCACGCGGGCCGGCATCAACTCCTTGTAGGAACCGGGCTTCTGGCTCTCCCAGCCGGCACCGGCCAGGGAATCACGCGAGGAGTCGGACACGGGCGCACTGTAGCAACCGGGCCGGGCCCCGCCACCGGCGCCCGAGCCGTCTTCCTCGTACACGGCGCGGCGGCCCTACGCGAGGGCCGAGCCGCTCTTCCACTGCTCCCAGGGCATGTTCCAGCCGTTGAGGCCGTTGTCGGGGGCGATCGTGTGGTCGTGGGAGTGCTTGACGACGACCACGTCGCCGATGAGGGAGTTGTGGTAGAACCACGCCGCGTTCTGCCCGGGGTCGCCACCGCCGCGGACGTCGTTCAGGCCCACGCAGCCGTGGCTGACGTTGGAGTGCCCGAAGACGGAGTCCGGCGCCCAGTAGTTGCCGTGGATGAAGGTGCCGGAGGTGGACAGGCGCATCGCGTGCGGGACGTCGGGGATGTCGTACTCCCCCGCGTATCCCACGGTGGCGCCGTTCATCCTGGTGGAGACGAGCTTCTGGGAGATCACCATCTGCCCGTTGTACGTGGTGCTGCCCGGCGCGCCGGAGGTGATCGGGATCGTGCGGACCGTGCGGCCGTCGCGGACGACGCGCATGGTGTGCCCGGCGGCGTCG
Organism: Streptomyces sp. NPDC001070; assembly: GCF_053598835.1. NCBI lineage: Bacteria > Bacillati > Actinomycetota > Actinomycetes > Kitasatosporales > Streptomycetaceae > Streptomyces > Streptomyces sp. NPDC001070. The sequence continues at coordinate 84,601 of NZ_JBSFLB010000012.1, forward strand.
ACGGTGGAGACCTGACGGCGGCCGACGGTGAAGCGGACCGTCTTGTCCTGGGTGCCGTAGGCGCCCGCCGCGCCCTTCACGCCGTCCAGGCGCAGGCTCAGGGTGACCCGGGTGTGCGCCTTCCAGTACGTCTGCGGGCGCAGGTCCAGGCGCTGGTCGCCGAACCAGTGGCCCACGACCTCCTGGCCGCTGTCACTGCTGACGCGTATGCCGTGTTCGACGGCCCTCTTGTCGGTGACCGGCTTGTTGAAGGTCACCGACACGGGCATGCCGACACCGACGGTAGAGCCGTCCTCGGGGGTGAACGTGCCGATCAGGCGCTCCTCCTTCGCGAGCGTGGTGAAGGACAGGCGCCGGGTCTGTGCCCGGCCCGCTTCGTCCGAGGCGCGGACGACGAGACGGTACGAAGTGCCGTAGGCCAGGGAGGAGTCCGGGGACCAGCGCCGGTGGTCGCCGGCCACGGTCCCGCGCACCGGCTGTCCGGCCGCGGTGCTGAGGTCGACGGACGAGATCCTCCCGCCGGACACCTCGACGTCGCCCGCGCCGCCGACGGACGCGTGCCGCTCCCCGTCGGCGGCGCCCGTGGCGAGCCGGAAGGCGGCCGCGGCCCGCGGCTGGGACGAGGACGCCCCGGACGGCGCTGTGCCCTGCGCGGTGGGCGCGGTGCCGGGCTGCGCGCCCGCGCAGGCGGTGAGCATCGACGCCCCGAACACGGCAAGGGCGAGCACGGTCAGACGGGGAAGGGACGGCACGCTTACTCCTGTGGACCGCGGAACTGTCATCGGGCGAGAGAGGCCGCGTCGCCCATGACGACGACGGGGTGGTCGGCGGGGTCGAGGGCCCGCAGCAACTGCTTCATGTGCGTCTTGGAGAGGCTGACGCAGGCGTGTGTGGCGCCGCCGTGGTCGACGTGGATCCATATGCCCCCGCCGCGGTCCGCGCCCATCGGCTGGGCGCCGTTCATCGGTGACGTGCCGGGCTGCCGGTTGTAGTTGATGGCGATGACGTAGTCGAAGGAACCGGCGAGCGGTTCGCCCTCGATGCCGGTGCCGCTGATGGAGAAGGCACCGGAATGGTGGTAGGGCAGCTTGGTGCCGGGGTCGGGCAGGCGTCCGCCGGCGTCGGTGAGACCGAACACCCCTATGGGGCTGTGCAGGTCGCCCGCGTAGTGCTCCTCGGTCCAGCCCTTGTAGCCGTTGTGCGCGGCCCACAGCGCCCCGGGACGCCAGCCGCCGTCGGCACGCTCGTAGAGCACGACCTTCGAGGACGCCGAGTTCTTGCCGGCTCCCGTGACCAGGACGACCTGCCGGGCGTCGGCCGGGATGCGCGAGAGGGTCCTGGGACCGAGTCCCGGCAGCCGGGCGGGGAGTTCCGGCCCCGGCGACACCGCCGGTCGTGCTGCGGCGGGGGCGGCGGCCGGCTGCCGGGCCGCCGGGCCGGCGGCGTCCTGGACGACCGAGGCCGTCTCGGGGGCCGGGATGGGGTTGCCCTCGGGTATGTGGTGGTACGCGGCGATCCCCAGCGCGGAGACGATGACCGCCGCGGTCGCCGATATGTAGGGCCTGTGGAGGCGCATGAGTGCAGGCTTTCTCAAGACGACGGGGAAATTGAGGGGCCCCCCGTGGCGGGGCCCGCAGTTCCGGACGACCGGACGGTGTCCGTGGGAGATGCGGCACACCTGGCGTCCCCGCCCGTGCGACGGGTACGGCCCTGGGCCGCGGAGGTGGTCTCACAGCTGTTCAACCGGGCGGACGCCGAAGCGGGTTGCCTGGACGGCGAGGATCCGGCCGCAATGCCGGGGCGTGTTCGTCGCGGGAGAGGCCGCCGCCGGGGACGTGGGTCATCGCCCGGAGATCCGCCGTGTCGTATCAGCGGCAGATCTCCGGGTCGGTCATTCGGTGTTCGCCGTGTTCAAGCCGCCCTCTCGTGCCCCTTCCGGGCCGCGCGGCTCGGCTCCCGGCTCAGCGGCGAGCGTTCTTCGGCACGGTGATCTGGTGCTCGCCCCAGCTCATCCGGGTGGTCGCCGCATAGTTGACCGTCGTGCCCGCGTCGAGGCCCGCATCCTTGGCCCTGGCCGAGGGCCGGACCAGCAGGAGCTGCTCGCTGAGCATCGCGCCGGTGGACGCGTCCACAACCAGTCGCTGCTGCGTGATCCCCAGCGGCGTCCGGTAGGTGACGGGGAAGTCGACCCCGACGCCCTCGCGCCCCAGCGGATCGGTGACCCGCCCGACCACCCGGACTCCGGGCAGGTCCGCCATCACCCGGTACGCCGCCGCCCGGACGCCGGGCTTCACGGGCATCGTGACGAGGTTGCCCGCCTGGCGCAGCATCCAGGCACTGCGGCCCGAAGTGCCGCTGTCGGTGCCGTTGTCCTGCGCGTACAGCCGCTCCAGGTAGCGGCGCAGCTGTCCGCTGGTGGAGGGCAGCGCGCGCAGATCCTTGTAGGAGACGTTGTTCGGGCCGACGGCGTAGATCTTGTCGTCGACGTTCGTCCGCAGGACCATCGGCCGCCCGGTTCCCATCGTGTAGCCGAGCCTGCCCGTCCCGGCCTTCTTCGCGACCTCGACCTCGACCGTGCGGGGCGAGCCCGCGGCATGCCAGCGGGCCTCGTCCGCCGCGGTCCGGGGCTCGGTCACGGAGTCCAGGCCGGAGACCATGAGGCTCCCGGTTCCGGGGCGCACGCCTACCGACCACTCGTCGGTCGACGTGCTGCGCACGGCGAAGAGCTGCCCCTTCGCTTCGGCCACCTCCACGTTCTCCGAGCGCGTGGTGGTCTGCCAGTACGTTCCCTCGGCGACCGAGGTCTCCGCCTTCTCGGCCGCGCTGAGCAGTTCGAAGTTGCCGTCGACGCGGATGTCCGCGCCGGCGCCGGGCCCCTGCGTTCCGGCGGAGGACCGCGGCCGGGCGGTCGGCCGGTCGGCCGGCCCCTGCCAGTCGACCGCGCTCACGGCCACCACGGACGCCGCCACCGCCGCGAGGGCCACCGCTCCCAGCGGCCGGAACCCGCTTCTCCGGCGCGGCGCGAGGAAGCGTGCCGCGCGGCCGTCCGTCGCGCCGGCGACGATGCGCGCGAGGTCCTCCCGCTGCCGCGTCGGGTCCGCCAGCCGGGACGGATCCAGTTCGTCGGGCCGTGCGTCCGCGAGCACCTTCATGACGTCGGGCCTCCCGGACGGCTTGTGGGTGTTCTTCACGCGGGTGCTCCTTCGCGTTGGGTGGGGTAGGAGGGGGCCTCTGCGGGAGGTGCGGACGTCGCGTCCGGCACGGGTGCCGCCTCCAGGGCTCTCTCCAGACGGCGGCGGGCCCGGTAGAGCCGGACGGTCAGCGTCGCGGTGGTGCAGTCCAGGACCCGAGCGGCCTCCTTGGCGCTCAGGCCGTGCCAGGCGATCAGCGTCAGCAGTTCCCGGTCGGCCTCCGGCAGGCTCGCGAGCGCCTGCAGCGCGATGTGCCGATCGGTGACCACCGCCGCGACGTCACCGACGTCGGTCTCGGCGCCGCTGCTGATGCGCTGTGCTTCCTCGGCCGCGAGAAGGTACTGGTGGGCGTCCCGGCGACGCAGTTCGCGCACCAGGTTGCGGGCCACGCCCAGGAGCCACGGCAGTGCCGGATGGGGAATGTCCCGCACCCGCCGCCAGGCGACGGTGAACGTCTCGCTGGTGATGTCCTCCCCCACCTGCCGTCCGACGAGGCTGGTGGCGTACGCAAGGACACGCGGATGGCACTCCTCGTAGACGTCCCGGAAGCGTTGATCAGGTGTCACGCGCCGTCCCCTCATCTCGGCTCTCTCACCAAGCAATGAGCGCAGCGGCCCGTTTCTTACATCCCGAACCGGAAATTCCACGGATGTGGTCCACATCACGCCGGAGGGCCGGCCCCGGTGCGCCGCCGGCGGCGCGTCCCGGGGCTCCGGCGCGGACGCGTGGCGGCTGCTCCGCGGGGCCGGCGGGGATCACGCCGACCGCGTCGCGGTCCGGCGCCGGGGCGGGGTGGGAGAGGAGGAGGGGAGAGAGTGCCCGGAACCGGATTTGAACCGGTACGCCCGCAAGGGGCAGCGAGGTTTAAGCTCGCCGTGTCTGCATTCCACCATCCGGGCAGGGCGGCGCGAGAGCGCGGTACGAGCCTATCCGGCGGGGCGGGTGGAACAGGGGCCAAGATTCGTCATGTTGTCTGATTTTAAGGGTGGCTGACAAGGCGTCAGATATCGCCCGCGCGGAGGAAAGCACAGGCCCGGGGCCGTCCGGGCGGTGGACCGGGCCCGCTGCATATGACGTGAAATCGCTTCCACCCTGGGGCGGGATCTCGGGGTCCCCGTCATCCCCAAGTAGTACGGCGGAGCCGGCGCGTACCTCTCGGGACTGCCATCAGAACCAGGTCGTGGACGGATCCCGGCGACGTCCGGCGTCGGGACGATGGACGGGTCCGATCGACTCACCCCGTCCCGACAGGAGCAGCGTGCCGTGACCACCACCACCGCACACCCCATCGCCACGGCCGCGGCCGCCCGTGCCACCGATCTGAGCAAGGTCTACGGAGAGGGCGAGACGCGGGTCGTCGCGCTCGACGCGGTGTCGGTCGAGTTCCGCGCCGGCGAGTACACCGCGATCATGGGGCCCTCGGGCTCGGGCAAGTCCACGCTGATGCACTGCATGGCGGGGCTGGACACGGTCTCGTCCGGTTCGGCGCGGATCGGGGACACCGAGCTGTCCGCCCTGAAGGACAAGCAGCTCACCAAGTTGCGCCGGGACAAGATCGGCTTCGTCTTCCAGGCGTTCAACCTGCTGCCGACGCTCACCGCCGCCGAGAACATCACGCTCCCCATGGACATCGCCGGCCGCAAGGTCGACAAGGAGTGGCTGGACCGGATCGTCGAGACGGTCGGGCTGTCCGGGCGGCTGTCGCACCGGCCGTCGCAGCTGTCGGGCGGCCAGCAGCAGCGGGTCGCCGTCGCCCGGGCGCTGGCGAGCAGGCCGGAGATCGTCTTCGCTGACGAGCCGACCGGCAACCTGGACTCCCGTTCCGGCGCGGAGATCCTCGGCTTCCTGCGCAACTCCGTACGGGAGCTGGGCCAGACGGTCGTCATGGTCACCCACGACCCGGTCGCCGCCTCCTACGCCGACCGCGTGGTCTTCCTCGCCGACGGGCGGATCGTCGACGAGCTGCACGGCCCGACCGCGGACACGGTGCTGGAGCGCATGAAGCGCTTCGACGCCAAGGGCCGCACGAGCTGAACCCCGCCGCCGACCACGAGCCACGACCGAGAGACAGCCCCTGACATGTTCCGTACCGCCCTACGCAACGTCCTCGCGCACAAGGCCAGACTGCTGATGACCGTGCTCGCCGTGATGCTCGGCGTGTCCTTCGTCGCCGGCACCCTGGTCTTCACCGACACCATCGGCGACGCCTTCCGCCGGAGCTCCGCCAGGAGCTACGCCGACGTGTCGGTCGCCGTGACCCCCGAGGACTCGGACTCCTACCTCTCCCAGACCCTGCTGGCCCGGATCCGCGAGCTGCCCGGCGCCGAGTCCGCGACCGCGACCGTCACGGGCTTCACCGGCGTCGCCGACAAGAAGGGCGAGCTGCTCGGCGACGGCTGGTCCACCCGCGGCGGCAACTACACCGGCGGCGACCGCTACCCGCTGCGTGCCGGCCGCGCCCCGCACGGCCCCGCCGAGGTGGCGCTGGACGCGAAGACCGCCGACCGCGCCGGCTACCGGGTCGGCGACACCGTCCGGATGTCGGTCGACGGCCCGGTCATGGAGCAGAAGGTGACCGGCGTCTTCACCACCGACGACGGCAATGTCGCGGCGGGTGGCAGCCTGGTGCTCTTCGACACCGCCACGGCGCAGAGGCTCTTCGCCAAGCCGGGCGTGTACGAGGAGATCGACGTCAAGGCGGCCCCCGGCACCGCGCAGACCGCACTGAGGACCGAGGTGGAGAAGCTGCTGCCGCGGTACGCCAAGGGCGCCACCGCGACGACCGGCGAGAAGCTTGCGGCGGACGAGGCGAAGCAGATCGCCTCCGACCTCAGCAGCTTCAACACCACCCTGCTGACCTTCGCCGGGATCGCGCTCTTCGTCGGCATCTTCATCATCGCCAACACCTTCACGATGCTCGTCGCGCAGCGCACCAAGGAGCTGGCCCTGCTGCGCGCGGTCGGCGCCGGCCGCCGTCAGGTGACCCGGTCGGTGCTGGTGGAGGCGCTCGTCGTGGGCCTGGTCGCGGGCGTCACCGGGTTCCTGCTGGGCATCGGCATCGCGGCCGCCATGCGGGCCCTGCTGGGCTCGACGGGCGCCGAACTGCCCGACGGCGCGCTGGTCGTCCAGCCGGGCACCGGTGCCGCCGCCCTCGCGGTCGGTGTCGGCGTCACCGTGCTCGCCGCGTGGCTGCCGGCCCGCCGGGCGGCGAAGATCCCGCCGGTGGCCGCGATGGGCAGCGTGCACGCCCCGGCGACCGTGAAGGGCCTGGTCGTACGGAACACCGCCGGCGCCCTGCTGTCCGCGGCCGGCGCGGCGCTGATCGTCGTCGCCAAGGGGATGAAGGACGGCGGCAACACGGTGATGGGCGGCGGCGCGGGCCTGCTGCTGATCGGCGTCTTCGTCCTCACCCCGCTGCTGTCCCGCCCGGTGATCGCCGCCGCGGGGCCCCTGTTGCGGCCGTTCGGCGTCACCGGCAAGCTCGCCCGGCAGAACTCCGTACGCAACCCGCGGCGCACCGCGGCGACCGCTTCGGCGCTGATGATCGGGCTGACGCTGATCACCGGTCTGACGGTGGTCGCCACCTCGGTGAAGACGAGCGTCGACAACTTGGCGGCCTCCCACCTCAAGGCCGACTACCAGGTCGCCATGGCCACCTACCAGGAACTCTCCCCCGACGTGGCCGAACAGGTGGCCGCCCTCGACGGCGTCACCGCCTCCAGCCCGGTGCGCAACGTCCGCACCGACATGGACGGCGAACGCGAATGGCTCACCGGCGTCGACGCGCGGGCCATCGGCAAGCTCCTCACGCTGGACTTCACCCGCGGCTCCCTCTCCGCGGTCCGCGGCGACTCGGTGGTCGTGGACACGGACACCGCGAAGCGGCGCGGCTGGCACCTCGGGCAGACCCTGCCCGTGCGCTACCAGGACGGCACCAAGGGGCACGTGACGGTCAACGGCCTCTACAAGGGCGGTGATCTGATCAGCGGTGTCCTGGTCGACAACACCACGGTGACCCCGCACAGCCCCAAGGCCGGCGACATGCGCGTACTGGTGAGGACGGCGGGCGGCCCGAGCCAGGCGCACCACGAGGCGCTGGTGAAGGCGCTCGGCCGGAACCCGGTCATCAAGATCCAGGACAAGGCCGACATCTCACGGGAGATCAGCTCGACGATCGACCTGATGCTGAACATCCTCTACGGACTGCTCGCGATGGCCGTGCTCGTCGCCGTGCTGGGTGTCGTCAACACCCTGGCGATGTCGGTCTTCGAGCGGCAGCACGAGATCGGCATGCTGCGGGCGATCGGCCTGGACCGCGGCTCCGTCAAGCGGATGGTCCGGCTGGAGTCGCTGGTGATCTCGCTGTTCGGCGCGGTGCTCGGCATCGGCCTGGGCGTCTTCATCGGCTGGGCGGCCGGCGGCCTGATCAAGGCCGACCTGGCGGGCTATGCGATGGTGCTGCCCTGGGACCGGATCGGGCTGTTCCTGGCGATCGCCGCCGTGGTGGGCGTGCTGGCCGCGCTGTGGCCGGCCCGCCGGGCGGCCCGGCTGAACATGCTGGAGGCCATCAAGGCCGAGTAGCGGCCGGTCGGACGGAACGGGGGCGGGGCCGACACGGCCCCGCCCCCGCCGCGCTCAGGCCCCCTTGCCGGAGCCCAGCCAGGCGGCCCGGGTGCGCGGCATCCCGGAGCCGCCGTCCTTCGCCGGGCGGACGGCGAGGACCTGGTTGACGCCGATGCGGTTCTGCTCGAAGGCGAGCGCGGAGGCCGCCATGTAGAGCCGCCACACCCGGGCGCGGCCGGCGCCGGCGAGACGTGCGGCCTCGGCCCAGTGGTCCTCCAGGTTGGCGACCCACTGGCGCAGGGTCAGGGCGTAGTGCTCGCGGATCGCCTCCACGTCGCGCACCTCCAGCCCGGCCTCCTCCAGCCGGGAGACGGTGGAGCCGACCGGGGCCAGCTCCCCGTCGGGGAAGACGTACCGGTCGATGAACTCGTCGACGTGGTACGCGTCCTCGTCGGTCCACGGGCGGCGGGCGATCTGGTGGTTGAGCAGCCGCCCGCCGGGCCGCAGCAGGCCGTACAGCACCCCGGCGTACTCCCGGTAGCGCTCGCGGCCCACGTGCTCGGCCATGCCGATCGACGAGATGGCGTCGTACGGCCCGTCGTCCACCGCCCGGTAGTCCTGGACGCGGATGTCGATCCGGTCGGTGAGGCCGGCGTCGGCGACCCGCTTGCGCGCGTAGGAGGCCTGCTCGGTGGAGAGCGTGACGCCGGTGGCGTGGACGCCGTAGTGCTCGGCGGCGTGCATCACCATCGAGCCCCAGCCGCAGCCGACGTCCAGCAGCCGCTGCCCCGGCCGCAGTTCCAGCTTGCGGCAGATGAGGTCGAGCTTGGCGGCCTGGGCGTCCTCCAGAGTCGCATCGGGCCCCTCCCAGTAGGCGCACGAGTAGACCATGGACGGGCCGAGCACGAGCTCGTAGAAGTCGTTGCCGACGTTGTAGTGGTGGCTGATCGCCTGCCGGTCGCGGACCGGGCTGTGCAGGACGCCGCTGCGTCTGCGGACCTCCTCCGGCGGCGGGGGCGGGGGCAGTCCGGGCCCGGCGAGGGCGAGCGCCTCGCGGGCCAGCCGGTAGGTGTCGGGGTCGCGTACGAGTCCGAGCAGACGGCGCGGTGATGCCCCGTCGCCTTCCGCGGGACGCTCCCACACGATGCCGGAGAGCCGGTCGAGCGCCTCGTAGAGATCGCCGTCGACGTCCAGTTCACCGGCCACCCAGCCGCGGGCCAGACCGATCTCGCCGGGCTTCCACAGCAGCCGCCGCAACGCCCTGCGGTGGCGTACGACCAGGGCCGGGGCGTCCGGCGGTCCGGTCTCGCTGCCGTCCCACGCGCGGATGCGCAGCGGGAAGGGGAAGCCGAGCGCCTGCTCGGCGAGGGCGGTCAGTCGTCCGGCCGCATCGGCCATGGCGCGTACCTCCGTGCCTCCATGAAGACGGGTCCACTGGGCTGGGAAACGGGTGCGGGATACAACGACATTCCCGCGATTCCACTTCTTTACCTCTACCCATCTCATGTCCGGTGCCCGCAGGCCAGGGACACGGGGACGACGAAGGGCGCCCGCCCCACGGATGGCGGACGCCCTTCGGCCGAACTGCTACCTGCTCAGGAGGCCTTGGCCTTGGTGGCCTCGGCCTTGACGGCCGCGGCCGGGACCGGCTTGGCGGCCTCGTAGAACTCCTCGCGCGGGTTCTCGATGGCACCGAGCGAGACGACCTCGCGCTTGAGGAACATCGCGAGCGTCCAGTCCGCGAGGACCCGGATCTTGCGGTTGAAGGTCGGAACCGCCATGCCGTGGTAACCACGGTGCATGTACCAGGCCAGGCGGCCCTTGAACTTCAGCTTCATCTTGCCGAAGCGGATCAGGGCGACACCCTTGTGCAGGCCGAGGCCGGCGACGGCACCCTTGTTGGCGTGGCGGTACTCCTTCTGCGGGAAGCCGCGCATGCCGGACACCACGTTGTCGCCGAGGACCTTGGCCTGGCGCAGCGCGTGCTGGGCGTTCGGCGGGCACCAGGCGCCGGGGCCGGAGGCCAGGTCGGGGACCTGCGCGTTGTCACCGGCGGACCAGATGTAGTCGGTGCCCTGGACCTGGAGGGTCGGGGCGGTGTCGACGTGGCCGCGCGGCCCGAGCGGCAGACCGTACTTGGCGAGGGCCGGGTTGGGCTTGACGCCCGCGGTCCACACGATGGTGGAGGCGTCGACCTCCAGGCCGTTGGCGAGCACCACGTGCTTGTCGACGCAGGAGGTCATGGAGGTGCTGAGGTAGACCTCGATACCGCGCTCGCGCAGGTGCTCCAGGCCCCAGGTGCCGAGCTCCGGTCCGACCTCGGGGAGGATCTTGTCGGCGGCGTCGACGAGGATGAAGCGCATGTCCTCGCGCTTCACGTTCGTGTAGTACTTGGCCGCGTCGCGGGCCATGTCCTCGACCTCACCGATGGTCTCGGCGCCGGCGAAGCCGCCGCCGACGAAGACGAAGGTGAGCGCCTTGCGGCGGACGTCGTCGTCGGTGGTGGAGTCGGCCTTGTCGAGCTGCTCCAGCACGTGGTTGCGCAGGCCGATGGCCTCCTCGACGCCCTTCATGCCGATGCCGTGCTCGGCGAGGCCGGGGATCGGGAAGGTGCGGGAGACGGCGCCGAGCGCGACGACCAGGTAGTCGAACGGCAGCTCGTAGGCCTCGCCCACGAGCGGCTCGACGACCGCGACCTTGCGGTCCTGGTCGATGCTCGTGACCCGGCCGGTGAGGACCTCCGCCTTGGGGAGCACGCGGCGCAGCGGCACCACGACGTGGCGGGGGGAGATGCTGCCGGCGGCGGCCTCCGGCAGGAAGGGCTGGTACGTCATGTACGAGCGCGGGTCGACGACGGTGACCGTCGCCTCCGCGTAACGCATCTTCTTGAGGATGCGCCGCGCCGCGTACAGGCCGACGTACCCTCCGCCTACTACGAGGATCCTGGGACGCTCCGTGGTGCTCATGCTTCGAGTATTCACCACGCCCCGGGGGGTACCTCGTGAGCCCCTTCACAAGGTTTTCCGGGCCCTCTGCTACACTGCGCCGCTTCGTGACCAGGGCCACAGCACCCGAGGGGAACCCGGTGGGGCTCACAGGCGTTGAGCGCCCCCTCCGACCAGCGGCGATCGGCGTCCGGGGGTACCACGCGCCCCTCCCGCAACACAGGCGAAACACTTGTGCACAAAGGGTTTTGGGGTCACCAGGGGTCCCTGGCCTTCGAAAGTCGGGCCGTCCGGCGGGAACTTTCATGTGAAGAAATTCACGAACTTTGCGGGGCGGGCGTGTCACACCCGCCCCCAAGCCCCGCTCAAATGGCAAACGCCCTGCTCAGGCGATGCTCCAGGCGATACCGTCGAGGATGTCGTGCTCGCTCACCACGACCTCCCGCGCGCCCGTGCGCTCCATGATCCGCAGCAGCACCAGCGCCCCGGCGCCGATCACGTCGACCCGCCCCGGGTGCATCACCGGGATCGCGGCGCGCTCGGCGTGCGTGGCCGTCAGCAGCCGTCCGCTGATCTCCCGGACCGTCTCGACAGGGATGCGGGAGTGATGGATGGCCGCCCAGTCGTACTCGGGCAGCCCCAGCGCGATCGCGGCGACCGTGGTGACGGATCCGGCCAGGCCGACCAGGGTGCGGGCCTCGCGCAGCGGCACGGTCTGCTCCGCGAGGTCGAGGGCGGCGTCGATGTCCCGCGTCATGGCGGCGATCTGCTCCGCGGTGGGCGGGTCGGTGACCACGCCGTCGCGGACGAGGTGGCGCTCGGTCATCCGCACGCAGCCGACGTCGACCGAGCGGGCCGCGGTGACATGGTCACCGCCGACGACGAACTCGGTCGAGCCGCCGCCGATGTCGACGACCAGGAACGGCCGCCGGAGGTCGTCGCGCCCGGTCAGCTCCTTGGTCGCGCCGGTGAAGGAGAACTCGGCCTCCTGGTCGCCGGTGATCACCTCGGGCTCGACACCCAGAATGTCCACGACCCCGCGGACGAAGTCGTCCCGGTTGGAGGCGTCGCGGGAGGCGGAGGTGGCCACGAAGCGGATCCTCCGCGCCCCCAGCTCCTCGATGACGGCGGCGTACTCGCGGCACGCCGCGAAGGTCCGCTCCAGGGCCTCGGGGGCGAGCCGGCCGGTGCGGTCCACGTCCTGGCCGAGCCGGACGATGGTCATCCGGCGATCCAGATCCTTGATCTCGCCGGTCGCGGGGTCCGCGTCGGCGACGAGCAGGCGGATGGAGTTGGTCCCGCAGTCGATGGCGGCGACCGTCGACGAGCGCGTCACCGCTGCTCCCCCTCGTCCGCCCGACCGGCCTGCTCCCGCGTGCCGCACGGGGTGACACACGGGCCCTTGCGCCACCACTCGGGCAGCATGGCGATCGTCTCGTCGCCCAGCGGGTTCACCCCGGGGCCGGCCGCGAGGGAGTGGCCGACCAGGACGTGCAGGCACTTGACCCGGTCCGGCATACCGCCGGCGCTGGGGAAGCCCTCCAGGACCTCGATGGCGTCCCGGCGGGCGATGTAGTCCTCGTGCGCGGCGCGGTAGGCGGCGGCCAGCTCCTCGTCCTCGGCGAGGCGGGCCGTCATCTCCTTCATGACCCCCTCGGCCTCCAGGGTGCCGATCGCCGAGGCCGCACGCGGGCAGGTCAGGTAGTACAGCGTCGGGAACGGCGTGCCGTCCTCCAGGCGCGGTGCCGTCTCCACCACATCCGGGTTGCCGCACGGGCAGCGGTGGGCGATCGCCCGCAGGCCGCGCGGCGGGCGGCCGAGCTGCTCCTTGAACGCGGCGATGTCCGCCTCGGTGGGCGGGGCGGGCTCGGTCTGCGGCGGGGGCTTTTCCATGCCTGGGCGTGTCTCTTTCAGGGCTTGCGTCAACGGTGTGCTGCGGTGGCGGCGGCGTCCGCGTGGTCGACGCCGTCCCACAGGTTGGCGTACCAGGGGCGGCGGGCCGCGCTGTCGCTGCGGCGGGCGCCGGAGTCCTGGGGGGCCGCGGCCCCGGTGGGCTTCACCACCGTATACGCCGTCTCGCCCGGCAGTACGTAGTGCAGACGGGCCCGGGCCTGCGCCTTCACGTACTCGGGGTCCTGCCAGCGGGCCCGCTCCTCGCGCAGTTCGTCCACCCGCTTGCGGGCCTGCTCCGCCTGCCGGCGCTGGTCGGCGATCTGCGAGCGCTGCGCCACGTACTGGCGGGTGGGGTACGCGAGGGCGACGACGAGGGCGCAGACCACCAGCGCCAGCAGCGCGGCCCGGCCCGTCAGCCGGTTGCGGCCGCGGGGCAGCGCCGGCCGCGGACGGCCGGCCGCCCGGTACACGCGGGCCTGCGCCTGCGCGCCGAAGGCGCGGATGCGTGTCGCGGTGGAGAAGCGATCCGGCACGTGCACCTCCGGTGGGGGGTTCGCGGTCGTCGTTCCTGCAGCGCACGGTGCCGCCCGCCGCGGGCGCGGCGGGCGGCACCGGACTGCGTCAGCCCTTGAAGCGCGGGAACGCGGAGCGGCCGGCGTACACCGCCGCGTCGTCGAGGATCTCCTCGATGCGCAGCAGCTGGTTGTACTTGGCGACGCGCTCGCTGCGCGCGGGGGCGCCGGTCTTGATCTGGCCGCAGTTGGTGGCGACGGCGAGGTCGGCGATGGTGACGTCCTCGGTCTCGCCGGAGCGGTGCGACATCATGCACTTGTAGCCGCTGCGCTGGGCCAGCTCGACCGCGTCGAGGGTCTCGGTCAGGGAGCCGATCTGGTTGACCTTGACCAGCAGCGCGTTGGCGGTGCCGTTGTCGATGCCGCGCTGCAGCCGCTCGGGGTTGGTGACGAACAGGTCGTCGCCGACGAGCTGGACCTTGTCACCGAGCTGCTCGGTGATGGTCTTCCAGCCGTCCCAGTCCTCCTCGTTCAGCGGGTCCTCGATGGAGACCAGCGGGTACGCCTCGACCAGCTCGGCGTAGTACGCGGTCATCTCGGCCGCCGACAGGGACTTGCCCTCGAAGGAGTAGCTGCCGTCCTTGTAGAACTCGGTGGCGGCGACGTCGAGCGCCAGCGCGATGTCCTGGCCGGGCTGGTATCCGGCCTTCTTGATGGCCTCGACGATCAGGTCGAGGGCGTCGCGGTTGCTCGGCAGGTTCGGGGCGAAGCCGCCCTCGTCGCCGAGGCCGGTGGACAGGCCGCGCTCCTTCAGGACCGCCTTGAGGGTGTGGTAGACCTCGGCGCCCCAGCGCAGGGCCTCGGAGAAGGACTCCGCGCCGATCGGGGCGATCATGAACTCCTGGATGTCCACGTTGGAGTCGGCGTGCGAGCCGCCGTTCAGGATGTTCATCATCGGGACCGGCAGCACGTGGGCGTTCGGGCCGCCGAGGTAGCGGAAGAGCGGGAGGTCGGAGGCCTCGGAGGCCGCGTGGGCCACGGCCAGCGAGACACCGAGGATGGCGTTGGCGCCGAGGGAGGACTTGTCCGGGGTGGCGTCCAGGTCGAACATCGCCTGGTCGATCAGGCGCTGCTCGGTCGCGTCGTAGCCGACCAGCTCCGGGCCGATCTGCTCGATGACGGCCAGCACGGCCTTCTCCACGCCCTTGCCCTGGTAACGGCTCTTGTCGCCGTCGCGGAGCTCGAGGGCCTCGAACGCACCGGTGGACGCACCGGAGGGGACGGCTGCACGGCCCGTGCTGCCGTCGTCGAGGCCGACCTCGACCTCGACGGTGGGGTTGCCTCGCGAGTCGAGGATTTCCCGGGCTACGACGACGTCGATGGACGGCACGTGAGTCTCCTTCTGGATGTCTCTTCGTTTCGGCATGAGCCTAACCGACCCGAAAAGCCCCGGCCGGGCACGCTCGGGGGTTGGACATGCCCGCCCCGGGAACGGAGGAGAAAGTTCAGCCCGATGTCAGCCTGCGTCCGCCGGCGGAGGCGGAGCCTCCGGCCGGCGGCGGGCGGCCGGCTCAGCGGCCGAGGTCGAGGTACTGCCCGGAGGTGATCATGTTCGGGTCGTCGCCGATGACGTCGCGGTTCGCGGCGTACAGTCCGCGCCAGCCGCCCGGCACGTGCTGCTCCATCGCGATCTCGCAGAGCGAGTCGCCCTCCTGGACCAGGTAGCGGCCGCCGGCGGTGCTCTTGGCGGTGGTGCCGCCGCCCTGACGGGTGTCGGCCTTCTTGGTCTCGGTGCGCGTGTCGGTGGCACGCGGGATGACGCCCCAGGCGGCCTGGCCCTCGACGAACTGGGGCGGCAGGCCGGCGTGGCCGGGGTTCCGGACCCCCGTGGAGTCCGTGGTGTCCCCGGTCGAGGTGCCGTCGGTGGCGATGCCGGTGTCCGGCTTGCGGTGCTTGCCCGAGCCCTTGCCCTCGTCCTCGGCGGAGGCGGTCGCGGAGGCGTCGGGGCGCTTGGTCCCGCCGGCGTCCGTGGCGGCGCCGGTGTCGTCGCCGGTGCCCCGGGTGGTGCCCTGGGTGCCGTCGCCGGAGGTGGAGCCGTCGGCGCTCTCGTCGCCGGTGGCGCTGCCCGGGTCGGTCGCGGTGTCGTTGCCGCCGTCGCCGCCGTGCAGCAGGCCGAGGAGGGCGTCGGTGAGTCCGGCGGACTCCGCGCAGCTGGACCACGCGTCCGGGCCGAGCTCCCCGAGGATCTTCTCGGCCACGGATATCTGCTCGTTGCGGCTGGCGAGATCGGGGCGCTCGGCGTACTGCGTGCCGCCGTACTGCTCCCAGGTCTCCTCGGTGATCTGCAGGCCGCCGTAGAAGCCGTTGCCGGTGTTGGCACTCCACAGGCCGCCGCTCTCGCACACGGCGACCGCGTTCCAGGTGCTGTTGGCGTCGGCGGCGCTGGCGCCGCTCGCTGCGAAGAGGGGGAGCGTGAGGCCCGCCCCGGTCGCCGCGACCGCGACCACTGCGGTCGGGGCCTGACGCGGCTTGCGGTGTCGGCCGTTCCCGGACTTCAGCATGCGCCATCGCCTTTCACATTCAAATATTGCGATGGCGCCAGACCGTAGTGGTCTTGGCCCATGCATCACAAGTCGATGTCTCACGGATCACGTGAAGATCACGTTCTGACGCGACGTCAGTCACTTTCCGGTGTGAAGGAGACCGGCAACGTCCGCAGACCGCGCATGATCAGACCGCCGCGCCACCTCAGGTCGGCCGGATCGGCGGCCAGCCGCAGGTCCGGCAGCCGGGTCAGCAGCGTGGCGAGCGCGGACTGCGCCTCGAGCCGGGCGAGCGGCGCGCCCAGGCAGTAGTGGATGCCGTGACCGTAGCCGAGATGCTGGTTGTCGCGGCGCGACAGGTCCAGGACGTCCGGGTCGGCGAAGCGCGCCGGGTCCCGGTCGGCCGCCGCGAGGACGACGAGCACCGGGTCGCCGGTGCCGATGGACTGCCCGCCGACGGTGAGCGGTTCGGTGGCGAAGCGCCAGGTCGCCAGTTCCACCGGGCCGTCGTAGCGAAGGAGTTCCTCGACGGCGGTGGCGAGCGGCTCGCGCTCGCCACCGGCGATGGACTCCTGGAGGCGGTGCCGCTGCTCGGGGTTGCGCAGCAGCGTGTAGGTGCCGTTGCCGATGAGGTTGACCGTCGTCTCGAAGCCCGCGAAGAGCAGGATGAAGGCCATCGCGGCGGCCTCGTTCTCGGTGAGGTGCTCGCCGTGGTCGCTGGCGCGGATCAGCCCGGAGATCAGGTCGTCGCCGAGGTCCGAGCGCTTGCGGTGGATCAGCTCCAGCAGATAGGCGCGCATCTTCTTCACCGAGCGCGCCACTCCCCCGCGCGGCCCGCCGCCGTGCCGGATCATCATGCCCGCCCAGTCGCGGAAGTCGTCCTGGTCCTCGGCGGGGACGCCCAGCAGGTCGCAGATGGCGTAGATCGGCAGCGGGAACGCGAACTCATGGATGAGATCCGCCTCCCCCTTCGCGGCGAAGCCGTCGATCAGGCGGTCGGTGAGCTCCTGCACCCGCGGGGCGAACTCGGCGACCCGGCGCGGGGTGAAGGCCTTGGACACCAGCCGGCGCAGCCGCGTGTGGTCGGGCGGGTCGATGTTGAGCAGGTGCGTCATCAGGTCGGCGCTGCGCTCGCCCGGGATGCCCACCTTGCCCTTGGCGTGGGCGCGTTCGGAGTGGTGGACGGGATTCTTGCTGAGCCGTGCGTCGGCGAGCGCCTGCCGGGCGTCCGCGTACCGGGTCACCAGCCAGGCCTCGACCCCGCTGGGCAGGGTCGTGCGGTGCACCGGGGAGTGCTCGCGCAGCCAGGCGTAGGCGGGGTACGGGTCGGACGCGAACTGCCAGGTGAACAGTTCGGGGGCGGCCGGGTCGGGGGTCACGCTGTCATGCACCCCATGACGTTAGCCGGTCGCGGCTGAGCCGGTCGGCGAGGCGGGTGGTCTCCGGGAGGCGGTAGGAGGGGGCCAGGGCCAGCACATGGCGGCACGCCGTGTCCAGGTCGATGCCGTGGCCGGTCGAGACGTAGACCGGCTTCACCCCGGCCTGCGTCCGCAGGACGCGGCCCACGGTCTCCCCCGCGTCCACCAGCGGTACGGCCGACCCCCGGGCGTCACCGAGCGCGGCCGGGTCCCAGCCGCCGACGAAGGGCGTCTTCGCCACCCCCGCGGCCGGGAGGCCGGTGACCACCCCGAGGTGGCAGGCGAGCCCGAAACGGCGCGGGTGGGCCAGCCCCTGACCGTCGCAGAGCAGCAGGTCGGGCGTGACGGAGAGCTTCTCGAGCGCGGCGATCAGCACGGGCAGCTCCCGGAAGGCGAAGAGCCCGGGAACGTACGGGAAACCGGCCCGGGCGGTCGCCGTGACCTGCTCCACCGGTGCCAGCGTCGCGGTGTCGAGCACGACGACGGCGGCGGCGACGGTGTCGCCCTCGACACCGTGACCGCCGCCGTAGGCGACGTCCAGTCCCGCGACGTACCGCGGTCGCTGCGGGCCGGGCCCGCGGTGGTCGGCCAGCGGGCGGAGCCGGTCCTGCAGCGCCAGGGCCTCGGCCTCGTCGCGCGGCCACGCGTGCGGTACGTCGATGCGCATGGCGGCCAGCCTAGGCCGGGGTGCGCGGTCCGGATTTCCCGAGGACAGGCCCCGGACCCGTCCTACACCTCCTTGCCGCCCTCCTCCTGCCCCGGCCCGGAGCGGGTCGGCGCGCCTCTCGGGGCGCCACCGGCGCCGCCCGGGGCACCGCTGGCGCTGCCCGCCGGGCTGCGGGTGCCTCCCTCGGGGCCGCTCACCCCGTGGGAGCCCCAGTTGCCGAAGCCCTTCAGTGAATGCGGCAGACGCCGGATGCCGTCCTGCGGCCATTCGTCCGGCTCCCGCCATTCGGTCAGAGAGTGCCGCTCGCCCTCCTGGTGACCCGGGCCGTGGTCGGCGGGGGTCTCCCGGCCGTACTCCTGACGCGTGTGCCACGCCCCCGCGCGGGGTTGCGGCTTCTGCTCGGGAGGCGGTTCCTTGCTGCGGGCCCACAGGCCGAGCGACACCGCCCCGACCAGGATCCCGACGAGGAAGATGCCCACTACCAATGGCGCGATACCGACGATGTAGTCGTGCGGCACGGCCAGCTGGATCTGCTCCAGTGCTCGCATACGTCCCATTTACCCGCTCTGCCCCAGCTCAACGCAAAAGTCCGCGGGTGGATCCGTCGCGCCGGATCAGCCCGGCTGCTCGGCCGCCAGGATCGCGTCCCGGTAGCGGCGGGCGGCCGCCCGCAGCGCGGACTCCGGGTCGATGCCGGCCGCCTGGGCGGCGAGGGCGAGAGCCAGCAGACGGTCACCGGTGTCGGGGGCGTCCTGCGCCGGGACGGGGACCGGCAGGCCCGCCTGGCGGGCGCGGGCGCCGAGCTTGGCGGCGAGGGCGAGCGCGGGCTGGCCGAGGGGGATGCCCTCGGTGACGGAGCCGCGGCGCTTCTCCACCGCCTTGGTGCGCAGCCAGTGCTCCCGGACGTCCTCCGGGGTCTCGGCGACCTCGTCGCCGAAGACGTGCGGGTGCCGGTGGATCAGCTTGTCCACGATGGTGGCGGCGACGTCGTCGATGGAGAAGGGCTCCTCGGGGTCGTCCTGCGCGATCCGCGCGTGGAAGACGACCTGCAGCAGCACGTCGCCGAGCTCCTCGCGCAGGGCGTCGCGATCGCCCTCCTCGGCGGCCTCGACGAGCTCGTAGATCTCCTCGATGCCGTACTTCACCAGCTCCTCGCTGGTCCGGACGCTGCTCCACGGGCACTCGCGGCGGATCCGGTCCATCACCTGCACGAGGTCGAGCAGCCGGGCGCCCGGCAGGTCGTACGAGCCGGGCAGCAGCTCCAGGTCGGGCATGTGGACCCGGCCGGAGCCGCCGAGCCTGGCCAGGTCGTCGGTGACGGCACGGTCGCCCTCACCGCCGGCCAGGTAGACCACGGTGCGCCCGTCCCCGGTGAGGTCGACCAGCTCCCGTCCGGTGGGCGCGGTCTGCTCGACGGCGACCCCGGCCTCGCGCAGGTAGGGCAGCTGCGGATTCCCGGGGTCGGGGCAGACGACCAGGTCGGCGGCGCGCAGCAGCTCCCAGGCGGGCCAGGAGAGCAGGCCGGGGGCGACACGGTGGGTGGTGGTCAGCAGTACCAGGCGGCCCGGGCGGGCGGAGTCATCGGAGTGGTCCACCCGACGAAACTACCTCGCCGCGGCCCGGCCCCGGCTCCGGGCCCGCGCCGGGCCCCGGGCGGCGGGGGCATGTCGGCCCGGTCAGGCGCCGGCGGTGCTGCGGCTCACCTCGGTCAGCCAGGGGTCCTTGGTGGCGTCCAGGTTGAGCTTGTCGGAGTTCCACTTCCCGTAGCGCGGGTTGACGTCGATGTGCAGCTTCTTCGACGTGTCGCGCAGCACCTTGATCAGCGCGGCCTGGCCCTCCGGGGTCTGCACGTCGGCGCCGTGCAGGCGGGCGACCTTCTGCATCAGCAGGTCGGTGCGGATGCTCTCGTCGATGTCGGCGGGCACCATCGCGTAGGTCTGCAGCAGCTGCGCCTGCAGCGCCGCCTTGCCGCCCGCCTGCTTCTCGGTGTCCTCGCGGGCCTTCTGGAGCTCGCGCCGGGTGACGGAGACACCCACGTCCTCGGCGGCCCGCTCGATCACCTGGTTCTGCACCAGCCGGTGAACGACGTTGCGCTGCAGGTCACTGCTGCCCTCGATGAGCTGGGCGGCCTGCGGCGACTTCTCCTGCGCGGCGCGCACGGCGGCGACCTTCGCCTGGACCGCCTCCACGGTGATCTGCCTGCCGCCCACCACCGCCGCGGCACCCGCGTGCGGCGTGCCGCAGGCGGTCAGCAGTGGCGCGGCGAGCAGCACGGCTGCGGCGGCGGTGGCGGAGAGCGCAGTCCTGCGGCGGAGCATTTTGCCTCCCGGCAAGGGATCGAGCGACGGTGCACGACCTGGCAGTGATGCAGTGATCGAGGATATTGAGCGGGGCGCCGGGATATCCAGCACTCTGCACAACACACTGCGCAAACGATCCGCGACCTGTCAGGTGTCGCAGGCGACCCCGTCGCCGTCCCGGTCCAGCGCCCGGGAGTAGCCCGGGTCACCGCGGTGCAGCGGGGCGGCGCCGGCCTCGCGGGCCGCCGCGCAGTCCGCGTACGAGGCACCCGGGGAAGCGGCGTCGCCGTCCTTGCCGTCGCCCGTACCGGAACCGCTGCCGGAACCGGACCCGTCGCCGGCCGCCACCGGCTTGCCGGCGTCGGGCAGGGGCTCGTCGGGGCACGTGTCCAGCACCTTCACCATCGCGGCCTTCTCCGCCGCGGTGACCCACAGCCCGTACTTCTTCTTCACCGCGACCTGGCGGGCCACGTACGGGCAGCGGAAGGCCTTGTTCGGCGGCAGCCAGGTCGCCGCGTCGCCGTCGCCCTTGCCGCGGTTGGCCGGGCCGTCCACGGCGAGGAGGTTCAGCGGGTCGTTGGCGATCTGCCTCCGCTTGTCGCTCGACCAGTACTTGGCGCCCTTCTGCCACGCGTCGCTGAGCGCCACGACGTGGTCGATGTCGACCGTGCTGCGGCCGCGCGTGAAGCCGATCTCCTTGCCGGTGTACGGGTCGTCGAGGGTGCCCGAGGCGACGACGCAGTCGCCGCCCCGGTCGGAGCGGAAGGACGTGCCGGTGAGGTCGCGCCGCAGTATGTCGTCGCGCGTGTCGCAGCCGTTGTGGTCGGTGTCCACCCAGGCCGCGCCGAACTGGTCGCGCGTGTAACCCGTCTTGGGCGCCCGGCCCTTCACCGTCAGGTCGCCGACCGCCTTGAGCGCGCTGCCGGCCGGGGCCCCCTCGCTCCCGGCGCCGTTGCCCGTACCGCTCCCGATGCCCTCGCCCGTGCAGCCGGCCAGACCCACGCCGAGCAGCACGGCGATGGTTGCCGCTGCCGTTCCCGCCCTGGTTGTACCCACCTTGGCACTCTAGGGGGTGACGGGTGGGCGCGGGCAGGGGGCGTACGACCGCCGAACGGTCAGCTCGCGGCGGCCGATCGGCGCAGTTCGTCCACAAGAGAGAGGAAGAGGAAGAAGTTCGGGATGTCCCCGACCTTCTTGGAGGACCAGGACAGCGACTTGCCGGCCTTGCGGAGCACCAGGATGCCGTCGCTGACCCGGACGTCCTGGATCTCGGGCCACGTCACGGCGCCGCGCTTGGACGTGGCGATGCCGCCGTTGTTGACCGAGATGTCGCCGAAGGTCAGTGTCTGCCCCTCGGCGAGCATCCGCAGCATCCCCGGCAGCTGGAAGCCGGTGATCTCCTGCTGGATGAACGGTCCCCACCGCTCGGGCTCCGCGTAGAAGTTGGTGACCTTCCGGACGGTGCCGTCCTTCTTGTGCAGCGTGTAGCGGTGGTCGGTGCCGACGTAGACGCCGTTGACGTACTTCTCGGTGATCTGCTGCAGCGCCATCATCGAGTCCCAGCGGAAGGCGGCGGGCCGTCCCTTGCGGTCGACCTCGATGAGGCCGTTCTCGAAGAAGTAGAGGCGGCGACGGGCCGCCTTGCGGGAGAAGTTGGGGGTCTGCAGGGCCAGCCAGATGAACCAGACGGCGAGCACGACGGTGAGCAGACCGATGGTGATCAGGAAGAGCAGGTTGCACACCATCAGGAAGCCCAGCCGCTTGGGGAGGATCGTGATGCGGTGCCGTCCGAGGCCCTCGGCCGCGGCGAGGGACGCGATGTCGTCGGGTATGCGGTCTTCCATGGGGCTCTGCCGATCTCGGGAAAGGGGCGGCCCTGGCGCGGCGCGCGCCAGGGCCCGGGAATCGTAGCCGGTGGGCTCAGCCGCCGAGCTTGTCGATGTCGACGGCGTCCTTGGCTGCGGGGGCGGTGATGTCCACCGGCTTGCCGAAGTCGGAGAAGATCAGGGTGCCGGGCTCCTTGCCGCCCTTGGTGACCACCTTGAGCACGTACGGCTTGCCCTCGGTGGCGACATAGGCGGTGGTGGTCTCGGCGCCGTCCTTGCCGGTGAGCGGGAGGGCGGGGATGCCGGCGACGGTGGCGGGCTCGCCCTTCTTCTCGCCCAGGTCGCCGCCTGTGTCCTTCTCCATCTCGGCGAGGAACGCGTTCAGGTCGCAGGCCTGGAGGAAGTCCTTGCTGTCCGGGCCGGAGGCCTTGGTCTTCATCCAGCGGTCGCCGATGAGGTGCTGGGCGGCCGCGCCGTCGGCGCCCTGGGACTTCCAGAAGGCGTCGTCGCCCTTCATGTAGAGCGAGGGGCCCACCTTGATCAGCTGGACGGTGCCGCCGTCGGCGGTGACCTCGCCCTTGCAGTCGCCGGTGCCGGTCATCGTCATGCGGTACTTCATCCGCTCGCCGTCGCTGATGCCGTCGAGGTCGACGGTCATCGACGAGGCGGACTTCATGGCGGCCACGGCCTTCTTCTCGATCGTGGTGGACGGCTGGTCGGCCAGGGCGGTGGAGGCGGGTTGCGCCGTGCCGCCGAGCGGGCCGCAGGCGGCCATGGTGAGGGCGGCGGTGATGCAGCCGAGCGCCGTGAGCGCACCGCGAGTGGTGGTCATGAGGGTCGTCCCCCTTGGTGGACAGCGAGTGGATGACGGTTGCGGTCGGCGGAACGCTCGGGCCGGGCAACCCGTGAACCGATGGGTCAATGACAGCATGAGCTGTGAACCGAGTCAACATGAGATTCCCATTCACAAGAATTCACGCCGTGAAGGGTTGGATCTTGCGTACGTCGGTATGCTCGTGGCCACAGCCGCATCCCCAGCGCGGGAAGGGAGCCAGCCAGGTGCCGGAGAACGCAAGCGAGGTGACCGCCGCGGGGATCGCGCGGCTGGCCGGGGTGGGGCGCGCCGCCGTCAGCAACTGGCGCCGCCGGCACGCCGACTTCCCCAAGCCGGTGGGCGGCACCGACACCAGCCCGACCTTCGCCCTGTCCGAGGTCGAGGGCTGGCTGCGCGGGCAGGGCAAGCTCGCCGAGGTCCCGCTGCGTGAACGGGTGTGGCAGCGGGCCGAGTCGCATCCCGCGGGCGTTCCCACCGCGCTCCGGCAGGCCGGCGCCGCGTGCCTGCTGGCCGGCGAACACCCCGGCGCACGGCCGCGGTCGGACGAGGACGGCACCGCCGGCGCCGTCCGGAACCTCTTCGAGCGACGCTTCGAGGGGCGGTTCACACCCGGCACGCCCGTCGACTCCGAGCTGCTGCGCGGCGCCGCCGACCTCGCCGCGGAACTGGGCCCGCGCCAGGCCTACGAGTTCCTGCTCGGCCGCTATCTGGACGCCAACCCCCGGCAGCACACGCTGACCCCGCCGGCGCCCGCCGAGCTGATGGCCGCGCTCGCCGGCCCCGCCCGCACCGTGCTGGACCCCGCCTGCGGCACCGGCACCCTGCTGCGCGCCGCCGAGACCCCGCACGAGGTGTACGGCCAGGAGGCCGACCCCGACCTGGCCGCGCTGGCGGCGCTGCGGCTGGCCCTGCACGCCGGCCCCGCCACGGGGGTACGGGTGGCCGCGGGGGACAGCCTGCGCGCCGACGCCTTCCCGGAGCTCGCCGCCGACGCGGTGCTGTGCCACCCGCCCTTCAACGAGCGCAACTGGGGCCACGAGGACCTCGCGTACGACCCCCGCTGGGAGTACGGCTTCCCGGCCCGTACCGAGTCCGAACTCGCCTGGGTGCAGCACTGCCTGGCCCGGGTCAGGGAGGGCGGCACCGTCGTCCTGCTGATGCCCCCCGCCGCCGCCTCGCGCCGCTCCGGCCGCCGGATCCGCGCCGACCTGCTGCGGCGCGGTGCGCTGCGCGCCGTGGTCGCGCTCCCGGCCGGTGCCGCGCCACCGTACGGCATCCCGCTCCACCTGTGGGTGCTGCGCAGGCCCGGCGGCGGCACCCCGGCCTCCCCGCACCTGCTGCTGGTCGACACCGCGGGCACGCAGGACGCCGCCCCCGGCGGCGAGAAGGTGCCCTGGCAGACCGTGCGCGCCACCGTGCTCGACGCCTGGCAGTCCTTCGACCGGCACGGCACCACCGAGGAGCGGCCCGGTGTCAGCCGCGCCCTGAAGGTCATCGACCTGCTCGACGACGACGTGGACCTGGCCCCCGCCCGGCATCTGCCGCCTCCCGCGGCGGGCGGCGGCGCGGCCGAACTCGCCGGGGTCCGCGAGCGGCTGGCCGCCACGCTGCTCCGTACCGCCGAACTCGCGCCCGCCCCCGCCGGGGCGGCCGAGCCCCTCCGCTGGCCGCTCACCACCGTCGGTGAACTGGCCCGCGCCGGGGCCCTCGTGCTGCGCGCGGGCGGCACCGGGAGCGCCCCTGGCGGAAGCGGCCCCGCCGTGCTCACCGAGCACGACGTCCTCGGCGGCACCGCTCCGAGCGGCACTCTGCCCGAGGCGCCGCCGGAGGAGGAGCCGGTCCTGACGCAGGAGGGCGACGTGGTCGTCCCGGTCCTCGGCCGGGGTTCGGCCGCCCGGGTCGTGGACGCCGCCACCGCGGGCGCGGCCCTCGGCCGCAACCTCCATCTGCTCCGCCCCGACCCGGCCGCGCTCGACCCCTGGTTCCTCGCCGGCTTCCTGCGCGGCACCGCCAACAACCGCCAGGCCAGCAGCTACGCCTCCACCGCGACCCGGCTCGACGTGCGCCGGCTCCAGGTGCCGCGGCTGCCGCTGACCGACCAGCGGCGGTACGGGGGGCGCTTCCGCACCCTGGCCGCCTTCGAGGAAGCCCTGCGGCTGGCGGGGCAGCTGGGCGAGCAGTTGGTGCAGGGGCTCTACGACGGGCTGACGGACGGCACCGTGCGCCCCGAATAGTTACGGGATCGGGTGACAGCCTGTCGGGGTCGGCGGATACTCTCGCGATACCACCCGCAGCTGTCCCCCGTACTGATGCTCAGGGAGTCCGAGAGCAGTGATGAACGGCCCCGGCCCGGTCCCGCCGTATCCACCCGCTCCGTCCAAGGCGGCGGCGGTCACGCTCCGTGCCGTTTTTCTCACGATCACCGCGATCAGCTGCGGATTCCTGTCCTGCCTGCCGCTTCTGCACCTGGCCGTCCAGCGCCGCCGGACGATGGACTGGGTGTTCTTCTGGCTCGGCACCGCGCTGAGCATCGCCTCCTTCGCGACGATCGGCATCGTGCCGGAGGCGAGTACCTGGACCGACGTGGCGCTGATCACCGTCATGGTCATGGTCCCCGTGGTCGGCGTCCACTACCTCGTGGCCGACCTGGCGCTGCACCGGGCCAACCAGGTGCCCGGATACCCGTCGTACGCCACGACCATCCCCTACCCGCAGCCGCACCAGCCGGCCCCGCCGCAGCCGCCGATGGACTACAACCCCTACCGCGGCACCGCCCCGACCCCGCCGACCCCGCCACCCGCGCCGCAGCCCCCGGTGCCGCCGCAGGCGACCCCGCCGCACCAGCCGCGGATCAACCAGGTGCGGGCGGAGCTGGACGAGCTGAGCGACCTGCTGCGCAAGCAGGAGGGCGATCAGTGAACGGACGGATCGTCGCCGGCCGATACGAGCTGGCCACGGTCCTCGGCCAGGGCGGCATGGGCCAGGTGTGGACCGCGTACGACCGCAGGCTGGACCGGCGCGTCGCCGTGAAACTGCTGCGCCCGGACAAGGTCGCGGGCAGCGCGGACGCGGAGGAGCTGCGCCAGCGCTTCGTGCGGGAGTGCCGGGTCACCGCCCAGGTCGACCATCCCGGGCTGGTCACCGTCCACGACGCGGGCAGCGACGCCGACGAGCTGTACTTCGTCATGCAGTACGTCGAGGGCGCCGACCTCGCCGACCACCTCGCCGAGCACGACCCCTACCCGTGGCAGTGGGCGGTGGCGATCGCGGCGCAGCTGTGCGCCGCGCTGTCGGCGGTGCACGCGGTGCCGATCGTGCACCGCGACCTCAAGCCCCGCAATGTGATGGTGCGTCCGGACGGCACGGTGCTCGTCCTGGACCTGGGCGTCGCCTCCGTCCTGGACACCGACACGACGCGGCTCACCCACACCGGCACGCCCATCGGCACGCCCGCGTACATGGCGCCGGAGCAGGCCATGAGCGGTGCCGTGGGGCCCCGCACGGATCTGTACGCCCTCGGGGTGCTGCTGCACGAACTGGTCAGCGGCACCGTCCCGTTCGCGGGCTCCACCGCCCTGGGCGTCCTGCACCGGCACCTGTACGAGCAGCCGGTGCCGCTGCGCCAGGTGCGGCCGGAGGTGCCCGAGCCGCTGGAGGCACTGGTGCTGCAGCTGCTGGCGAAGGACCCGCAGCACCGCCCGGCCGACGCCCAGGAGACCTACCGCAGGCTGGCGCCGCTGCTGCCGGTGCCCGGTGCCGTCCACCGCCCCCTCGGGCCGATGGACCCCACCCGCCCCTTCCTGCGCCCGCACGCCCCCTGGCCGGACCGCCCGGCCGCCCCGCCGCAACCCACCCCCGCCCCCCAGGGGCCCGCAGCCCCCGCCGCGCACGGCATCGCGGAGGCGGTCGACGAGGTCAAGCGGCTGCTCGACGCGGGCCGCATCACGCAGGCGGTCGACATCCTGGGCGGTGTGCTGCCGGCCGCCGCGGAGAAGCACGGCGAGCACTCACCGGTCGTACGGATGCTGCGCAAGCAGTACGCGGCCACGCTCATGGAGGACGGCCAGTACCGCCGCGCCCTGCCCGAGCTGCGCCGGCTCGCCGACGAACTGGCCGCCGAATCAGGGCCGCTGGGCCGCCAGTCGCTGCAGTACCGCTACGAGGCCGCGCAGTGCCTGGAGCAGCTGGGCGAGGCGGCGTCCGCCCTCGCCGAGTACCGGGCGCTGCTGCCCTCCTTCGAGCAGTACCGCGCCACCGACCCCGACCTGCCGCTGGAGGTACGGCGCCGCATCGGCCATCTGCTGCTGTCGGTGGGCGACCGCATGGCCGCCCACGACGTGCTCTCCCGCCTGCTGTACGACTCCGAGCGCGTGCACGGCCCGCACCACCCCTTCTCTCTGGAGGTGCGGCGGACGCTGACCTGGCTGGGGCAGGTGGGCCGCTGACGGAAGGCGCCCGGCGTCCCGGTGACCGGAGGCTCCCGCCGCCCGGTACCCGAGGGAGGGGGCCGGTACGTCAGCCGCGGCCTTGCATGGCCAGACGCAGGCGCGCCGCCCGCGCGCTCATCGCGCGCTTCAGCCGGGGCCCGAAAGGCTTCTCCACGAGACGGTGGATCGTGTAGGCCGGCACCAGCATCCCGACGATCGCGGTCACCAGGGTCTCCCGCGGGGTGAGCCCGAGATGCCGGTGCAACGCGGTGATGGCGAACCAGCCGAGATGCTCGTGAACCAGGTAGAAGGGGTACGTCAGGGCTCCGGCGAAGGTCAGCCGGCGCCAGTTGGCCCAGCGGAGCCACCCCAGTGCCACGGCGGCCACCGCCACGAAGGCCAGGGTGACGACGAGCAGGATCACATGGGGGGAGCGCGGCTCCCCGCCCGTCGCGTCCGGGGACCACAGAGCGGTGGTGGAGTAGCGCTGTCCGAGCAGCCGGCTGACGCCGACGATGCCCCAGAGCAGCAGGTCGCCGCCGTAGCGGTGGATCAGGTACAGGGCGAGGCCGCCGATGAAGAACGGGGCGTGGTCGCGCATCACGATCTCGTCGGTCAGCGGGGTGTCGGCGACCCGGGCCAGCACGCTCGCCACCGTCCACAGGCAGCAGAAGATGACCACCCGGCGGTAGGTCACGCCTCGACCCACAGCGTCCAGCACACCCCGAGGACCCGGGGTACCCCCATCGGCTGCTGCAGCATCGTGAGGTTGACGAGCACCTCGTTCAGCCGGAGGGGGTGGATCACGGCGGGCGCCGCCACGCAGGCCACGGTCGTCAGCACGATCGCCGCCCAGTAGGCCGGGTAGAGCCGCGAGACACGGGAGCGGAAGAAGTCGCCGAGCGACTTCCCCCAGGTGCTCATGCAAATCACGAAACCGCTGATGATGAAGAAGAGCTGCACGCCCAGGCAGCCGTAAACGGCAACGTCGGAAAGGTGCGGGAAAAGCTCCCGCGGATTGCGTCCCCATGCGTGTCCGGTCTGCGCCTTGCCGACGTAGTGGAAAAGGCAGACCATCAGTGCGGCGACAAGGCGCAGTCCGTCCAGCACGCAGCCGATCGCCGCCGGCGCGGGCCCCTGCTTGCCGCCCGTTATGAGGGGTGCGGCCTCGGCCGCACCCCGTTCCGTCACCGTAGAGGACATCGTGCTCCCACCAACCGTCCGCAGGATCCGGCATCCCCGCGACACGGGGCGCTAGGCGAGCGTAAGGATTGACGGCACGTCGCGATTCGGGCCAAGTCGACATCCGCGGACATCCGGAGCGGGCCGCGAAAACCCTCCAGCCCGAGTTCATCTTCCGATCACCCCGTGTACAGCGGGTGGCCGCACACCGAAAGCTAGCCTTTCGCTGGTTTCCGCTGTACGAGAACTAGGTGAACATGTGACCAATAGGCCGACGCTCTCCGTCGTCGTCCCGTGCTACAACATCCGGTATTACCTCTCCGACACGGTGTCCAGTCTCGTCAGAAATGATCGAGACGATTTCGAGTTCATCTTCGTCGAGGACCGGTCCTCCAAGGACGACACGTACGAAGCGCTAATCGACATGTCCAAGCGGTTGCGGAACAGCCGGGTCATCCGGCACGAGACGAACCAGGGACTCGCCACCGCCCGCAACACCGGGATCGACGTGGCGGAAGGGCGCTTCCTCACCTTCCTCGACGGGGACGACTGGCTCGCCCCCGGCTACCTGCCGAAGCTCGTCGACGCGATCGAGCGTCACGACGTCGACTTCGTGCGCACCGACCACGTCCAGGTCACCGGCGTGGAACGCAGGGTGCACCGCGCGCCTGAGGGACGCCGCGACACACCGCTGGATCCGCGCGGATCGATCCTGCCGACGGACGACACCACGATGGTCGACTACCCGTACGCCTGGGCGGGCATCTACCACCGCCGGCTGCTCGACCGGGGCCTGCTGCGCTTCCACGACGGGCTGCGCACCGCCGAGGACCGCCCGTGGATCTGGGCGCTGCACCGCAAGGCGGACTCCTACGCGGTGGCGAGTCTGCACGGCGTCTTCTACCGGCGCGGCATCACGACCTCGCTCACCCAGATCGGCGACGTCCGGCAACTGGACTTCATCCGGTCCTTCGAACTGGTCCTGCAGGAGCTGGCGAGCGACCCGGACGTCGCGGACCTGCGCCCCAAGGCCATCCGGAACTACTGCGTCGTGATCGCCCACCACCTGCGCGAACGGGACCGCTTCGAACGGCGGGTCGCCACCCGCCTGAAGGAGCTCAGCGCCGAGGCACTGCGCCGCATCCCGGAGAACGAACTCCATGCGGCCCTGGCCGGTATGGACGACCAGCGCAAGCGGACGCTGCGCCGGATACGCGGCGGTTTGAAGGAAGCCCTCGTATGACCCAGATCTTCTTCGCGGCCACCCAGTACGCCGCCGCGACCATCACCAGCGCCATCAGGGCGGGTCTCTTCGGACCACGTGAGGGCCGGCGGCTGCTCGTGGTGAGCAACACTTCCGCGATCCCCGAGCTGAGCACCCCGCTGGACAAGATGCCCGGCTTCGAGCAGCTGCGGCCGGAGTTCGACGCGGTGCACTCGTGGAACGAGACCATCGCTCCGCATCACCCGGTCGGCTGGTCGCCGCGCCCCGAGGACACCCTGCTCTGGGAGCGGGCCCTGCGCCTGGCGTGGGACTTGGGATCCGAGCCGGTCGAGATCGCGTGCGAGTCCATCCAGGCGAATCCGTCCCGTGCCATCCTGGAGATCTTCGCCGACAGCCCCGTCCACGTGTACGCCGACGGCCTGATGAGCTACGGCCCCACCCGTAACCGGATCCCGGTCGGCGTGAACAGCCGCATCAAGCGGCTGCTCCACCTCGACCTCGTGCCGGGGCTGCGCCCGATGCTGCTGTCCGAGTACGGCGTCGAGCCGGTCGTCATTCCCGACGAACCGTTCCTCCAGGTCCTGGAACAGATCGGCGGGAACGGCGTCGCCGCTCTCGAGGAGCATCTGCCCACCGACGACCGGCCCACGGCCGTGCTGCTCGGCCAGTACCTCTCCGCCCTCGAGCTGATCACGGTGGCCGAGGAGGACGCGCTGCACGTGAGGATGCTCCGCGGCGCCGTCGCGGCCGGACACCGGCATGTGCTGTTCAAACCGCACCCCAGTGCGCCGGCCCAGTACTCGCAGTCGCTGGAGCGGACGGCGGAGGAACTGGGGGTACGGCTCACCGTCCTCGACGTCCCCGTGCTGGCGGAGACGGTGTACCAGCACGTCCGGCCCGGCCTCGTCGTCGGATGCTTCTCGACCGCGCTGATGACCGCGGCCGCGTTCTACGGGATACCCGTCGCGCGGGTGGGCACGGAACTGCTGCTGGAGCGGATCACCCCCTATGAGAACAGCAACCGGGTGCCCCTCACCGTCATCGACGCCGTCCTGCCGGACCTCGAGCGGGACACCGCCCAGGTCGGCAAGCCACTCGACCTGTCACCGGAGCTCATCACCGGCGAACTGGCGCCCCTGGTCAGGACCGTGAGCTACTGCATGCAGTCGGCCAAGTACGCCGCACTGCGGGACGAGGCCGTGGCGTGGCTCACGAACCGCCTTTCCACGCACCCGAAGTACTTCAAGCGACGCCGGCTGACCAGTCTCGGGCTGCCGGGCGGCAGCGGGATCAGGGCCGAAGGCCTGCGCCGCAACCCGGCCGTCCGGCGCCTGGTGAGGACCATTCGGACCGCCCAGGGCTGAATCCGGTCGGGCCGGCCCACGCGTCTGCGGCCGGCCCGACCGGGTCCGGCCGGGCCGGGTTCAGCCCAGCCAGCGGTTCAGCCGCAGTCGCGTCCACAACAGGCTGGCGGCGAAGGACAGGGCGACGGTCCCCGCCACCAGCAGCGTGAGCAGACCGGCCGCGCCGAGCCAGCCCGCATCCGCCGTGACCATGTGCGGGGCGAGGGCGCGCAGGAACATCAGGTGCACCAGGTACGCGCCGAAGGCCCCGGCGCCCAACCGGGACAGCAGCGGCCGGAAGCGCGCGGGCACCGTGATCCGGTTCAGGGCCATCAGCAGCGCACCGGCCAGGAACGGCACGAACACCCCGGCATACGGGGACGGGTAGTGCACGAAGTGCTCGTAGCCGACCACCGCGGCCCATCCGCACACTCCGCCCGCCAGCCACAGCAGGCGCCGGCCGCGCCCGGTCGTGGCGGAGGGCGGCAGCGCCAGCAGGATGGCCCCGGCGGCGGCATAGGCGATCTGGTACGGGTCCGGGTTCCACGCGAAGGCGGGCAGCTTCACGTGCCGCAATCCGGCGGCGTCGTCCAGGAGGGTCGGCGCGATCGCGAGAGCGACGAACACGGCCGCCAGGCCGTAGGGCCGCTTCCCTTCCTTGACCAGGGCGACGAGCGACAGCAGCAGGATCACCGGCACGTAGGCGTACAGGTACCAGAGGTGGAAGGCGGGCTGGACCGCACCGAACAGCGACTCGTAGGCCACCCGGAGCGTGGGGCGGGGGTTGGCGTCCCGCACCCAGTCCCACACCAGGTACCCGGCCGTCCACACAGCCATCGGCACGATGATGCGCGTCAGCCGGATGCGCACCTGCGCCCCGTCGCGGGGCGGCGCGCCCGACAGCACGACCCAGCCGGCCATCGCGAAGAACAACGGCACGGCGCAACGGCTGAGGCCGTCGCCGGCCAGCGCGATCCAGTAGACGGGCCGCCCGCCCTCCGGCTGACGGCCGACCGCGTTGAGGAACTGGCCCGCGGAGTGGCAGACGATGACGCCGATCGAGCACAGGACGCGCAACAGGTCGATGTCGTATCTGTGTTCGCGCGGCCGGACGGCGGGCGGCGCGGAGCGCGCCTCGCTCGTCCCGGTCGCGTGACCGGCTGTCGGGGCGGTGGGGGCGGTGGTCATCGGCTGGGCGGAGATCGGCGGTCACTCCCGGTTGCACTCGCGGGGCCCGGCCGGTGTCCGGCCGGACCGCGGGATCGGATGGTTGCGCGGCACGCCCCCGCCGCGGACGGGGGCGTCCCGGTCCTGCCGGCGGGCGGACCGGCGCCCCGACGTGCGGGAGGTGGCGGCTCCGGCCCGCCATCGCGGGCACGGCGGGCAGGGGATCCGTGGACGGACCGGCCCGGCCGTCCGTGCCCGGTGGTCCGGGGCGAAACCCATCCGCTCTCCGAACCGCGCGATGTCGAACAGTTCCTGCGACCGCGTGTACCCCGGTTCGCCGGCTTCATGGCCGGGCGTCTCACCCGGCCCCGCGAGGGCCGGTCCGGGCGCGTACCCGGGCAGGACGGCCACAACGGCGGGCTCTCCGGACAGGTCGGCGTCGCGCGGTGCGGTGGCCGATCCGGCGGCCACCGGGGGCTCGGCGAGGACGGCGATGTGCATGGATCCACGTTCCGGTCGATGTCCGATATCACCTGTCCCGGCAGACTATGGGACGTCCCCGGGAGTGCGGGGCCCGAACGGGTGGGGAAGGCCGGCCGCCTCGGGGTGGCGTCCAGGTGAACCTGGCCCGGATGCGTGCTCCCTTGCCAGGTCAGCAGGGGTGCCGTCGGTCATGCACGACTTTTTCCCGTGCTGTCCGCCGCCCGGATGTAATCGCCGACCAGTGAGCCGAGCAGCACACCGGCGAGCAGGTCGTCCCTCAGGTGGTCGGCGGTGTACAGACGGGCGTGCACCACCTGGACCTGCATCCAGCGGTACTCGGCGGCGCGCTGCGGGGCCAGGGCGGTGAGGACGGCGACGGCGGAGGAGGAGAGGACCGCGGGGGCCGCCGGGTAGGCGCAGGCGCAGCCGTCGTCCCGGGTGGCCGCCGGGTCGGGGCGCAGGGCCGGGTCGAGGACAAAGGGGTACGGCTGCCGGTAGTGGCCGGCCAGCCGTACGCCGATCGTCCCGGCCAGTTGCAGCGCGGCGTCGAGGCGGGCCTGCGCGGCCTCGCCCTTGGTGCGCGGCAGCAGTTCGCGCTGGTCGGCCAGGTACAGGCGCCAGATGTCCTGCTCACCGTGGGCGGTGAGCCAGGCGGCGGCCGTCCGGCCCGCGGTGGTGCGGGTGCGGGCGAGACGGCGGACCTGCCCCAGTTCGGCGGCGCGTTCGGCCGCCGGGGGCGGGTCCGGTACGTGGTTCGCCGCCCAGCGGACGAAGCCCGGGTCGTCGCGGACGGTGCCGTGCCCCGCCCGCCATCGGGCGTAGAGCGCGTCGGCGGCCCGCCGCTGCTCGTCGAGCCGGGCCGTCCAGCCCCGTACGTCGGCGTCCGGGAACAGCGCGGGCGGCGGGCTCTGCTCGATCCGCCGGACGGCGTCGGCCTTGCCGGGGTCTGCGGGGGCGGGGTCGTGGGTGGAGATCAGGCCGAGGACGGCGGCCGCGGCGGCGATGACGGCGACGGCGGGGTATCGCCAGCCAGGCGTGCGGGGGATCCGCTGGTGGACCGGTGGCCTGCGGTGGGCCGTGCTCACCACACGGTTCCGGTGGTCTCGATCGGCGGCGGCCCGGGCGGGGCGGGGACCCTGGCCGCCGGTCCGGTGCTCGGGAGGGCGTGGAAGCACTGCCGCACCAGACGGCGTACGTCGTTGCCGGGGAGACCGGGGACGAGCAGGACCTGCCCCACGATGTACTTGCTGAGCGGCAGCGGCCGCACCCCCAGCCCGAGGAGCAGCCGGTCGGCGACGCCCGGACGAGGGCCGCCCTTGGTCTCGACGAGGACGAAGCCGTGGTCGAGCGCGGCGGTCGCCCGGCCGCAGTGGCAGGTGAGCCGGCCGTCGAGGGTGACCCGGCTGCCCGCTTCCAGGTCGGCGAGGGTCGCGCGGACGTAGCGGATCTCCCCCGCGGGAGAGAGGATCCCGGAGCGGACCGGGACCCCCGCTCCGCGGAGCACGTCGTCGACGAAGGAGGCCGCCCCGGCCCCCATGCGGCCGTAGTCCTGGGCGCCGAGCGAGCGGGCCTGCTTGACCGTGGCGCCGCGCCCGTCCTTGGTCTTGACCTCGACACGGCACAGCCCGTCCTCGACATAGAGCCGGGTGCGCACCTTCCAGCGCCGCCTGCGCCCCTGCACATGGGCGTGCCAGGCGCTCAGCCCGGCGGTGTCGAAGTACGTGCTGCGGTAGCCGGTGGTCCGGCGGCCGCCGAGGTCCAGCACGTGGTGCGTCGGCGCCAGGGCGGCGACCAGGCAGCGCGCCGACAGGAGCGGGAGCAGGTACTTGCGGTCCACCCGGTGCTGCAGCGCGGCCGCGGCGTCGACCTCGGCGAGTGTCGCGCCGCGCAACTCGGCCAGGCCGAGCGCCTCGGCGAAGGCCTCCGGGGCGGTCACACGAGCCTGCTCTCGAGCGGGCTGCCGTGACCGCCCCGCCCCACGGGCGGTCCCGCCCCGTCGTCGGGCAGGCTCCAGCTCACGGGCGAGTCGGCGCGGTAGCTCACCGACACCCGGGTGGTCTCCCGTACAAAGTCGACCTCGTCCACCAGCACCGCCACGGGTTCCTGGCCGAACCGCAGGACGACCTCCCGGTGGATCGCCGCCGGGTCGGCGTACAGCCGGTCCAGGGTGAGCCGCACCACCTGGGTCGGCTGGTGGGCGTGCGGATCGTCGACGACCAGCACCGCGACGAGCACCAGCGCGAACAGCGCCACGACGAGCCACATCTCCCGCTGCGGCAGTCCCCCGCACAGGGCGATGACCAGGGCCACGAAGGTGTACGCGACGTCCCGGGCGGTGAAGGCGGTACTGCGCAGCCGGACCAGCGAGAGCATGCCGAACAGCCCGAACCCCACTCCGGCGGGGAACTTGCCGGCGCCCATCGCGCTCATCGCCGCGAACAGGCCGATGTTGAGCGCGGTCAGCACCAGCGGCATCTGCGGGGCGGGGCAGCCGCGCCGGTACAGCAGGCCCACCAGGGCCATGAGGGCCAGTACGTCCAGTCCCCCGCGCGCGATCAGGTCCCAGGGTCCGTGGGTCATGCGCGGCACCGGGCGGGCGGGTGTGGTCCGGGCACTTCTTCCTCCGAAGAGCTGGGGCGTGAAGCCCGGGTCCTGGGGATCCGTCCTTGGAAAGGGGGATGGTCCGGCGGATCCCCAGGCCCGGGAGTCCGGCGCGCGCGGGGCGCACCGTCGCGGGCGTGGGCGGGCGTCGGCGGAGCCCCGGCGTCGTCCATCCACGCCGGACGATCCGTCTAGCGATGTTGGACGGTAGCCCCGCGCCCCACGCCGGGCAAGCTGCCCGGAGGGGCCCCCGAAACCCCG
Source organism: Streptomyces sp. NPDC001070 (assembly GCF_053598835.1). Classification (NCBI taxonomy): domain Bacteria; kingdom Bacillati; phylum Actinomycetota; class Actinomycetes; order Kitasatosporales; family Streptomycetaceae; genus Streptomyces; species Streptomyces sp. NPDC001070. Next base: position 119,983 of record NZ_JBSFLB010000012.1, read on the forward strand.
GACGGCGGGGGAAACACCAGGCGGGAGGGGCGGGTCCGGCACCACACACCCGTTCCGGCCGCCGGGTAACGTCACCCGAAGGGGTGACAGAGGGCCGGATCGCGATCCGAAGGCCGACGTGCACCCGAAGTCGGGGCGAACCAGGGGTGAACAACCGCCCGGCCGGACGGCGCGGCTTCGTCGGGGAACCGGCGCATCCCCTGGTGCCGCCGGACCTGAGCGGACCGGTGGCGGCGGTGCTGCTGGCCGGGCTGGTGGTCACGGTGATGACGCTGTGGTTCTCCGCCGGCCTGCTGCGGGGCCGGTTGAACCTGCGGCGCCTCCTGGGCTGATCCGCGGGGCACGTCCGGCACGAGGAGGCCCCGTCCCCGCGAGCCGTTCGGCTCGCGGGGACGGGGCCTCGCCGTATCCGGCGCCGGGGCGGCGGGCGCCTCAGCTGTCGAGGACAGCCGACAGCAACTCCGCCGTCCACGACAGCAGTTCGCGGCCCACCACCGGCTTGCCGCCGATCCGCGCCGTGGACGGACGCGGCACGAGGATCTGCTTGGCGGCCTGCTTGACGACCGTGCGCGGGTAGAGCCGGTTCAGCCGCAGCTCCTGCGACTCGCGCAACTCCACCGGGGAGAAGCGGACGTTGTTGCCCTGCAGGGTGATGTCGCAGACCCCGAGGCGGCGGGCCAGCAGCCGCAGCCCGGCGACGAGCAGCAGGTTCTCCACGGGCTCCGGGAGCTTGCCGTAGCGGTCGGTGAGCTCCTCGCGGACGGCCTTGATGTCCTCCTCGGAGTTCACCGCGGCGATCGACCGGTAGGCCTGCAGACGCAGCCGCTCTCCCGGCGCGTAGTCGTGCGGGACGTGCGCGTCGACCGGCAGCTCGATCTTCACCTCCAGCGGGGCCTCCTCGACCTCGCCGCCACCCGCCTCCAGGGAGGCGCGGTAGTCCGCGACGGCCTCGCCGACCATGCGGACGTACAGGTCGAAGCCGACGCCCGCGATGTGGCCGGACTGCTCGCCGCCCAGCAGGTTGCCCGCGCCGCGGATCTCCAGGTCCTTCATCGCGACGTACATCCCGGCGCCCATCTCGGTGTGCTGGGCGATAGTCGCCAGCCGCTCGTGCGCGGTCTCGGTCAGCGGCTTCTCCGGCGGGTAGAGGAAGTACGCGTAACCGCGCTCGCGGCCGCGGCCGACCCGGCCGCGCAGCTGGTGCAGCTGCGACAGGCCGAAGGTGTCGCCGCGCTCGACGATGAGGGTGTTGGCGTTGGAGATGTCGATGCCCGACTCGACGATCGTCGTGGAGACCAGCACGTCGAACTTCTTCTCCCAGAAGTCCACCACGACCTGCTCCAGCGCGGACTCGCCCATCTGCCCGTGCGCGGTGGCGATCCGCGCCTCGGGGACCAGGTCGCGCAGCCGCGCCGCGGCCTTGTCGATGCTCTCCACCCGGTTGTGGATGTAGAAGGCCTGGCCCTCGCGCAGCAGCTCGCGGCGGACGGCGGCGGCGATCTGCTTCTCCTCGTACGGTCCGACGAAGGTCAGCACCGGGTGCCGCTCCTCCGGCGGGGTGGTGATCGTCGACATCTCGCGGATGCCGGTGACCGCCATCTCCAGGGTGCGCGGGATCGGGGTGGCGGACATGGTCAGCACGTCCACGTTGGCGCGGAGCTTCTTCAGCTGCTCCTTGTGCTCCACGCCGAAGCGCTGCTCCTCGTCGACGATGACCAGGCCCAGGTCCTTGAACTTGGTCTCGGACGAGAAGAGGCGGTGGGTGCCGATGACGACGTCCACCGAGCCCTCGCGCAGGCCCTCCAGGACGGCCTTGGCCTCGCCGTCGGTCTGGAACCTCGACAGCGCCTTCACCACGACCGGGAACTGCGAGTAGCGCTCGGAGAAGGTGCCGAAGTGCTGCTGGACCAGGAGCGTGGTGGGCACCAGGACGGCGACCTGCTTGCCGTCCTGCACGGCCTTGAAGGCCGCCCGCACCGCGATCTCGGTCTTGCCGTAGCCGACGTCGCCGCAGATCAGCCGGTCCATCGGGACCGACTTCTCCATGTCCTCCTTGACCTCGGCGATCGTCGTGAGCTGGTCCGGGGTCTCCGCGTACGGGAAGGCGTCCTCCAGCTCCCGCTGCCAGGGGGTGTCCGGGGCGAAGGTGTGGCCGGGGGCGGCCATGCGGGCGGAGTACAGCCGGATCAGGTCCGCGGCGATCTCCTTGACCGCCTTCTTGGCGCGGGCCTTGGTCTTCGTCCAGTCGGCGCCGCCCAGGCGGTGCAGCGAGGGCGCCTCGCCGCCGACGTACTTGGTGATCTGCTCCAGCTGGTCGGTCGGCACGAAGAGCCGGTCGCCGGGCTGGCCCTTCTTCGCGGGCGCGTACTCGACCACCAGGTACTCGCGGGTGGCGCCCTGGACGGTGCGCTGCACCATCTCCACGTAGCGCCCGACGCCGTGCTGCTCGTGCACGATGAAGTCGCCCGCCTGCAGGGTCAGCGGGTCGATGGTCTTGCGCCGCCGGGACGGCATGCGGCCCATGTCCTTCGTGGAGGACTTCTGGCCGGACAGGTCGGTCTCGGTGAGGACCGCGATCCGCAGGGCCGGGTCGACGAAGCCGCTCTCGATCGAGCCGCAGGCCACATGGACGACAGAGGGCTCGATCGGGCCGTCCAGCCCGGTGTCCAGCCGGGCGGCGATGCCCTCGTTGCCCAGCACCTCCACGATGCGGGCGGCCGGGCCGTGGCCCTCGGTGACGTAGACCGCGCGCCAGCCCTCGGCGAGCCAGCCCTTGGTGTCGGCCAGCGCCCGGGCGGTGTCTCCGCGGTAGACCTCGGGGGCGTGCATGCCGAGCTTGAGGGTGTCCGCGTCGAGCTCCTCGTCGGCCGCGAAGGGGCTCACCGACCACCACGGAACGCCCAGCTCACGGGCCCGGTCACGGACGTCGGCGATGCTCCACAGCGAGGCCGCGCCCAGGTCGATCGGCGCCTCGCCGCCACCGGCGGAGGCCGCCCAGGAGGCCTCAAGGAACTCCCGGCTGGTCGCGACGAGGTCGGCGGCCCGGGTGCGGACCCGCTCCGGGTCGCAGACCACGGTCAGCGACCCGGCCGGCAGCACGTCCAGCAGCAGCTCCATGTCGTCCACCAGCACCGGGGCGAGGGACTCCATGCCCTCCACGGCGATGCCCTGGGCGATCTTGTCCAGCAGCTCGCGCAGCTGCGGATGCTCCTCCGCCAGCTCGGCGGCCCGCGCCTTCACCTCGTCGGTGAGCAGCAGCTCCCGGCAGGGCGGCGCCCACAGCCCGTGCTCGGCGACCTCCAGCGAACGCTGGTCGGCCACCTTGAAGTAGCGGATCTCCTCGACGTCGTCGCCCCAGAACTCCACCCGGAGCGGATGCTCCTCGGTGGGCGGGAAGACGTCCAGGATCCCGCCGCGCACGGCGAACTCGCCGCGCTTCTCCACCAGCTCCACTCGGGCGTACGCGGCGGCCGCGAGGGCGTCCACCACCCCGTTCAGATCGGCGGTCTGCCCGGTGCGCAGCGCGACCGGCACCAGATCGCCCAGGCCCTTGACCTGCGGCTGCAGCACGGAGCGGATCGGCGCGACCACGGCGCGTACAGGGCCGGCGGTGGGGTCGTCCGCGCTGGGGTGGGCGAGGCGGCGCAGCACGGCCAGGCGGCGGCCCACGGTGTCGGAGCGGGGCGACAGCCGCTCGTGCGGCAGCGTCTCCCACGCCGGGTACTCCACGACGGAGTCCGGGGGCAGCAGCGACTGCAGGGCCGCGACCAGGTCCTCGGCCTCCCGGCCGGTCGCCGTCACCGCCAGCACGGTGCGGCCGGCGCGGGCCGCGAACGCGGCGATGGCCAGCGGGCGGGCCGCGGGCGGGCCCACCAGGTCGACATGCGGGCGGTTGCCGTCCGCGGCACCGCGCACGGCCTCCGCGAGCGCGGGGTCGTCCACGACGACGTCGAGCAGACCGTTCAGGCTCATGTGGCTTTCCGTCCCAAGGGCAGACAGGCGGACAACGCGAACAGCCCGACGCGTCGAACGAGCCGGGGTGTCCCAGCGTACGACGCTTCGCTGACACCCGGTGCCGCCTCTTGTGGGGCTTGGCCTTGTGTACGTCGGCGGCTGCGGGTCGCTCGTGGCCGCGGTTGCGGCTTCTCCCCCGCAGCGACCACAACGGACCCGCACACGACAACGGCCCCGGGCACGCGAACCGCGTACCCGGGGCCGCGGGCCCCCGCTCCCCCCGGTCTACTCCGTGGCGATCGCGTTGAGCACGTTCATCCGCCCCGCCCGGAACGCCGGCACCAACGCCGCGACGAGTCCGACGAAGGCCGAGCCGATGAAGACGGTGATGATCGTGCCCCACGGGATCTCGAGGATCCCGAGCCCCTGGAGCGCCAGCAGCTGCTGGGCCGAGGCGCCCCAGCCCATGCCGAGCCCGAGGCCGAGCACGGCGCCGAAGAGGGCGATGACGATCGACTCCAGACGGATCATGCGCCGCAGCTGCCGGCGCGACATGCCGATCGCCCGCATGAGGCCGATCTCCCGGGTGCGCTCCACCACAGACAGGGCGAGGGTGTTCACGACGCCCAGGATGGCGACGATGATCGCCAGCGCCAGCAGGCCGTAGATCAGGTTGAGCAGCTGGCCGATCTGGTCCTTGAGCAGCTTCTTGTAGTCGGCCTGGTTGCGGACCTGGACCTGCGGGAAGTCGTGCAGCGCCTTCTTCAGCCCGGCGTACGCCGCGTCCTGCCGCCCGTCCTTGGCGGCGGCGAACATGATGTCGTTGATCGGCATCCGGTCGGCCGGCACGTAGTGCGCCGCGGTGGTGATGTTGGTGTACATCGCGCCGCCGTCGAAGACGGTGTCCTTCGAGGTGATCGCGGTGATCCTCAGCTTGGCGGTGTCGCCCTGCGCGAAGCGCACGGTGAGGGTGTCGCCGAGCTTGACGTGGTGCTTGTCGGCGAAGCTCTCGCCGACGGACATCGCGTCGCTCCCGTAGGCCGCCGAGAGCTCGCCGGCGACCGTCTTGACCTGGAGGTCCTGGGCGTACGTCGGATCCGCGGCCGAGAGGGAGGTGTCGGAGACCGCGCCGTCGGGGGTGGTGATCTTCACGTCGAGGGACTTGTAGTCGGTGACGTGCGCCAGGTCGGGCGCGGCCTTGACGGCCCGCTCGATCTGCGGGGTGATCGGCTGGCCGCTGTCGGAGGCGATGATGAAGTCCGCGCCGACCGACTTGTCGAGCTGATCGGTCGCCGAGGCCACCATGGAGGAGCCGACCACGGACAGGCCCGCCACGAGCGCGAGGCCGATCATGAGGGCGGCGGCCGTGGCACCGGTGCGGCGCGGGTTGCGCAGCGCGTTGCGCTCGGCGAGGCGCCCGACCGGGCCGAAGATCCGCAGGACGCCCGCGCTGATCACCCGGACGACGACGCCGGCGAGCAGCGGCCCGACGACCACGAAGCCGACCAGGGTCAGCAGGATGCCGAGGCCGAGGAACATGGAGCCGTCCGCGGCCTTGGTGGCCCGCGCGGCGGTGACGAGGGCGGCGGCGCCCGCCAGGGTGAGGACGAGGCCGAGCGCGGCGCGTACCTTGCCGGCGCGGCCGTCGGCGGGGGTGCCGGCGTCGCGCAGGGCGGCCATCGGGGAGACCTTGCCGGCCCGGCGGGCGGGCAGGTAGGCGGCGAGGACGGTCACCACGACGCCGAGGACCAGCCCGGCGACCGGGGTGGAGGCCTTGATCGTCAGGGAGGAGGTGTCGAGGTTCATCCCCATGCTGCCCATGAGCTTCATGAGCAGGACGGCGAGCCCGACGCCGCCGCCGATGCCGAGCACGGAGCCCACCACGCCGAGCAGCAGCGCCTCGACGAGGACCGAGCGGTTGACCTGGCGGCGGCTGGCGCCGATGGCCCGCATGAGCCCGATCTCGCGGGTGCGCTGGGCGACCAGCATGGAGAAGGTGTTGACGATCAGGAAGACGCCGACGAGGACGGCGATCCCGGCGAAGCCGAGCATCGCGTACTTGATGACGTCGAGGAAGCCGGCGATGTCCTTCTGGTTCTCGGCGGTCCACTCGGCCTGGGTCTGGATCTTGTAGCCGGCGGCGGAGCCGAGCGCGGCGGCGACGTTCTTCTTCAGCTGCTCGTCGGTGACCCCGGGCTTCGCGGTCAGGCCGATGCTGCTGAAGACGTCCTTGGCGCCGAGGAGCTTGGTCTGGGTGGTGGCGGTGTCGAAGTAGAAGACCGCCGCACCGGGGTTGGTGACCTTGAAGGTGGCGATGCCGCTGATCCGGGCCCGGAACTCACCGGGGATGGCGATGACCCGCAGCTCGTCGCCCAGCTTGAGGTGCTTCTTGTCGGCGGTGTCGGCGTCGACCATCACCTCGGTGGGGCCGCGCGGGGCGTGGCCGGAGGTGACGTCGACCGAACGCAGCTCGGTGGAGTCCCAGTTGGTGCCGATGGTGGGGGCGCCGGAGGTGGGACCGAGGTTTTCGCCGGCGGCGTCGGTCACCGTCAGGGTCTGGCTGTTGGCCTCGCCCGACGCGGACTTGACGCCCTCGACCCGCTTCAGCTCCTCGACCACGGAGGTGGGCACGGTGGCCGCCTTGGTGGTCATCTGCATCTCGTCGTTGCTGGGCGCGCCCTTCGGCGTGACGGTGACGTCCGAGGCGGTGGCGGCGAAGAGCTTGTCGAAGGTGGAGGTCATGGTGTCGGTGAAGACGAGCGTGCCGCAGACGAAGCCCACCGACAGCAGGACGGCGATGGCGGAGAGCGCCATGCGTCCCTTGTGCGCCAGGAAATTGCGCATCGAGGTCTTGACGACGGTCACGACGTCCTCCCGCGGGCGTCGAAGTCCTTCATGCGCTCCAGGACGGAGTCGGCCGTCGGGTCCAGCATCTCGTCCACGATCCGGCCGTCGGCGAGGTAGAGGACGCGGTCGGCGTACGAGGCGGCGACCGGGTCGTGCGTCACCATGACGATGGTCTGGCCGAGTTCGTCGACCGAGCGGCGCAGGAAGCCGAGGATCTCGGCGCCGGCGCGCGAGTCGAGGTTTCCGGTCGGCTCGTCGCCGAAGATGATCTCGGGGCGGGCGGCGAGGGCGCGGGCCACGGCGACGCGCTGCTGCTGGCCGCCGGAGAGCTGGCCGGGCCGGTGCTTGAGGCGGCCGGACAGGCCGACGGTCTCCACGACGCGCTGCAGCCACTGGGGGTCGGCCTTGCGGCCGGCGATGTCCATGGGCAGCGTGATGTTCTCGGCCGCGTTCAGGGTCGGCAGCAGGTTGAAGGCCTGGAAGATGAAGCCGATCTTGTCCCGGCGCAGCTGGGTGAGCTTCTTGTCCTTCAGCTTGGTGATCTCGGTGTCGCCGACCCAGATCTGTCCCTCGGTCACCGTGTCGAGACCGGCGAGGCAGTGCATCAGGGTCGACTTGCCGGAGCCGGAGGGCCCCATGATCGCGGTGAAGCGGCCCCGCTCGATGTCGGCGTCGACCGCGTCCAGGGCCACGACCCGGGTCTCGCCCGAGCCGTACGCCTTGGTGACCTGACGGGCCCTGGCGGCAACGGCCGTACGCTCTCCGCTACCCCCGGACTTGGGAATCGATACTGCCGTTGTCACTGGATTGCTCCTGTTCGAGTGGTCGTTGCCGCCGTTTCCCGGCAGGCGTCGTCGCGTACCAAGACTGGCTTCGGGGAGGGGGCCGGGACGATGGTGCGGGTCTCCGTATCGGCCCGGGGGTTAGCCCCACCAGAAGGCTAGGGAGCCCAGGGGGGCGCCCTCGTCCTCCGCCGGTACGAACCGGGGGTAGGAGAAAGTTCGGTGTGACCCCTAGGGGGTCTGCGACTTTCGGGTGACCCGGCTCGGGGTCGAGACTGCATCCTCCAGCCGGGGGAGGTTCAAGCCCCGCCGTCCGGCCTGCGGAATCCCCCTGTGCGCGGAGGCTCCCTGCATGGAATGGTGTGTCGTACACACACCAGGGGGTCCCGTGGAGCGCACCGAGCAGACCGCGACCGCAGCCGCCACCGCGGCCACGCGGGGACCGGCACGGCGCGGCCCGGTGGTCGCCGCGCTCATGCTGGCCATGGCGCTGGCGGCGATGGACTCCACGATCATCTCCACCGCGGTCCCGCAGATCGTCGGCGAGCTCGGCGGCTTCTCCGTCTTCTCCTGGCTCTTCTCCGGCTATCTGCTCGCGGTCACGGTGACCCTCCCGGTCTACGGCAAGCTCGCCGACACCTTCGGCCGCAAGCCGGTGCTGCTGGCCGGCATCGGGATCTTCCTGCTCGGCTCCGTGCTGTGCGCCGGGGCGTGGAACATGGCCGGGCTGATCGCCTTCCGCATCGTGCAGGGACTGGGCGGCGGCGCCATCCAGGGCACCGTGCAGACGGTCGCGGCCGACCTGTACGCGCTGAAGGAGCGCGGCCGCATCCAGGCGGCGATCTCCACGGTCTGGGCGGTCTCCGCCGTCCTCGGGCCGCTGTGCGGCGGGCTGCTCGCCGGGTACGCCAGCTGGCGCTGGATCTTCCTGATCAATCTGCCCGTCGGCGCGGTCGCGCTGTTCCTCATCTCGCGTCATCTGCGCGAGTCGATCGGCGAACGCACCCGGCACCGTGTCGACTGGCCCGGTGCCCTGCTGCTCTTCCTCTCCGGCGGGCTGCTGATCACCGGCCTCGTCCACGGCGGCCCCGCCCGGCCGTGGCTGCTGGGCGGCAGCGTCGTCCTCGGCACCCTCACCGTGTGGGCGGAACGGCGGGCCGCCGAGCCGATCATCCCGGGCTGGGTCTGGCGGCGCCGGGTGATCGTCGCCGTCAACCTGGCCCTCGGCATGCTCGGCGTCCTGATGGTCGCCCCGACCGTCTTCCTCCCGACGTACGCCCAGACCGTGCTCGGGCTCGGGCCGATCGCGGCGGGCTTCGTGCTGTCGGTGATGACGATCAGCTGGCCCATCTCGGCCGCCCTCAGCAACCGCGTCTATCTGCGCATCGGCTTCCGCAACACCGCCGCCCTCGGCATGGCCGCCGCCACCGCCGTGCTCGTCGCGCTCGTCCTGCTCCCCTATGGCGGTCCCGCCTGGCAGCCCGCCCTGGTGATGCTGCTGCTCGGGGCGGCCCTCGGCCTCTTCCAGCTCCCCCTGATCGTCGGCGTGCAGTCCACCGTTCCGTGGCGCGAGCGGGCCACGGCGACCTCGTCGATCCTCTTCTGCCGCCAGGTCGGCCAGAGCGTCGGCGCCGCCGTCTTCGGCGCCGTGGCCAACGCCACCCTCACCTCCCGCCTGCACGGCTCCGGCACCGACCTCGACGGCATCGCCGGCGCCGCCCGCCTGGACGAGCACGTGCGCCGCGCCGTCGCCGCCGCGGTCGACCACGTCTACGTCGGCGCCGCCGTGGCCGCGGCCCTGTCCCTGGCCGTCGTCCTGCTGGTGGCCCCCCGGCGCTTCCCGGTCCTGGAGGAGGACCCGGCGGTACGGTGAGGCCATGGACGCGAAGACCTACGCGCGCATGCGGGCCGTCGCCGAGGACCTCATGACCCGGGAAGAGGCCTGGGCCGTGGAGATCGGTGAGGGCGTCATCACGATGATGATGTCGCCGGTCAACCGGCACGAACTGATCGCCATGCGGTTGGCACGCCAAATTCAGCGCCAGATCGACGACGATGCCGAATGGGCAGGCCACACCGCCTGGAGCGGCCCCGAGATCGAGGCGCCCGCCATAGGGCGCATGCGTCGTCCGGACCTCGTCGTCGTGGCCGAACAGGCCCTCGACACGCCCGGGTTCCTCGACCCCGCCGACGTCGCCCTGGTGGCCGAGGTCGTCTCCACGTCCAACCCGGAGAACGACTACTGCGAGAAGACCCGGGACTACCCGGCCATGGGCATCCCGCTGTACCTGATCATCGACCCTCGCAACAAGACGCTCGCCGTCCTCTCCGACCCGGGGCCGGCGCCCGGTGACGACGGCCCGCGGTACCGGGCGCGCCACGACCACGCGTTCGGGGACGCCGTCCCCGTCGGGCCCTGGGTCGTGGACAGCGGGGAGTTCCCCGCCTACGACGGTTCCTGATCGTCCCCGGGGGACGGGGCCGGCACCTCGGGGGCGCCGGGCTCCGGGACCTCGCGGCCGGTGAGGGCGGCGAGGCTGCCGCGGACATGGGCGAGGTGCTCGCGGATCTCCTCGCGGCGGACCTCGTGCTCGCGCAGTTCGCGTTCGGCGGCGAGACGGATGCGCTCCTCCCGCACGCGGGCCTGGGCGAGGAGTTCGGCGGCGGCTGCGTCGGCCTCCTCCTGACGGCGCCTGGCCGCGTCCTCCGTCTCGGCGAGGGCGCGGCGGGCGTCGTCCACCATGGCCTCGGCATAGGCGGTCAGTTCGGCCAGGCGGGCGTCGATGCCGGCCTCGCCCTCGGCGAGTTCGTGCTCCTGGGTGTCGAAGCGCTCGCGGTGCTCCTTCTCCAGCTCGGCCAGGGCGCGTTCGCTCTCCTGGCGTGCGGCGTCGAGGGCCCGGGCGGCCTCGTCCCGCAACCGGCCGGCCTCCTCGCGGGCCTCGCCGACGACGTGCCCGGCGTCGGCGCGGGCCGCCTCCAGAGCCCGGGCGGCCTGCGCGTCGGCGTCGGCGCGGCGGGCGTGCGCGGCGGCACGTGCCTCGTCCATGAGCGTCCGGCGGGCCGCCTCGGCCGCGTCCTGCGCGTGCCGGGCCTCCTCCTCTGCCTGTTCGCGTACGGAGGCGGCCTCCTCCTCGACCAGGCGCAGCAGGTCCAGTGCGCCCTTCCCGAGGGATTCGTACGTGGGCGGCGAGAGCGTGGCGACCACGTCGCGCAGCGCGGCGCACTCCGCGGCCATCTCGTTGGCCAGGACGGTGAGCCGCGCGGCACGCTCCCAGGCGGCGTCGCGGTCCTCGGACAGCTCCTCGAGGAAGCGGTCGACCTGTTCGGTGCGGTACCCGCGGCCACGGACGGTGGCCAAGCCGTGGCCGCCACGGGGGTGTGCCGTACTCATACCCCCATTCTCGGGGGTTTGCCCGATTTACCCACAACGCGACACTCCGCCCGGCCCACCGGGCCGGGCGGAGTCCCGGCAGGGACGGGCCCTACAGCATCCCGTCCCACATCTGCTCGATGAGCACCGGCCACCAGTGCTCGGGCGACGCCACGGCCGCCGGGTCGAGCGCGGCCAGCTGGTTCTGGAAGTCGACGGTCCAGCGGCCCGCCTGCTCCGGCGTCAGGTTCAGCCGCCAGCGCCACATCTTCCCGAGCAGCGCCAGGCAGCGTGCGAACTCCGGCAGGCTGGAGTTGACGAACTGCGGCACGGCCGGAGCGCCGCTCGGCTCCGCCTCCAGCGGCACCGCGACGATGTGCGCCGTACCGTACTGGACGCACAACTGGCGGCCGAAGTCGTTGCCCATCACCAGATACGAGCCCGCGTCGGGCGCCGGCTGCACGCCGCGCTCGGCGGCCAGCTCCGCCAGGGTGGGCACCGGCCGTCCGGGCTGGGCCTGGGCCCAGAAGAACGGGCCGAAGTCCACCGGCAGCCCGGACCAGGTCAGGGTCTGCGCGACGATGTCCGGCACGCCCTGGCGGGCCACCGACCGCTGGTCGAAGCGGAACACGCCCTGCGGGCCGAAGGACTGCGCCATCTCGTGGCCGATCGCGTCCAGCGGGATCGGGGGGACCCGCTGGATCTGGTGCGGCTCGGGCATCGGCACCCGGTGCGGGTGGGCGTGCGCCGGGGCGCTCGCCACCTGGTGCAGCTCGCCGAGGTGCGTCAGCAGGTGCTGGACGCCCGCGCGGCGGCTCGCGTGGTCCTTGCCGTAGGGGGCGGTGCTGCTGATCCGGACCTGGGGCCAGGTCTCGCGGATCATGCGGGCGCAGTAACCGCCCGGCAGGTCGCACGACTCCAGCTCCGTGTGCAGCTCCAGCACCGCCTGCGGCGGCACGCCGAGGGCGCGCAGCTCGTGCAGGATCTGCCACTCCGGGTGCGGCGTGCCGGGTGCGGAGCGGCGGATCAGCTGCTGCTCGGAACCGTCCTGCGCGCGGTAGCGGAGTACGGCCATGTAGCCGGGGCCGACCGTGGGCGCCCCGGTGGGCGGCTGGGTCTGCGCGTGCGGCTGGGGCGGCTGCGGATAGCCGTACGCCGGGGGCTGCGGCGTGCCCGCCAGGGGGCCGGGCGGGGGCGGGGGCGGCGGTGCCGCACCGGCGCCGCCGTCGGGGCGGGACAGCATCGTCGCGGCCTGGTGCACGTCCCCGCCCGCGGGCTTCGACGGCGCCGGCGGTGCGGGCGGCTCGTTCGGGGGCAGCGCCTGCACGAGCTGTGTCGGCACGTATCCCGCGGCCGGGGTGCCGGGTACCCCGGGACCGGGCGGCGGCGGGGGCGGACCGGGCGGACCGGCCTTGGCGGTCTCTGCGGCGGCCACGTCGGCGGCGCCGCGGGCCGGACCGGGCGGCGGCGGGGGCGGCGGGCCGTCCGGGCGGGACAGCATCGTCGCGGCGTGGTGCACGTCGCCTCTCGCGGGCCTGACGGGGGTGGACGGCGCGGGCGGCGGCGGGGGCGGGCCCTGCTGGGCCGCGTGCGGTGACGGCACCGCCGGGCCGTCGAACGGAGAGGGCGCCGGCGGGGGCCCCGGCGGCGGAGGCGTGGCGGAGCCGCCCGGGTAGCCGTAGGCACCCGGGCCCGGAACGGGCGGAGGCGGAGGCGGAGGGGGCGGCGCACCCGTGGAGGCGCCCGGGTGGCCGTACCCGGCCTGCGCCTGGGGCCGCGGCAGCGGTGTGCCGGTCTCGGCCACGCCGGGCAGCCGCTCGGTGCTGGCCTCGGCACTGGTCATGGGCGGCGGTGTGTGGGCGTCGTCCGAGTCGCTGATCGGCGGCGCGTACACGGTCGCCGGCGGCGGCACGGACACCCCGGCGCCCTCGTTGTTGTTCGTGTCCCGCCACGCCGCGGGCGGCGGGGTCGGCGCGCCGCTGTAGGCCGTCGGCATCGGCGGGGTCGGGGTCGGGACGTACGGCTGGGTGGGCGCGTCGGAGCCGGACGTCGCGACCGGCACCGGCCTCACCGGGGGCGGCGTGGGCTCCCCCGCGCCCGCGGCGCCGGCCTCGCCGCGGCGGTCGGGGATGCCGAGCCGGTCGGCGGCGTCCTGCAGCCACTGCGGCGGGCTCAGCAGGAACGACGTCGCCTCCAGGTCGATCCGCCGGGGCGGCTCCGGAACCGCGTCCGCGACCGCGTCGGCCGCGGCGCCGTAGAGCTCCTCCCAGCGGCGGATGATCTCGCCCACCGGCAACGCGGGCCAGAGCGTGGCCTCGCCGCTGTCCCGGGCGATGACGAGGCGGGTCTCCCCGTCGTCCGAGGTCGGGCCGCCGTCCCTCGGCTCGGACCAGGCCACGAAGCCCTGGTCGAACTCCCGCACCTTCACCTCACGGGCGAGGTAGGCCGGGACGTCGGCGTTGATCCACCGCTCGGCACGCTCCTGCGCCTCCGCGAACGTGACCATTCCTGCCCTCACCCCTCCACCGGGACGGCACGGGCGAAGCCGCCGTCCACCATCAGGTTCGCCACCGTCGACAACTCCGGCGGGTCGCCGGCGAGCGCGGCCAGGAAGGCGTCGAAGTCCTCACCGCAGGGCAGCAGCAGCCCGGCGACCCGCTCCTCGGTGGAGCCGAATGCGCCGTCGGCGTCGCGCACGTCGTCGTACGGGCACATCCACATCGAGCCGAGGTCGGCGCCGCGCGCCTTCACGGCGAGCACGCCGCCCTGGACGTAGGAGATCGCGAGGTAGTCCTTGGTGAGGTGGTCCCGCAGGCACTTGTTGACGTAGACGAGGTCGTTGACGGACGCCTCGTCCCGCACGGTGAAGAAGGGCTGGTCGACCAGGAGTCCCAGCATGGGCAGCAGCGCGACGCCGCGCGGCGCGCTGCCGCCCGCCGCCTTGAGGAAGGTGCGGTACGCGCCGGGCAGCCGGTAGCCGAGCTCCTCCTCCACGTCCCGGACCTGCTGCTCGGTGACGGCGACTCCGTCCTTGCGCAGGCCGAAGTGGACCGGCCGGGTCTCCTGGAGCGGGCGGGTGCCACGCTTGTCGTGGTCGGCGGAGGCGGTGGTGGCCAGGCCACCGTGGTGCCGCAGCAAGGACTTGACCTCGGCGGGGATCAGTTCCAGACGACGGCTGCCGACGACGTGGTGCCAGGTCCAGCCGTGCGGTGTGGCGACGGGGGGCAGGCTGCCCCACAGCTCGTGACCCGCGGCGTGCAGCGCGGCGTTGGCCGACACGTAGTCGGTCAGCCGGAGTTCGTCGATGCCGAAGCCGTCCGGCGGCTCGGCGATCTCGGCCGCGGCGCGGGCGTAGGGCGAGAAGTCGGGGAAACCGCGCTCGTCCACGCGTACGCCCTGCGGATGGCGGGCGCGCCGCACCGGGTCGGGGAAGTGCACGATCTGACCGGCGTAGGCCGCGTTCGGTGGCGCGGCCCGATGCCCGAGCCGACCTGTCGTCATTGCGGATGCCCCCATGCTGGATCTGGTGTTGGGCACAGCCTATGGGGTGTGGCAATAGGCGCTTCCGCTGGTTCCGGTCACGGGTTCGCGGCGGCCGCCGCGAGTTTTCCGTGCTGGGCGCGGGCGACGGCGACGGACGGTCCGCCGGGGTCCCCGGACAGCTTGACGGTGACATAGGTGGCCGTGACCGCGCCGGTACGCACGACGGTGACGGTGGCGGTGCCGCTCGTCGTGTCGCCGGTGTCGGTCATCACGTACGCGATCGCGTCGTCGCCCACGGCGGGCGCCTTCGCGCGGCGGACGGCGAACTGCCGCGTGTGCCCGGCGCCGTCGGTCATCCCGAAGGCCGCGCACCCCTTCAGGGCGCCGGCGATCCCGCTCACGACCTTCCCGGCGTCGCCGGGCCGGTGGGCGGAGAGCAGCAGCAGGTCCAACTCGCCACCGCCTCCCAGCGCCTGCCGCGTGGTGACCGTGGCCGTCACATGGGCGGTCCGCGGCAGGGCGGGCCGGCTGCTCACGGGGTCGGACAGCGGCCGGCACGCGGGCCGGTCGGCGGTGAGGGCCTCGTCGGGGCCCAGCACTCCGGCGGCGCCGGCGCTCCCGGTCACCACATGGCCCGGAACATCGGCGGAGGTGATCAGCGCCGCCTGCAACTCCTCCTGAGTGAGCGCGTGTTGGCCGCGTCCGGCGGAGGCGGTGGTCGAATCCCGGCCGTTCTCGCGCGCCTTGGCAGCCTTTCCGTCCGGCCCGACGCTACTATCCGTACAACCACTGGCCAACGCAAGGAGCGCCACAGCGGCAGCACATCGGACTGCGATACACATCTCCCCACAGTGCCGTGACATCCGGCACAAAGTAAACCTCTCACCTCACAACAGACTTCCGTAACGCCTCGTCCGTTTGGCAGTCTTGCGCACATAGGGGGACGTCCTCCTCGGGAGGACGGATCGGAGGGCCGTACTGAAGATGCTGACGAGAGGCGCCGCGGACCCGCGGCTGAACTGGGGAGCGGACGAATCGCCACCGCCGCCGGTGCTGCGGCACCGCCGCGACGGCATCCTGCCGGCGGTCGCCGCCGCACTGTCCGTCAAGGACGAAGTCCTCACCTGCACCGGCGTCAAGGCCGACCTGCCGCCCCCGCTCCACCCCCTGGTCCAGGACGTGCTCGACGCCCTTCCCGTCGCTCAGCGTGAGCGTTTCACCGGGCGCTGCCCCGAGCCGCTGCTGCTGTCCCGGTACCTCACCACCGTCGACGGCGCCCGCAGCAAGCGCGCCGCGCGCAAGCCGCTCACGGGCGGCGAGGCCCGCAAGGCCCTCAAGGGCGCCAGGCTCACCGCCCGCCGCATACGCGAGGACGGCGATCCCGCGCACGGCACCTACGCCCCGCCGTGCCGCTCCTGCCAGACCCTGCTCGCGCACTTCGGCGTGCGGGCCTTCGACCCGGAGGCCGGTGCCGAATGAACCCCGCGAACACCAACACCCGGCACGCGTCGACCCGCTTCCCCGTCGGGGTCGACGCGGCCCTGCGCTCCGCAGGCTGGCAGCCCGGCCGCTGGGACATCCAGCAGGCCGAGATCTGGGCCGACACGCTGCGCGCCTATGTCTCCCCCGGCGGCCACCGGCACAGCGTCTTCCCCGCCGCGGTCGAGGCCTGGGCGGAATTCGGCGGCCTCACCGTGCCGGCCGTCTCCTCCCCGGGCCGCCACGTCGCGCCCAGCGCGGTCCGTGTCGACCCGCTGCACGGACTGCACTTCGCGCGCACCCTCGGCGACCTGGGCAGCGCGCTCGACACGGAGGTCGCACCCCTCGGGGAGGAGTCCGCGGGGCACGGCCAGCTCGCGATCGACGCCGAGGGACGCGTCTACTGCGTCGACCACACCGGTGACTATTACCTGGGCGCCACCATCGACGCGGCCCTGGGCACCCTCACGACGGGCTCCCGGCCCCACCGCCTCACGACCTGACGGCGCCGCCCGTTCGTTGTGTGCGGCGCCGTTGTGGTTGCTGTTGGGAGGTGCCCCTTGCGGCCCGTCGTCGTGTGCGGCTCGTTCGCGCCTGCGGCGGGCGGTTCTCCCGTCCACCCTCCCTCCCCCCACCTTCGGCCGGGGGTGCCTCCATCCGGCACGGTCAGTGACCGCCTCGCCGAGTGCGTGTGGGGTCGGTGCCGCGCCGGCGCACGTCCTCAGCGCTCGCGGTCCACGTCCACATCATTCGACGCCGCGCGCACCGCTCACACAACCGCGCCCCGCACAGACGCACCCGGGCCGTACCGCTACGCGGGAAGCATCGCGGAGACGCGGAACCCGCCCTCGCGCGTCGTTCCCGCGGCGAAGCCGCCGCCCAGCGCGGTGACACGTTCCTTCATGCCGACCAGCCCGTTCCCTCCGCTGGGCAGCACCAGCGCGGGCGCACCGTCGGAGGGACCGTTCTGCACCAGGACCGCGACCTCCGCCTCGCGGTAGGCGAGGCGGATGCGTGCCCGGGCGCCGGGCGCGTGCTTGTGGACGTTGGTGAGGGCCTCCTGCACGACCCGGTAGACCGTGGCCTCGACGCGGGCCGCCAGCGGGCGCTCCTCGCCCTCCACCGTGAGCTCGACCTCCATCCCCGCCGCCCGCGACTCGTCGAGCAGCCCCATGAGCTCCGCCAGGCACGGGCCCGAGTCGTCCTCGGGGACGGCCTCCACGACGGCGGCCGGCGCCGGCGCAATCGTTTCCGCACCCGCCGCCGGGGCCCGCGAGGCCCCCCGCACACCCGTGACCCCCGCCGCTCCCGGCCCGCCCGCCGCACCGGCCGCCCCCAGGGCCGCCGACACCGGCTCGGTCCGCAGGACGCCCAGCATCTCGCGCAGTTCGTTGAGCGCCTGCCGCCCCATGTCGCCCAGGAGCTGCGCGCTGGCCGAGGCCTTCTCCGGGTCCTTGACGGCGATCGCCTGGAGGGCTGCCGCGTGCACGACCATGAGGCTCACCCGGTGGGCGACCACGTCGTGCATCTCGCGCGCGATCCGGGTGCGCTCCTCCATGCGGGCCCGCTCGGCGGAGCTCGTGGCCGTCTCGGCCAGCAGCGACAGCTCCCGCTCCAGGCCGTCCGCGCGCTCCCGCAGACTCTCCACGAGCCGCCGCCGGGCGCCGACGTACAGGCCGAGCAGCACCGGCGGCGCGGTCACGCCGACCGCCGCGAGGACCGAGGTGAGCGCCACCACGGCGAGCGGGGCGTGGTAGGCCGCACCGCTGAGGTCGCCGTGCATCTCCAGGAAGGTGACGATCAGCGTGCCGAGCATGGTCATCCCCGACAGCACGGCGATGATCCGCCGCGGCACGTCGGACGCGGCCAGGGTGTAGAGGCCGACGACGCTCAGCAGTATCCCCATCTGGGCCGGCGTGACGGCGATGGAGACCAGGACGACCAGTACGGGCCAGCGTCTGCGGAGCACCAGCAGCGAGCCGACCAGCAGGCCGAACAGACCCGTGACGACCGGCGAGATCCCGGTCTTCTCGGCGAAGGCCACGCCCTCGACCAGACATTCCACCGCCGAGACGCAGGCCAGGGACGCGTCGAGCACCATGCTGCGCCGCCTGGCCCACCACCACGGCCCGGCGGCCCCCCGGCTTCGTCCGCCGGCCCCGTCCGGTACGTACTCCCCCGTCGTACTCATACGGACCAGCGTAGACGCGACGGTGTCCGCCTGGCGGTCAGCCCCGGTCCGGGGAGCGGCCCGGACCTATCCTTGTGCCGTCGGACAGCGCGGTCCTGACAATGCCGCCGCCCATCCCACTGCACTAGGAGCCGCACCTGTGAGCAGCGCCGACAACACCACCGGGAGTGCCCCCCTGCGCGCGGACATCCGCCGTCTGGGAGACCTCCTCGGCGGGACGCTCGTCCGGCAGGAGGGCCAGGAACTCCTCGATCTCGTCGAGAGGGTGCGGGCGCTCACCCGCACCGACGGGGAGGCAGCAGCCGCCCTGCTCGGGGAGACCGACCTGGAGACCGCAGCCAAGCTGGTGCGGGCCTTCTCCACGTACTTCCACCTCGCGAACGTCACCGAGCAGGTGCACCGCGGCCGTGAACTGCGCTCCCGCAGAGCGGCCGACGGCGGGCTGCTGGCCCGCACCGCCGACCTGCTCAAGGACGCCGACCCGGAGCACCTGCGCCAGACCGTGCGCAACCTCAACGTGCGCCCCGTCTTCACCGCCCACCCCACCGAGGCGGCGCGCCGCAGCGTGCTGAACAAGCTGCGGGTGATCGCCTCGCTGCTGGACTCGGCCGGCGAGGGCGGCGACCGCCGCCGCACCGACCTGCGCCTCGCGGAGAACATCGACCTGCTCTGGCAGACCGACGAACTGCGCGTCGTGCGTCCGGAGCCCGCGGACGAGGCGCGCAACGCCATCTACTACCTGGACGAGTTGCACGCCGGCGCGGTCGGCGACGTGCTGGAGGACCTCGCGGTCGAGCTGGAGCGGGTCGGGGTGCCGCTGCCGGCGGAGACCCGCCCGCTGACCTTCGGCACCTGGATCGGCGGTGACCGGGACGGCAACCCGAACGTCACCCCGCAGGTCACCTGGGACGTGCTGATCCTGCAGCACGAGCACGGGATCACCGACGCCCTGGAGCTGGTCGACGACCTGCGCGCGGCGCTGTCCAACTCGATCCGCAACGCCGGCGCCTCCCCCGAGCTGCTGGCCGACCTGGAGCAGGACCTCCAGCGCCTCCCCGAGATCAGCCCGCGCTACAAGCGGCTGAACGCCGAGGAGCCCTACCGCCTCAAGGCCACCTGCATCCGGCAGAAGCTGCTCAACACCCGGGACCGGCTGGCCGGCGGCACCCCGCACGTGCCCGGCCGCGACTACCTCGGCACCGGCGGCCTCCTGGCCGACCTGCGTCTGGTGCAGGACTCGCTGCGCGCCAACCGCGGTGAGCTGATCGCCGACGGCCGCCTCGACCGCACCATCCGCACGCTGGCCGCCTTCGGTCTGCAGCTGGCCACGATGGACGTCCGCGAGCACGCCGACGCCCACCACCACGCCCTCGGCCAGCTCTTCGACCGGCTCGGCGAGGAGTCCTGGCGGTACGCGGACATGCCGCGCGACTACCGGCGCAGGCTGCTCGCCAAGGAGCTGCGCTCGCGCCGTCCGCTGGCCCCCTCCCCGGCGCCGCTGGACGCGGCCGGGGCGAAGACGCTGGGTGTCTTCCACACCGTCCGGGAGTCCTTCGAGCGCTTCGGGCCCGAGGTCATCGAGTCGTACATCATCTCGATGTGCCTGGGCTCCGACGACGTCTTCGCGGCGGCGGTGCTGGCCCGCGAGGCCGGGCTGATCGACCTGCACGCGGGGATCGCCAAGATCGGCATCGTGCCGCTGCTGGAGACCACCGACGAGCTGAGGGTCGCCGACAAACTGCTCGACGAGATGCTCTCCGACCCCTCGTACCGCAAGCTCGTCTCGCTCCGCGGCGACGTGCAGGAGGTCATGCTCGGCTACAGCGACAGCTCCAAGTTCGGTGGCATCACCACCTCGCAGTGGGAGATCCACCGGGCGCAGCGCAGCCTGCGTGACGTGGCGCACCGCCACGGGGTGCGGCTGCGGCTGTTCCACGGCCGGGGCGGCACGGTCGGCCGGGGCGGCGGCCCGACGCACGACGCGATCCTGGCGCAGCCCTGGGGCACGCTGGAGGGCGAGATCAAGGTGACCGAACAGGGCGAGGTCATCTCCGACAAGTACCTGATCCCGTCCCTGGCCAGGGAGAACCTGGAGCTGACGGTCGCCGCCACGCTGCAGGCCTCGGCGCTGCACACCGCGCCGCGCCAGTCCGAGGAGGCGCTGACCCGCTGGGACGCGGCCATGGACGTGGTCTCCGACGCCGCGCACGCCGCCTACCGCCGGCTGGTGGAGGACCCGGACCTGCCCGCGTACTTCTTCGCCTCGACCCCGGTCGACCAGCTCGCCGAGCTGCACCTGGGCTCCCGGCCCTCGCGCCGCCCGGACAGCGGGGCGGGCCTGGACGGGCTGCGGGCCATCCCGTGGGTGTTCGGGTGGACGCAGTCGCGGCAGATCGTGCCCGGCTGGTTCGGCGTCGGCTCGGGTCTGAGGGCCGCCCGCGAGGCGGGCCGGGAGGCCGACATCGCCGAGGCCTACGAGCAGTGGCACTTCTTCCGCAACTTCCTGTCCAACGTAGAGATGACGCTGGCCAAGACGGATCTGCGGATCGCCGAGCACTACGTCGGCACCCTGGTGCCGGACGAGCTCAGGCACGTCTTCGACGTCATCAAGGCCGAGCACGAGCTCACGGTCGCCGAGGTGCTGCGGATCACCGGTGAGGCGGAGCTGCTGGACGCCCAGCCGGTGCTCCAGCAGACCTTCCGGATCCGGGACGCCTATCTCGACCCGATCTCCTACCTCCAGGTCGCGCTGCTGCACCGGCAGCGCGAGGCCGCCGCCCGCGGCGAGGAGCCCGACCCGCTGCTCGCCCGCGCGTTGCTGCTGACGGTGAACGGTGTGGCGGCCGGCCTGCGCAACACCGGCTGACCGCGGCGTACGTACGGCGAAGGCGGCGCCGCCCCGGTCCGGGTGCGGCGCCGCCTTCGTCGCGCCGGGTCTCAGTTCTTGCGGTGGCCGATCAGCCGGGGCCTGGGCTCCAGTCCCGACAGGCCGTTCCAGGACAGGTTGACCAGGTGGGCGGCGACCTCCGCCTTCTTGGGCTTCTGCGCGTCCAGCCACCACTGCCCGGTGAGCGCGACCATCCCGACCAGCGCCTGCGCGTACAGCGGGGCGAGTTTGGCGTCGAAGCCGCGCTGCTTGAACTCCATGCCCAGGATGTCCTCCACCTGGGTGGCGATGTCGCTGATCAGCGAGGCGAAGGTGCCGGTCGACTGGGCGACCGGCGAGTCCCGCACGAGGATCCGGAAGCCGTCCGTGTACTGCTCGATGTAGTCCAGCAGCGCGAAGGCCGCCTGCTCCAGCAGCTCGCGCGGATGGCCCCCGGTGAGGGCACCGGTGACCATGTCCAGCAGGCGCCGCATCTCGCGGTCCACGACGACGGCGTAGAGGCCCTCCTTGCCGCCGAAGTGCTCGTACACCACGGGCTTGGAGACACCCGCCTTGTGTGCGATCTCCTCGACCGAGGTGCCCTCGAAGCCGCGTTCCGCGAAGAGCGTGCGCCCCACGTCGAGCAGTTGCTCGCGGCGTTCCTTGCCCGTCATGCGCACCCGGCGGGCACGCCGCGACGGCGCGCCCTCGCTGCTTCTGCTGCTGTTGCTGCCCTCGCTCACCCGTCAATCATGCCGCTTCGCTGACGTTCTCCTTACGGCGGGCCGCGATACGGTCAGCGGTCGGCCACCGTACGTCACTGGCCCAGCCGAGCAGTTCGAACCAGCGGATGAGGCGGGCGCTGGAGTCGACCTGGCCGCGGAGCACTCCGTGCCGGGCGCTGGTGGGGTCGGCGTGGTGGAGGTTGTGCCAGGACTCACCGCAGGACAGGACCGCCAGCCACCACACGTTGCCGGACCTGTCGCGGGAGCGGAAGGGGCGCTTGCCGACCGCGTGGCAGATCGAGTTGATCGACCAGGTGACGTGGTGCAGCAGTGCCACGCGGACCAGGGAGCCCCAGAAGAAGGCGGTGGCGGCGCCGGTCCACGACATCGTCACCAGGCCGCCGACCAGCGGCGGGAACAGCAGCGAGACGGCCGTCCAGATCCAGAAGTCGCGGCTGATCCGGCGGATCGCCGGGTCCTTGATCAGATCCGGCGCGTACTTGCGCTGCGGGGTCTGCTCCTCGTCGAACAGCCAGCCCATGTGGGCCCACCACAAGCCCTTGAGCAGGGCGGGTACCGTCTCGCCGTACCGCCACGGGCTGTGCGGGTCGCCGTCGGCGTCCGAGTACTTGTGGTGCTTGCGGTGGTCGGCGACCCAGCGCACGACCGGCCCCTCGACGGCCATGGACCCGGCGATGGCGAGGGCGATCCTCAGCGGGCGCTTGGCCTTGAACGAGCCGTGGGTGAAGTGGCGGTGGAAACCGATGGTGATGCCGTGACAGCCGAGGAAGTACATCCCCACCATCAGGCCGAGGTCGAGCCAGCTCAGACCCCAGCCCCACGCGAGCGGGATCGCCGCCACGAGTGCGAGGAAGGGGATACCGATGAAGAGTCCGAGGGTGATCTGCTCGATCGACTGCTTCTTGTCAGCACCGAGTGTGGCGCGGGGCAGTGGGGCCCCGTCGCCCGTCCCGGGTTCCGGGGACTCGGTGATCACGTCGGTCTGTGTGGTCATGGTGGTCCCTCAATGAAGGTCGGGGGCTACGCCACCGTAACTTACGGCCTCGTAAGTATGGCAGGGCTAAGTGACGGCCGAACAGAGCGCGCGTGTCGGCGGGAATACGGCTCTTGGCACATGTACCCATGTTTGACGAGGGGAAGTACCGATCTTTCCCGTCGCATTGGAGGCGGTCGGTGCGGCATAGTGGTGGGGGCCAGACGGACACCCGTACCGGATGTCCTGTTTGATCAGTGTTTCCATCCGCTGTGGTGTAACGGCAGCACTGAGGGTTTTGGTCCCTTAAGTCCGGGTTCGAATCCTGGCAGCGGAGCATGAACGAGGGGTCGCGACGGTCGTCGCGACCCTTCCGTGTCTGCCGCCCGAAACGCCCCGGTATCCTGCGGGTGACTGTCACCCCACGCCGAGGAGCCCGTTCCGTGAGCGCCCACCGCCCGGCTGCCGTCATCGTCCTCG
The DNA here is from genome assembly GCF_053598835.1 of Streptomyces sp. NPDC001070. Taxonomy (NCBI): domain Bacteria; kingdom Bacillati; phylum Actinomycetota; class Actinomycetes; order Kitasatosporales; family Streptomycetaceae; genus Streptomyces; species Streptomyces sp. NPDC001070. Next base: position 143,154 of record NZ_JBSFLB010000012.1, read on the forward strand.
CCGCGGGTGAGGGCACCCGCATGAAGTCGGCAACCCCCAAAGTCCTGCATGCGATCAGCGGTCGCTCCCTCGTGGGTCATGTCGTGTCCGCGGCCCGCGCCCTGGAACCCGAGCACCTGCTGGTCGTCGTCGGTCACGCCCGCGAGCAGGTGACCGCCCACCTGGCCGAGACCGACGCCGCGGTCCGCACCGCCGTGCAGTACGAGCAGAACGGCACCGGCCACGCGGTCCGCGCGGGCCTGGCGGAGCTCCCCGAGCTGACCGGCACGGTGGTGATCACCGCGGGTGACACCCCACTGCTCACCCCCGACACCCTGCGCGCGCTGGTCGCCACCCACGCCGCCGACGGCAACGCCGTCACCGTGCTGACCGCCGAGGTGCCCGACCCGACCGGCTACGGCCGCATCGTGCGCGGCGCGGACGGTTCGGTGCTCGCGATCGTCGAGCAGAAGGACGCCACCGACGAGCAGCGGGCCATCGCCGAGATCAACTCCGGAGTGTTCGCCTTCGACGCGCGGCTGCTGGCGGACGCGCTGGCCAAGGTGACCACCGACAACGCGCAGGGCGAGGAGTACCTCACCGACACCCTCGGCATCCTGCGCGAGGCCGGCCACCGCGTCGGCGCGTCGATCGCCCCGGACCACCGCGAGATCGCGGGCATCAACAACCGGGTGCAGCTCGCCGAGGCCCGCCGCACCCTCAACGACCGCCTGCTGCAGCGGGCGATGCTCGAAGGCGCGACGATCATGGACCCGGCGTCGACCTGGCTGGACGTCACGGTGGAGTTCGAGCCCGACTCGCTCGTGCTGCCGAACACCCAGCTCTACGGCAACACCCGGCTCGCCTCCGGCGCCGAGGTCGGCCCCAACTGCACGCTCACCGACACCCTGGTCGGCCCCGGCGCCAAGGTGAGCAACACCGTGGCCGTCAGCGCGGAGATCGGCGAGGCCGCGTCGGTCGGCCCGTACGCCTACCTGCGTCCCGGCACCAGGCTCGGCCCCAAGGCGAAGGCCGGCACCTACGTCGAGATGAAGAACGCCTCGATCGGCGAGGGCACCAAGGTCCCGCACCTGTCCTACGTCGGTGACGCGACGATCGGCGAGTACAGCAACATCGGCGCCGCCAGCGTCTTCGTCAACTACGACGGGCAGACCAAGCACCACACCACCATCGGCTCGCACTGCCGCACCGGCTCCGACAACATGTTCGTGGCTCCGGTCACAGTCGGGGACGGCGCCTACACCGCCGCGGGCTCGGTGATCACCAAGGACGTGCCGGCCGGTTCGCTCGCCGTCGCGCGCGGCCAGCAGCGCAACATCGAAGGCTGGGTGGCCAGGAAGCGTCCCGGCAGCGCCGCCGCGCAGGCCGCCGAACAGGCGCAGCAGGCCGGGCCCGAGGCCTGACCGCACGCGGGGCGGCCGTCCGGGGTGGCCTTCCCCACGTGCGCGGTTGCGCCACGCAGCGCGTACCGTGTGAGGTGCACACAATTCCGCCAGCTGCCTTACCGAAGGCGAAGCTGCGTTGAACACCAAGGAGACGGTGCAGTGACCGGGATCAAGACGACCGGTGAGAAGAAGCTCATGCTCTTCTCCGGCCGCGCACACCCCGAGCTCGCGGAGGAGGTGGCACGTGAGCTGGGCGTCAACCTTGTGCCGACGAAGGCCTTCGACTTCGCGAACGGTGAGATCTACGTCCGCTTCGAGGAGTCTGCCCGCGGCTCGGACGCTTTCGTCATCCAGAGCCACACCGCTCCCATCAACAAGTGGATCATGGAGCAGCTGATCATGATCGACGCGCTGAAGCGGGCCTCCGCCAAGCGCATCACCGTGGTCGTGCCCTTCTACGGATACGCGCGTCAGGACAAGAAGCACCGCGGCCGCGAGCCGATCTCGGCCCGCCTGGTCGCCGACCTGCTGAAGACCGCGGGTGCCGACCGGATCCTCACCGTCGACCTGCACACCGACCAGATCCAGGGCTTCTTCGACGGCCCGGTGGACCATCTGTTCGCGCTGCCGATCCTGGCGGACTACGTGGGCGCCAAGGTCGACCGCTCGAAGCTGACCGTCGTCTCCCCCGACGCCGGCCGGGTGCGCGTGGCCGACCGCTGGTGCGACCGCCTGGGCGCGCCGCTGGCCATCGTCCACAAGCGCCGCGACCCGGACGTCGCCAACCAGGTCACCGTCCACGAGGTCGTCGGTGACGTGCGCGGCCGGATCTGCGTCCTGGTCGACGACATGATCGACACCGGCGGCACCATCTGCGCCGCGGCGGACGCCCTGTTCGCCAACGGCGCCGAGGACGTCATCGTCACCGCCACCCACGGTGTGCTCTCCGGCCCGGCCGCGGACCGGCTGAAGAACTCCAAGGTGAGCGAGTTCGTCTTCACCGACACCCTGCCGACGCCGGGTGAGCTGGACCTCGACAAGATCACGGTGCTGTCGATCGCGCCGACGATCGCCAACGCGGTCCGCGAGGTCTTCGAGGACGGCTCCGTGACGAGCCTCTTCGAGGACGCGCACTGATCACGCGCATCGCGTACTGATCGATTTCCGGGGCGGCCTCCCCGCCGGGTAGACTCTGCGAGTTGCTCGGCGAGGGAGGCCGTTTCCGTTTCGGCGGCGGACTCCGTTATCGACGCGCTCCTCGTAAGTGGAACGGCCCGTCGTGGGCTGGGCGACCGACCGAAGTCCCGTCGTCATTACGAGGAGTGTGATTCCCGTGTCCGAGGTGAAGATCTCCGCGCAGCTGCGCACCGAGTTCGGCAAGGGCGCCGCCCGCCGCATCCGCCGTGCCCACCAGGTCCCCGGTGTCATCTACGGCCACGGCCAGGAGCCGAAGCACGTCTCCATGCCGGGCCACGACCTGCTGCTCGCCCTGCGCACCCCCAACGTCCTGATCAGCCTGGACATCGAGGGTGACGGCAAGGAGCTGGTGATCCCCAAGGCCGTGTCGCGCGACCCGCTGAAGGGCTTCCTGGAGCACGTGGACCTGCTCGCGGTCAAGCGCGGCGAGAAGGTCACCGTCGAGGTCCCGGTCGTCACCGAGGGCGAGTTGGCCCCGGGCGGCAACCTGCTGGAGCACGTCCTCAACGCGCTGCCGGTCGAGGCCGAGGCGACCCACATCCCCGAGGGCGTCACCGTCTCCATCGAGGGCCTCGAGGCCGGTACCTCCGTCCTCGCCAAGGACATCGTCCTGCCGAAGGGCACCAGCCTGGCCATCGACGAGGACGCCGTCGTCCTCCAGGTCGTCGCCGCCCAGGCCGAGGCTCCCGCCGAGGGCGAGGAGGCCGAGGCCGGCGAGGCCGCCGAGGCTCCCGCCGCCGAGTAAGTACGGCAGCACGCTGTTTCCGGACGCCGCCCCGCTCCGCCAGGAGCGGGGCGGCGGTCCTGTTGAATGGACGCCATGAGCATGAGCGCAGCGGAAAGCGCCCCCGAGGGGCCCTGGCTGGTGGCCGGTCTGGGCAACCCCGGACCGGAGTACGCCGGCAACCGGCACAACATCGGCTTCATGGTGGCCGATCTGCTCGCCGACCGGATCGGCGGGCGCTTCAAGGCCCACAAGACCCGGTCCCAGGTCGTCGAGGGACGCATCAGCGGCCGCCGCGTCGTGCTGGCCAAGCCGATGACGTACATGAACCTGTCCGGCGGTCCGGTGACGGCGCTGCGCGACTTCTACAAGGTGCCGCTCGGCAACATCATCGCGGTCCACGACGAGCTGGACATCGACTACGCGACCCTGCGCCTGAAGAAGGGCGGCGGCGACAACGGCCACAACGGCCTGAAGTCGATCACCAAGTCCCTCGGCCCGGACTACCTGCGGGTGCGCTGCGGCATCGGCCGGCCGCCGGGCCGGATGCAGGTCGCCGACTTCGTCCTCAAGGACTTCTCCTCCGCCGAGCGCAAGGAGCTCGAGTGGTTCGTGGACCGGGCGGCCGACGCGGTGGAGTCGCTCGTCTGCGAGGGTCTGGAGCGGGCGCAGGGCACGTACAACGGTTGACCATCGAAAGGTTGACCGAGCGCCACGCGATGGCCAAGGATCGCCCGCATGGTCAAACGGAGTCTCGCCCGCCGCACCGCCGAGAGCACCTGGGGTCTGCTGCTGGTCGGCCGCATCGTCCTGCTGAGCGCGCTGATCCTCTTCATTCTGGCGGCGGGAGTGTGGACGTCGTGGAAGACCGCGCAGCACGTCATGCTCACCAAAGGCCGAGAGCAGGGCACGATGACGGTCTCCGCCTGCGGCGCCGACACCTGCACCGGGCCCTTCGTGCCGGAGGGCCTCGGCTCCGTACGGGCGAAGGTGACGATCGACAAGTCGGTCACGCACCGTACCGGTGAGCGGATCCCGGTGGCCGTGAAGCCCGGCACCGACGAGGTGGTCCGCCGCGGACTCGCCGGTGTGCTGCACGCCTGGATCCCGCTGGCCGGCGCCCTGCTGCTGGCCTCCCTGATACTGGCCGGCGGCCTGCGCTGGCCGCGCACCGCCTGGACGACGGCGATCGCCGGCGGCCTGCTGCTGGGGGCGGCCTTCTTCACGCTGTGACGGCCACGGCCCGGTCTTCACACTGCGAACCGGGGCGTGGCACGATCGTTACGCCGGACCTATGGGTCAGGTGTGACGTATGCGGACCAACGGGGTTTTGTTTCCCTTGACTCGCAGGTCGCGGGGGTGAAATCTGGCCACCTCCCCCCGCATTCCGTCCTCACACCCTCAGGTGGTACGCCCATGCGCGCCCTTTCCACGGCAGGTGCAGCGACGGCGGCCCTGGCAGCGTCCCTGCTGTTCGCGCCCGTCGCCCTCGCCCACAACGCCCCCGGGGACAACGGCAATGTGAAGATCCACGACGCGAAGACCGGCGAGGAGCTGCACAAGAACGAGCCGCACGTCTGCACCTTCTACCTCGACGGCTTCCAGTTCGACGGCGGTCAGCGGGCCGACTGGCACATCGAGCGATGGGCCCCCACGGACGGCGAGAAGGGCGAGACGGTGAAGTCCGGTTCGCTGACGCTCGACGGCTCCGGTCACGAGCGCACGGAGGACATCGCGCTCGCGGACGGCCACTACAAGTTGTTCTGGAACTTCGACGGGGAGCACGGCCGGGCCAAGCACAAGGTCTTCTGGGTCGACTGCGCCGACAACGGCGAGGGGAACGGCGGCACGGGCACCCAGCCCTCCGGCTCGGCCTCGCCCTCCGGTTCGGTGTCTCCGTCCGGTCCGGCCTCCCCGTCCGCCTCCGCCCCGGCGGGTGGTGAGCAGCCGAACGGCTCGGCCTCCGCGACGGTCGCACCGTCCGCCTCGGACTCCGCCGCCCCCGGTACGGACAGCGGCAATCTCGCCGAGACCGGCGCCCAGGTGGGCGGCATCGCCTTCGCCGCGCTGCTGCTGGTCGGCGCGGGTGCGGCGCTGGTGATGCGGCGCCGCAAGGGCGCCGGACAGCACTGATCACCGGACAGCGCCGGCCGGCGGCGCCGGGCCCCGTGACGGGGTCCGGCGCCGCCGCCGTTTCACCCGGCGCCGGGCTCCAGGAACTCCAGGCGGTTGCCGAACGGGTCCTCGGTGTAGAAGCGGCGGTGCCCCGGCAGATCACCGTCCCAGACGACCCCGGCGCCGCGGGACCGCAGCACGTCCGCGTACGCCTCGATACCGCTCACCCGTAATCCCGGATGGGCCTTCCGCGCGGGGCGGAAGTCCTCCTCGACGCCTATGTGCAGCTGTGCGGAGCCGGCGGCGAACCAGCAGCCGCCGCGGGCGGCGAGCACGGGCGGCTTGGGGACCTCGGTCATCCCCAGGACCCCCGCGTAGAAGGCGCGCAGCCGCTCCTCGGAGCCGGGCGGGGCGGCGAGCTGGATGTGGTCGAGGGCGGTTATCAACGGGATCACCCGGCCTTTCGTGCGACGGCGAAGATCCGCCGGAAGGGGAAGACGGTGCCGTGCGGCCCGGCCGGGTAGGCCTTGCGCAGCAGGTCCCGGTACTGGCCGAGGAACTCCTGGGTGGCCACCGGGTCGTCCGCCAGGGCGGTCAGGACGGGGCGCAGCGCCGTGCCCTTGGTCCATTCGAGCACCGCGTCCTCGCCCTGCAGGAGCTGTACGTACGTGGTCTCCCAGACGTCGACGTCCACCTCGACCTCGGGGATCTCGATGAGGCGCTCCAGGTAGCCGGGAGGTTCGAGGATGTGGACGTAGCGGCGGCCGTGGCCGTCGCCGAGGCGGTCGCGCCAGGCCGGGGAGTCGCAGAGCTCGCCGAGCAGGGCGTGGCTGGGCGAGGTGAAGTTGCCGGGGACCTGGAAGGCCAGGACCCCACCGGGGGCGAGCTGCTCGACCCAGACGGGGAAGCGCTCGGCATGGCCCTCGACCCACTGGAGCGCGGCGTTGGAGACGATCAGGTCGTAGGGCCCGTCGGGGATCCAGTGGGCGGCGTCGGCGGCCCGGAACGTGAGGCTGCCGCCCCCGGGGGTGGGGCCCTCGTAGGCCCGGGCGGCCTCGAGCATGTCGGCGGAGCTGTCGAGACCGGTGATCCGGGCCCCGGGCCAGCGCTGCGCGAGCAGCGCGGTCACATTGCCGGGGCCGCAGCCGACGTCGGCGATACGCGGGCTCGCCCCCGGGAGCTCCGGTATCCGGGCCAGGAGGTCGTGGAAGGGGCGGGTGCGGTGGGTGGAGTGGCGGAGGTACTGCGTGGGGTCCCAGGTTGCTGCGGGCATGTTTCGAACTCCCTGGCGAGAAATGGATCTCTTCCTGCCGCCGACATTGCCCACAAGGTTCCAGAGCTAATCTCTTGACGTCAAGAGACTTCATGTCGACACAACCACTACACTGATCTCCATGGAGGACGAGGTCGACCGGCTGGTCGCTGCATGGCGCAGGGAGCGCCCTGACCTCGACGTCGAGCCGCTCGAGGTGCTCAGCCGGGTCAGCCGGCTGGCGAGGCATCTGGACCGGGCGCGCCGGCTGGCGTTCTCCGAGCACAGTCTGGAGCCCTGGGAGTTCGACGTGCTCACCTCCCTGCGCCGCGCGGGTGCGCCCTACCAGCTCTCGCCCGGGCAGCTGCTGACGCAGACACTGGTCACCTCGGGGACGATGACCAACCGGATCGACCGGCTCACCAAGAAGGGCCTCGTGGAGCGGCTGCCCGATCCCTCGGACCGGCGCGGCGTCCTCGTACGGCTCACCCCGGAGGGACGAGACCGGGCCGATCAGGCACTGGCGGGCCTCCTGGCCCAGGAGCGGGCGATCCTCGGCGAGCTCTCCAGCCGCCAGCGCGGGGAACTGGCGAATCTGCTCCGACAGTTGACCGCGCCCTTCGACAACATCCCCGGCTGACGCCGATTACCCGCCGTAACCATCAGGGAATGATCACAAACGGCCACGCTCCGCCACCGGTTGCGCACACAAAGTGGCGCATTTAGCGTGATGTCCGTGAACGCCGCATAAAGGCTCAAATGGCCACTTTTGCGGCTGCCGGCGCACCAAGTACCGACATCGTCAAGTGGAAGGCAGTCGGGCGCGCCGGCTTCCATTTCCCTGGACCCCGCCGGGTCCCGCTCCACCTTGGAGATGCAGATGACTCTGCACACCCGCGCAAGCAAGATAGCCGCAACCGCGGTGACCGGCGCCTTGGCCGGCACCCTCGCCATCGGCACCATGGGCACCGCCTTCGCCACCGACGGCCGGCCTGCCGCCGGGGTGCCTGCCGCTCCTGGACCGGACGGCCAAAGTGAAATCGTCTCTCCTTCCGAGCGCCTTCGCGATCTTTCCCGCGACGTAGCGGCGGCGTCCGCGCGCTCCCCCCACGTCGCCCTGTTCCAGGGCCGCGTCCTCGCCCGTACGGGTCTGCGGGTCCGCAGCGGACCCGGCGTGCAGTTCCCCAGCGTCGGCGTCGTTCCCTTCAACGCCTTGGTGGCCATCGTCTGCAAGGCCGTGGGCAGCCCCATCGGCGGCAACCCGCGCTGGTACCAGCTCAGCGGCAACCTCTGGGCCTGGTCCTCGGCCCGCTTCGTCGCCAACCTCGGCCCCGCGCCGGGCTGGTGCGGCGGCCCTGGCGGCGTCGGCGGGGTCGGCGGCGTCGGCGGCGTCGGCGGCATCGGCGGAATTGGCGGCATCGGCGGCATCGGCGGCATCAACTGCCGCGGCGGACACGGCGGCAGGGAGCACGGCCGCGGCGACGAGCGCTTCAACGGCGTGGAGGACCCCTTCCGCAACGACGACCGCACCGAGCAGCCCCTCGACAGTGTCGCCCTCGCCAAGCGCGGCGACGGCCCCGGCGGCCGCGGCGGCAACGGCCGCGGCGGCATCAACGGCGGTCCCGGCTTCGTGGGCGGCGTCGGCGGAGTCGGTGGAATCGGCGGCCCCGGCTTCGTCGGCGGCGTCGGCGGCGTCGGCGGCGTCGGCGGCGTCGGTGGAATCGGCGGCCCCGGCTTCGTCGGCGGCATCGGCGGAGTAGGCGGAGTAGGCGGAATCGCCGGTCCTGGCTTCGTGGGTGGCGTCGGCGGCCCCGGCTTCGTCGGCGGAGTCGGAGGAATCGGCGGCCCCGGCTTCGTGGCCGGCCCCGGCTTCAACAACGGCCTCGGCGGCTTCAACGGTCTCGGGGGCTTCAACTGCCGTAACAACGGCCTCGGCGGCAACCGCGGCGACAACGGGCGCGGCGGCAACGGCCGCGACAACGGCCGTGGAGACAACGGGCGCGGCGGCAACGGCCGTGGAGACAACGGGCGCGGCGGCAACGGCGGCGACAACGGCCGCGACCCCTTCGACAACCGCGGCGACAACGGCCGCGATCCCTTCGACGACCGCGGCGACAACCGCGGCGACAACGGCCGCGACCCCTTCGACGACCGCGGCGACAACCGGGGCAACAACGGCCACGGCGACAACAACGGCCACGGCGACAACCACGGCAACAACAACGGCCACGGCGACAACCACGGCAACAACAACGGCCACGGCGACAACCGCGGCAACGACAACGGCCGGGACCCGTTCGCCGGCCTCAACGACCGCGGTCAGGACAACGGTCATCGTGACCGTGCCAACGACCGTGACACCAGCCGCTCGGCGCCGGTCACCGGCGTCGGCGGTGAATAACCGCGGGACTCCGCGGTGACCCGGCGGGTCGCTCTCCCCGGTGACGGGGAGGGCGATCCGCCGCGCGACGTACCGTCAGGCGTGCTGGACGGGTGCCGCCGAGCCCACCCGGGCGGCCTCGCCCTCGGCCGGGGGCACCCCCGCCCGCCGGGCCAGTGCCACCGCGGCCAGCGTCGAGTGCACGCCCAGCTTGCCCAGCACGTTCTGCATGTGGGTACGGACCGTGTGCGGCGACAGATACAGCCGCTCGGCGACCGCCTTCCGGCCCAGGCCCGCCACCATGCAGCGCAGCACCTCCTGCTCGCGCGGGGTGAGCGACTCCACCAGTCGCTCGCTCTCCGTGCGATGGCGGCGCGCGGCGGTCAACTCCCGCAGCACCCCGGTGAGGAGCGCGGGCGGCAGATGCGTCTCGTCGCGCAGGACGCCGCGCATCACCGCCAGCAACCGGGACAGTGAGCAGTCCTTGGCGACCCAGCCGAAGGCGCCCGCCTGCAGGGCCCGGGCGGCACGGCGCGCGTCGTCCCGCTCGGCCAGTACGACCGTCCGGGTCGCGGGGTGTTCCGCGCGGACGCGTTCCACCAGGGCGATGCCGTCGAGCCCGGCCTGGGCGCCGCCGTCCACCGCGCCCAGCGGCGCGATCTTGGGCGTCCCCATGACCAGGCCCCCCGCCGTGGACGCCGTGCCCAGGTCGGCGTCGACCAGCAGCACGTCGTAACGGCGGCCGTCGGCAACCGCGCGTTCCAGGCAGCGCTGGGCGGCCGCCCCGCTCCCGGCGGCCGACACGTCGACATCGGGTTCCGCCGCGAGGGCGGCTGCGAGCGATTCGGCGAAGATGCGGTGGTCGTCGACGACGAGAACGCGGATTCGTCCCACGGGCCCCACTCCCGGCATTCGGCACTTTCCCCCACGGACAAGGTCGATGTGCACGGAGGGCCGGCACCTGGTGGGGGAGGCCGCACCCCGCCGGGCTAGCAGCCGTCCCCCACCAGGTGCCGAACTCTTGTGTCTGCCCCCTGATGCCGCCGGCCCCCACCGGCGCTGCCAAAAAGCCTAGGGGCAGGAGCAGACAAAGGCGCCCGAATGGAAAAACTTGCGGGACGGACTTCCCCGGGGACGTGCCAAGCTGTGGCCCATGGTGCGGTTTTCCACAGCGGTGGACGATGAGCGGCGTGCCGAACTGCGGCAGCGGCTGCGGGTGTCCAACACGGCCGGGTCGCCGGTGCTCGCGTCGATGCGCGGCACCGACGCGGAACGGGAGCTCCCCGTCGACGTCCACGCCTTCGACGAGGACGGGGAACTGGTCGGCGGCCTCGCGGGGCACACCTGGGCGCGGTGGCTCCACATCGACCTGCTCTGGGTCGCCGGGGCCGCCCGCGGCGAGGGTGTGGGCGGCGAACTCGTCCGCCGCGCCGAGGCCGCCGCCCGTGAGCGGGGCTGCCTCCACGCCCGCGTCAGCACCTGGGACTTCCAGGCCCCCCGCTTCTACGAGGGGCTGGGCTACGTCATCGTCTGCGCGATCCCCGACTACCCGCCGGGCGTGACGGACTTCCTGCTGACCAGGCGCCTCACCGACGGGAGCTGAGCCCGCGGGCTCAGCTCCCGGTCCCCGTCGGCGTCAGGTCAGCCGGCGCGCCCCCGCGGACGGCACCGCGGTGAAGACCCGGGGTTCGCGGTGGCCGGCCGTGGCGAAGGCGCTGACGATCGCGTCGGCGGTCTTCTCCGCGGCGGAGTCCTCCACCAGCACGATCGCCGAACCGCCGAAGCCGCCGCCGGTCATGCGCGCGCCCAGGGCGCCCGCCTCGACACCGGCCGAGACCACGAGGTCGAGTTCGGGGCAGGAGACCCGGAAGTCGTCCCGCAGGGAGGCGTGGCCCTCGGTCAGCACCGGCCCGATGCCACGGGCGTCGCCCGTCTCCAGCAGCTCGACGACCCGCTCGACCCGCCGGTTCTCGGTGACGACGTGCCGTGCCAGCGACCGCAGTCCGGGCTCGTCGATGCGCGCGAGGGCCTCGTCGAGCCCGTCGTACGGGACGTCCCGCAGCGCGTCCACGCCGAGCAGCGCCGCCGCCTCCTCGCAGCCGGCCCGCCGCCTGCCGTACTCGCCCTCGCTGTGGGCGTGGGCGACCCGGGTGTCGACGACCAGCAGCCGCAGGCCCTGGGACGCCAGGTCGAAGGGGATCTGGCGCTGCGCCAGGTCGCGGGTGTCCAGCCACAGTGCGTGCCCCTCGGTGCAGCACGCCGAGGCGGTCTGGTCCATGATCCCGGTGGGGGCGCCCACGTAGACGTTCTCGGCGCGCTGGCAGAGCCGGGCGATCCGCCAGCTTTCCAGGCCGAGGCCGTAGAGGTCGTTGACGGCGACGGCCGTGACGACCTCGAGGGCGGCCGAGGACGACAGCCCGGCGCCGGTGGGGACGGTGCTCTCGAAGTGGATGTCGGCACCGGTGATCTCGTGGCCGGCGTCGCGCAGCGCCCAGATGACCCCGGCGGGGTAGTCGGCCCAGCCCGCGCCGCCGCCGGGTTCGAGCTCGTCGACGTGGAGTTCCACGACGCCCGCGGGGACGTCCGGCGAGGCGGTGTGCAGCCGCAGCCGGCCGTCGGCACGGCGGGCGACCGCCGCGACGGTGGTGTGCGGCAACGCGAAGGGCATCACGAAGCCGTCGTTGTAGTCGGTGTGCTCGCCGATCAGGTTCACCCGGCCGGGCGCGGCCCAGACCCCCTCGGGCCCGGTGCCGTACGTCGCTCGGAAGCCGTCCTCGGTCACTTGCCGTCCTCCCGGTTCTGCAGGTCCTGTGCGAAGTTCCAGGCGTCGCGGACGATCTCGGCGAGATCGGTTCGCGAGGGGCGCCAGCCGAGCCGCTCCTTGGCGCGCTCGGCGGAGGCGACCAGGACGGCCGGGTCACCGCCGCGGCGCGCGGTCACGACCTCGGGGACGGGGTGTCCGGTCACCTGCCGGACGGTCTCGATGACCTCGCGCACGGAGAAGCCGTTGCCGTTGCCGAGGTTGCAGATCAGGTGCTCGCCGGGGGCCGGCGCGTCGACGGCGAGCAGATGCGCCTCGGCGAGGTCGGCGACGTGGATGTAGTCGCGGACGCAGGTCCCGTCGGGAGTCGGGTAGTCGTCGCCGAAGACGGAGATCGCCTCCCGGCGGCCCTGGGCGACCTGCAGCACGAGCGGGATGAGGTGCGACTCGGGGTCGTGGCGCTCGCCGAAGGCGCCGTAGGCGCCCGCGACGTTGAAGTAGCGCAGGGAGACCGCCGCCAGGCCGTGGGCGACGGCCTCGCTGGTGATCATGTGGTCGACGGCGAGCTTGGAGGCGCCGTACGGGTTGGTCGGCAGCGTCGGGTCGTCCTCCGTGATGGGGACGGACTTCGGCTCGCCGTAGGTGGCGGCGGTGGAGGAGAAGACCATGCGGCGCACACCGGTGTCGCGCATGGCCGTGAGCAGGTCCAGCGTGCCCGCGACGTTGTTGCGCCAGTACTTCTCGGGGTGGACGACGGACTCGCCGACCTGGGAGCTGGCCGCGAAGTGCAGCACGGCGTCGTACGTGGCGTCGAGCACCTTCGCCGCGTCCTGGACGCGGCCCTCGACGAAGTCGGCGCCCTCGGGGACGCCGGCCCGGAAGCCGGTGGACAGGTCGTCCAGGACGGTGACCCGGTGGCCGGCTTCCAGCAGATGGGCCGCCACGACGCTGCCCACGTATCCGGCGCCGCCGGTGACCAGAACCTTCTTCGTGCGGGGGTCGCTCACAGGGTCACAGCCTTTCTCGCATTCGTCTCGGGGCCACCGTAGTGGCGCCGGGTGAACACTCGCCGAGAGTGCGGCACCGTTCCGTTCACGAGCACGCGGCTCACGAGGAAGCGACCTCCCTCAGCCGGCTCGCGGCGGTCTCCGGCGGCACATCGTTGATGAACGCGCTCATGCCGGACTCGGAGCCGGCGAGGTACTTCAGCTTCCCTTCGGTGCGGCGGATCGTGAACAGCTCCAGGTGCAGCGCGAACTCGTCGCGCAGCGCACTGCCGAACGGCGCCTGGTGCCAGCCGGAGATGTACGGGGTCGGGGGCTGTCCCGGGCCGAACAGCCGGTCGAAGCGGCGCAGCAGTTCCAGGTACAGCCCCGGGAACTCCGCGCGGGCCGCCTCGTCCAGGGCCGTCAGGTCCGGCACCCGGCGAAGCGGGTAGAGGTGCACCTCGTACGGCCAGTGGGCGGAGTACGGCACGAAGGCGGTCCAGTGCTCGCCCTCCAGGACGACGCGGCTGCCGTCCTCGCGCTCGCGGGCCACCAGGTCGTCGAAGAGGTTGCGGCCGTCGGTGGCCTCACGGTGCCGCTCCAGGGAACGGAGCATCAGCTCGGTGCGGGGCGTGGCGTACGGATAGCCGTAGATCTGGCCGTGCGGGTGGCCGAGGGTGACGCCGATCTCCTCGCCGCGGTTCTCGAAGCAGTAGACCTGCTCGACGCCGGGCAGCCGGGAGAGTTCGGCCGTGCGGTCGGTCCAGGCGTCGAGGACCAGCCGGGCCTGCTCGGGGGTGAGGTCGGCGAAGGACTTGTCGTGCTCGTCGGTGAAGCACACGACCTCGCACCGGCCGTGTTCCCCGGTGAGCGAGGGGAAGCGGTTCTCGAAGACGACCACGTCGTAGTGGTCGTCCGGGATCTCTCCCCCATAGGGGGCACCCCCATGCCGGCCCTCCCGGGACGGGCACAGCGGGCACTCGTCCGCGGGCGGGTGGTAGGTGCGGGCCTGGCGGTGGGAGGCGACGGCGACGAAGTCACCGAGCAGCGGGTCGTGGCGGATCTCCGAGGCGGACGCGATCTCGTCCAGCGGCCGCCGGTCCACGGCGTCGCGGGGTTCGTCGTCGCGCAGGTCGTAGTAGATCAGCTCGCGCCCGTCGGCGAGCCGGGTCGATGTCTTCTTCACCCTGCGGGCTCCTCACGCCACGCCAACAAACAGAACCAAACACAATGAACCACAACGCAACAGCGGCGTCAACGAGGACCCCGTACCGGGGAGTGATCAAACCATGCAAAACCTGGCAGAAGGGCTACGGCTCCCCACCAACGCGCTCGACTACTCGATCCTCGCGATCTACTTCGTCGTCGTCCTCGGCATCGGCTTCGCGGCGCGCCGCGCCGTGCGGACCAGCCTCGACTTCTTCCTGTCCGGCCGGTCGCTGCCCGCCTGGGTCACCGGTCTGGCGTTCATCGCCGCCAACCTGGGTGCCACCGAGATCCTCGGGATGGCCGCCAACGGCGCACAGTACGGCGTGTACGTGGTGCACTGGTACTGGATCGGCGCCATTCCGGCCATGGTCTTCCTCGGCCTGGTGATGATGCCGTTCTACTACGGCTCCAAGGTCCGTTCCGTGCCGGAGTTCCTGCTTCACCGCTTCGGTCCCGCCTCGCACCTGCTCAGTTCGATCATCTTCGCGGTGTCGGCGCTGCTCATCGCGGGCGTCAACCTGTACGCGATGGCGATCGTGCTGGAGGCGCTGATCGGCTGGCCGCAGTGGGTGGCGATCGTCGTCTCCGGCTTCTTCGTGCTCTTCTACATCACCCTCGGCGGCCTCTCCTCCGCGATCTACAACGAGGTGCTGCAGTTCTTCGTGATCCTCGCGGCGCTGATCCCGCTCACCGTCGTCGGGCTGAAGCGGGTCGGCGGCTGGTCCGGCCTGAGGGACTCGCTGACCGACTCCCACGGCGCCGCGTTCCTCACCGCCTGGGACGGCACCGGCATCGGCTCGCCGAACCCGCTCGGGGCGAACTGGCTGACCATCGTGCTGGGGCTCGGCTTCGTTCTCAGCTTCGGCTACTGGACGACCAACTTCGCCGAGGTGCAGCGCGCACTGTCGGCGAAGAACCTCTCGGCCGCCCAGCGCACCCCGCTCATCGCCGCGTACCCCAAGATCTTCATCCCGCTGATCGTCGTCCTGCCGGGGCTGATCGCGCTCGTCATGGAGCCGGGCCTGGGCAAGCCGGGCAGCGGGCTGCAGTACAACGACGCGATCCCGGTGCTCATGCGCGACCTGCTGCCCAACGGCGTCCTCGGGATCGCCATCACCGGACTGCTGGCCGCCTTCATGGCCGGCATGGCGGCCAACGTCTCGTCGTTCAACACCGTCTTCACGTACGACATCTGGGGCGCCTACGTGCGGCGCGGCCGCCCCGACGGCTACTACATCACGACCGGGCGCGTGGTGACGGCGATCGGCGTGCTCATCGGCATGGGCACGGCCGTCATCGCCTCGTCCTTCAGCAACATCATGAACTACCTGCAGACGCTCTTCTCGTTCTTCAACGTGCCGCTGTTCTGCGTGTTCATCCTCGGCATGTTCTGGAAGCGCTCCACCGCGGCGGCCGGCTTCTGGGGGCTGCTGAGCGGCACGGTCGCCGCGATGATCAACTACTTCTGGTTCTACAAGGGCGGGCTGATCTCGATCCCCAGCGACCAGGGCGCCAACTTCGTCTCCGCCATCGCCGCCTTCGTCGTAGGCGGCGTGGTGATGATCGCCGTCTCGTGGTTCACGAAGCCGAAGCCCGTCGAGTCGCTGGCCGGCCTCGTCTACGGGACCACCTCACCGGGCATGGCCGAGCCGCCCGCCAAGGGCGACGACGCCTGGTACCGCAGGCCCGCGCTGCTCGGCTGGGGCGCGGTCATCCTGGCCGCCCTGTGCTACATCCCCTTCTCCCTCTGAGGTGACGTGTCGTGAGCCAGTACGGGAACGAGTCGGAGTTCCAGCACCGGATCGAGGAGCTGGAGCAGAAGTCGGCCTCCGCGGCACGGCTCTTCGACGTGCGCCGCGTCATCGGGGGCCTGTTCGTCGTCTACGGGCTGATCGTGACCATCGCCGGGATCACCGCCTCCGACGCGGCCATCGCCAAGGCCGAGGGCATCAACATCAACCTCTGGGCCGGGATCGGCATGCTGGTGCTCGGACTGCTCTTCCTCCTGTGGATGAAGCTCAGTCCGCCTCCTCCCCTGCCCCCTGCGGAGGACCCCCCTGAGCGGGGATCGCACCGCCCGGGAGACGATGGCTGACCCGGTCCAGCAGACCCGTGCGGGCCGCCAGCGCCGCGGCCTCCAGCCGGGAGCCCACCCCCAGCTTCATCAGCACCCGCTGCACATGCGTCCGGGCGGTGCTGGGCGCGATGCGCATGCCCGCCGCGATCAGCCGGGTGTCCTCGCCCTCCGCGACCCGCAGCAGCACCTCGACCTCGCGCGGGGTGAGCATCTGGAGGAGCCTGGTGCCCTCGTCGTCCGGCTCGGCCACCGGGTTGAGCAGCTCGGCGAACGCGCCCTGCAGCAGTGCCGGCGCCACGGCCACCTCGCCCGCGCGGGCCTTGGCCATCGCCCGCTCGACGCCCTCGATCCGCTCGTCGTGCCGTACGTACCCCGAGGCCCCCGCGGCGAAGGCGGCGGCTATCCCCCGCGGGTTGGGCACCGGCCCGAGGACCAGCACCGCCACCCCGGGCCGCTCCCGCTTGATGCGGACGACCGCGTCGAAGGCACCCGGCTCGGCCGGCGCCGCCGTCCCGATCAGGCACACCTCCGGCGACCGGCTCAGCACGAGATCCGCCGCCCCCGACGAGGGCGCGGCCGCCGCGAGCACCCGGTGCCCGCGCAGCTTCAGCGCCGAGGCGAGCGCCTCGGCCAGCAGACGATGGTCGTCGACGACGACGAGCCGTACGCCCATGGGCGTCCCCCTCATCCCCCCATGGACTGGCGCGGACCTGCCCACCGAGTCCAAGCCGTCCCCCTTCACATGCCGTGGCGAGGCCCGTCCGGCACGCCGCCTGTGCCCCCACGGCGGGCCCGGGCCATGCCCGGGAAGGTACACGCTTGTTCGACGCTTTGCGCCCCCTACTCGGCAGAAGCCTCCCTAAATCCGCATTATCTCCAAACATGGCCGACTTGCGACCGGGTGTGCTTGTTTGAGGCGCCCGGATGCGACGTCTTCCACCCGCCGTGTCAGCCGAAGGCGGCGATGGACTTGTCCGTCAGGTTGGACGAGGCGGAGATGTGGTCGGAGGTCAGGAAGAAGTGGTCCTTGTACAGCCACCAGCCCGAGTCGCTGTCGAGGAACTCGTTCTCCAGATCCTTGCCGCTCTCCGGGAGTTCCATGTACGAGGTGACCTTCCGGGACGCGGGATCGACCCGCACCAGGCGGCCCGGCTTGGCGTAGGTGTTCTTCTGGTAGGCGACGACCTTGCCGTCGCTCACCCCGATGATCTTTACCTCGCGCTCCTGGTCCGGCTTGGCGAGCCACTTCGGCTTGCCGGTGGTGAGATCGATCGCGGCGATCTCGTTCGTCTGGGTGTAGGAGTCGCCGTTGCCCGCGTGGGTCCTGGTCGGCAGGTAGATGGTCGTGCCGTCGATCGCGAAATCGGTGCACCGGTTGTCCTCGCAGCGGATCCGGTACGTGGCGTCCGCGCCGCCGGCGCCCAGCGAGATCCGGCTCTTCATCCTGCCGCCGTCGAGGTACACGATGTCGGACAGCGACACACTGCCGGCCGACAGCCCCACCACCACGGGGTCGGTGGAGATGATGCTGTTCACCTCGCTGCCGCTGGGCACCTGCCACGACCACTGCTTGGCGCCGCTCTCGCTCAGGCCCTGGACGTAGTTGTCACCGCCGTATCCGCCGCACTCGACGACCGCGACCAGCGCGCGACCGCCGTGGTAGCCCTTGTCGGTGCACTGCGAACCGGCCTTGGGCGTCCACAGCACCGCGCCGGTGCTGATCCGGTACGCGACCGAGCCGCCGATCCACGAGACGGCCGCCGTGTCGCCCGTGATGGCGATCTGCGAGAAGCTGTGCCTGGTCTGGCCGTTCTGGCTCGGCAGCTTCTTCGCCCACAGCTGCTTGCCGCGGGCGATGTCGACGGCGATCACGCTGCCGCAGTCGGTGCCGTACTGCAGCACCAGGCGGTCGTTCACCGCCGACTCCGGGCCGGGGCAGGACTCGCCGGACAGCGGGATCGACCAGTTCTCCTTGCCGCTGTCGATGTCGAAGGAGCGCAGCGCGTCCGGCATCGTCTTGACGACCGCGTTGCCGGTGAACCAGGCGTCCGCCACGGGGGCGGTGATCTCGGACTTCGGCGGCCGCACCGCCTGCTTGTCCCACAGCGCGCCGGCCTTCAGGGGGCCGTCGCCGGCGGGCCGGCTGCTACCGCCCTTCGCCGGGGTGTCCGAGGGCGCCTTGTCACCGCCCCTGGTCGCCAGGAAGACACCCGCGCCGACGACCAGGACCGCCGCGATCGCGGCCGCCACGATACCGACCACCTTGCCGTTGCCGCGCCTTGGCGGCTGCGGGTACGGCGGATACGGCTGGTAGCCGTACCCGGGGACCGGTTGGTTCGGCGGCGCCTGGGCGTACGGGTTGGGTCCGTACGGGCCCGGGGGCGGGGGCTGCTGCCCCTGGGGGTAACCGGGCGGCTGGGCGTAGGGGTTGGGCTGCTGAGCCGGGTAACCGTACTGCGGCGGCTGCGGCCCGAATCCGGGCTGGTTGCCGGGAGGAGGCGGCGGCTGCGACATCAGCGGGCACCTTTCGGGCACAGACGCGGAGGCGGACGGTGACCCTCTTTGTACCACCGGGGTCGCACGGTTCCGCCCCCGCGCCGATCGACCGTTACGGCACTGCTACACCTCGTCGGCGAGCTCCAGCCAGCGCATCTCCAGTTCCTCGCGCTCCGCCGCCAGCGAGCGCAGTTCCATGTCGAGTTCGGCCACCTTCTCGAAGTCGGTGGCGTTCTCGGCGATGGCGGCGTGCAGCTTCGACTCCCGCTCGCTGACCTTGTCCAACTGGCGCTCGATGCGCTGCAGTTCCTTCTTGGCCGCACGGCTGTCGCCGCCGCCCTTGGGCTTGGCCGGGGCGGCCGCGGGGGCCGCGGCCTCGACGGCCGCGCGGCGCCGCTCCAGGTACTCGTCGATGCCGCGCGGCAGCATGCGCAGCGTCGCGTCGCCGAGCAGGGCGAAGGTGCGGTCGGTGGTGCGCTCCAGGAAGTAGCGGTCGTGGGAGATGACCACCATCGAGCCGGGCCAGCCGTCGAGCAGGTCCTCCAGCTGGGTCAGGGTCTCGATGTCCAGGTCGTTGGTGGGCTCGTCGAGGAACAGGACGTTGGGCTCGTCCATCAGCAGCCGCAGCAGCTGCAGCCGGCGCCGCTCACCGCCGGACAGGTCGCCGACCGGGGTCCACTGCTTCTCGTTGGTGAAGCCGAACTTCTCGCAGAGCTGGCCCGCCGTCATCTCCCGGCCCTTGCCCAGGTCGACGCGGCCGCGCACCGACTCCACCGCCTGCAGCACCCGCATCGACGGGTCCAGCTCGGCGACCTCCTGCGACAGGTACGCCAGCCGCACGGTCTTCCCGACCACGACCTTGCCGGCCGCCGGCTGCTTCTCGCCGTCGCTCGCGGCGGCGTCCGCGAGCGCCCGCAGCAAGGAGGTCTTGCCCGCGCCGTTGACGCCGACCAGGCCGACCCGGTCGCCGGGGCCCAGTTGCCAGGTCAGGTGCTTCAGCAGCAGCTTGGGGCCGGCCTGCACGGTCACGTTCTCCAGGTCGAAGACCGTCTTGCCCAGCCGGGTCGTCGCGAACTTCATCAGCTCGGCGTTGTCGCGCGGCGGCGGAACGTCGGCGATGAGCTCGTTGGCCGCCTCGATGCGGAAGCGCGGCTTGCTGGTGCGGGCGGGGGCGCCGCGGCGCAGCCAGGCCAGCTCCTTGCGCATCAGGTTCTGCCGCTTGACCTCCTCGGTCGCGGCGATCCGCTCGCGCTCGGCGCGGGCGAAGACGTAGTCGCTGTAGCCGCCTTCGTACTCGTGGACGTCGCCGCGCTGCACGTCCCACATCCGCGTGCAGACCTGGTCCAGGAACCAGCGGTCGTGGGTCACGCACACCAGTGCCGAGCGGCGTGCCCGCAGATGGCCGGCGAGCCAGGAGATGCCCTCGACGTCGAGGTGGTTGGTGGGCTCGTCGAGCACGATCAGGTCCTGCTCGGCGATCAGCAGCTTCGCCAGCGCGATCCGGCGGCGCTCGCCACCGGACAGCGGCCCGATCACCGTGTCGAGTCCCTGCGGGAAGCCGGGCAGGTCCAGCCCGCCGAAGAGCCCGGTCAGCACGTCCCGGATCTTCGCGTCGCCGGCCCACTCGTGGTCCGCGCGGTCGCCGACCACCTCGTGCCTGACGGTGGCCTCCGGGTCCAGGCTGTCGTGCTGGGTCAGCACGCCGAGCCGCAGGCCGGAGGTGTGCGTCACGCGCCCGGTGTCCGGCCCCTCCAGCTTCGCCAGCATCCGGATCAGGGTCGTCTTCCCGTCGCCGTTGCGGCCGACGACACCGATGCGGTCGCCCTCCGATACGCCGAGCGAGATCCCGTCCAGCAGGGTGCGCGTGCCGTACACCTTGCTGACGGACTCGACGTTGACCAGGTTGACGGCCATGGGACTCCTGTCACTACGAAAGAACGACCTCCCAGGGTAGTGCGGGCGCCTCCCGCCCCGGGCACGGCGGCCGCCCCCGGGCACCCGTGCGGGTGGGCCCGGCCGCCTCAGGTGAATCACCAACCGTACACAGCCGCAGGGCAGCACCAGGCCGTGGCCGGGTTCCGCCGCCCGCGCCTCCTCGATCCGGTGGGTGCGAAGGCGCGCGCGGCTGCCGTCCGGGATGCGGCCGGGGAACCGCGTCCCCGGACGGCGCCCGCCCCTGGGGCTCGGGGTACTGGCGGCTGTCCGTCGGCGACTGGCGTGTTCTGTACCGGCCTGACGCCGAGACCGTCACCGTGCTCGTCCTCAAGGTCGGCCGGGGGGGCTGAAGCCCGGCTCAGCCCCTGACGCGGCCCGCCCGTTCGACCAGGGCCCAGCCGGCGGCGGCCATGAGGAGCGCGGCCGGGGCGGTGACCCGGAAGGCCATCAGGGTGGCCGAGTGGCCGTCGAGGAGGCCGCCGAAGCCGACGGCGGACGGGCCGAGGACACCGCCGCCCGTCAGCCAGTGCCCCCGCACGGCCGTCGCCAGCGAGGCCACCCGCGGGAAGCCGGCGTATCGGTCCCGTCGCGGGCGTGGCCGCGGCCGTCTCTCCGGCTGTCATCCCCATACCGGCACGATGCCGCGCCGGGGTGCCGGGGCCGTCAGGTCGCGCGTACTCGACCCGCCCCGGGACAGGGTGGGTACGGGTACTCAGAGCAGGGTCGCGCCCTGCGCGGGGCCAGTGGCGGGCCGTACCGCGCGGCAGGTGCCGGAGGCGGCGAGGGCAGCGGCGACGGCCCGTGCCGACTCGGCGTCCTTGGCGAGGAAGGCGGTGGTGGGACCGGAGCCGGAGACCAGGGCGGCCAGGGCGCCCGCGTCGGTGCCGGCGGCCAGCGTCGCGGCGAGGGACGGGCGCAGGGACAGCGCCGCCGGCTGGAGGTCGTTCGACAGGGCGGCGGCCAGGGCGACGGCGTCACCGGCCCGCAGCGCGCCGAGCAGGGCCGGGGAGGCCTCCGGGTCGGGCACCGGGGCGTCGCCGCGGAGCCGGTCGCACTCGCGGTAGACCTCGGGGGTGGACAGGCCGCCGTCCGCGACGGCGAAGACCCAGTGGAAGGTGCCGCCGGTCTCCAGCGGCTCCAGCAGCTCGCCGCGACCGCGGCCGAGTGCCGCGCCGCCGACCAGGCTGAAGGGGACGTCGCTGCCGAGCTCGGCGCAGATCGCCAGCAGTTCCTCGCGGCTCGCGCCGGTGCCCCACAGCGCGTCGCAGGCGACCAGCGCGCCCGCCGCGTCGGCGCTGCCGCCCGCCATGCCGCCGGCGACGGGGATGTCCTTGGCGATGTGGATGTGGACGTGCGGGTCCAGGCCGTGCCGCGCGGCCAGCGCGATGGCGGCGCGGGCGGCGAGGTTGCCCGCGTCGACGGGGACCTGGTCGGCGTCCGGGCCGGCGACCGTGATCCGCAGCCCTTCGGCGGGAGCGACGGTGACCTCGTCGTACAGGCCGACGGCCAGGAAGACGTTCGCCAGGTCGTGGAAGCCGTCGGGGCGCGGCCCGCCCACCGCGAGCTGGACATTGACCTTGGCGGGGACGCGGACGGTCACGGACGCGGGTCGGCGGGTCACTTGCGCGGATCTCCTCGATACGTGGGGCATGCGGTGCGGGCACGCGGTGCACGGGGCACGGCGGCGCCCCCATTGTGCCCTCTGCTACCTCCGGGCAGCTCCACCGCGGCCGTGCTCGGCGATCGCCGCGAACTCCTCGACCGTCAGCGACTCCCCCCGCGCCTGCGGCGAGACGCCGGCGGCCACCAGCGCCTCCTCGGCGGCGGCCGCGGAGCCCGCCCAGCCGGCCAGCGCGGCCCTCAGCGTCTTGCGGCGCTGCGCGAAGGCGGCGTCCACCACCGCGAAGACCTGCTCGCGGGTGGCGGTGGTGGCGAGCGGCTCCTTTCGGCGCACGAGCGAGACGAGCCCGGAGTCCACGTTCGGCGCCGGCCAGAAGACGTTGCGGCCGATGGCACCGGCCCGCTTCACCTCCGCGTACCAGGCGGCCTTCACGGACGGCACCCCGTACACCTTGGAGCCGGGACCGGCGGCCAGCCGGTCGGCGACCTCGGACTGGACCATGACCAGCGTGCGCTCGATGCCCGGGAAGGTCGCGAGCATGTGCAGCAGCACCGGGACCGCCACGTTGTACGGCAGGTTGGCCACCAGCGCGGTGGGCGGCGGGCCGGGCAGCTCCTCGACGCGCAGCGCGTCGGAGTGCACGAGCGCGAAGCGGTCGGCCCGGCCGGGCAGGCGCGCGGCGACGGTCGAGGGGAGTGCGGCGGCGAGGACGTCGTCGATCTCGACGGCGGTGACGTGCTTCGCCACCTCCAGCAGCGCCAGTGTGAGCGAGCCGAGTCCGGGGCCGACCTCGACGACCACGTCCTCGGGCCCGACGTCCGCGGTGCGCACGATGCGGCGCACGGTGTTCGCGTCGATGACGAAGTTCTGACCGCGCTGCTTCGTGGGGCGCACGCCCAGCGCGGCGGCCAGCTCGCGGATGTCGGCGGGGCCGAGCAGCGCGTCGTCGGCGGGCCCGGAGTGGTCGGTGGTGCTCACCGCTCAAGGGTATCCGGGCCGGCCGGGGCTCCCGCGGGCTACGAGTAGAGCCTGCGGCCGCAGACCGGCCAGGGGCTGGCGCCGCGCTGGATGTAGAGGCGCTTGGCGCGGTAGGTCTGCTCCTTGGCGGAGGCGTCCTGTGGGCGGCCTCGGCCGCCCAGGTTGCGCCAGGTGCGCCGGTCGAACTGGTAGAGGCCGCCGTAGGTGCCGGAGGCGTCCACCGCGTTCGGTCTGCCGCCGGCCTCGCACTGGGCGAGGGCCTTCCAGTTGAGGTGGTCGGCTCCCTCGACGCTGTCGGGGAGCCGCTTGGTACCGACGCGCTCGATCTGCCGCACGGGCTCGCGCAGCAGCTTCTCGGCGAGGCGGCGCGGCTTCTGCCGTACGCCGTCGACCGTGCGGTACGCGTACGTGACGCGGCGCAGCCCGTTCCTGCCCCGGGTGTCGACGGCGGTGGTGCCCTCGAAGAGCGAGGGGTCCTCCGTCCGCTCGACGGGGAAAGGCACCGGCTCCTCGTGGATCTCGTCGTGGCCCCGGATACGCATGACGGAGATCGTCTGGCCCTCGCGCGGGAAGCTGTCGGGGTCGACGGAGGTGGCGTCGAGGCCGTGCAGCTCGATGCCGGCGTCGCGCAGCGCCTCGCCGACCGTGGCCGCGTTGGTGCTGACCGGCCGTTCGCGGCCGTCGACCAGGAAGGTCACCTGACGCTCGGTGCGGACGTCCAGCTCCAGCCCGTGCCGCCCGATCGGCTCACCGCGGGAGGCCGACAGGTACGCGCCGTCGGCGCGCACGCCGAGCTGGCGCAGGGCGTCGTCGACGGTGCCGGCCGTGGTCCAGATGCGCCGGGGCCGGCCGTCGAGGGTGAGGGCGACGGGGCGGCCGAAGCGGACGGCGACCGTGTCGCCGTCGTGCAGCGCGGCGTCGGGTCCGGGGGCGACGATGTCGTGGTCGCCGACCTGGATGCCCTGGCGCCGCAGCAGCTCCTCGACGCTCCCCGCGAAGGTGTGCAGGGTGCGCGGCTGTCCGTCGACGCTCAGCTGCACGGCCTTGCCGCCGGCGAGGTAGGCGGTGCTGCCGCCCGCCAGGCACGCCACGACCAGGGCCCGGGGCAGCAGCCTGCTCAGGGCGTCGGGGCGGCGCGCGGCGCGCCTGCGCCGGGCGGCAGCCCGTCCGGGACCCGGTTCGGCGTCCCCGGCGGCAGGGGCCCGGTCCGGCGTCCCGCGGTACGGGCGGTCCGCGTACGACCGCGCTCCGGCCTGCTTCGTGTCCGCGTTGCTCATGTCGCTCACGGCGTACCTCCGGCCCGGTCCGATCGGACCGAACCGGGACCATAGCGGAGGATTCGCCACTCTCCCAAGCCGTCCGGTCACGCCGTGTCGCCGCCCGGGATCCCGCTCCGTCCCTCGCGGCCGTGGTCAGCCCGCCCTTCGCCGTCCCCGGCGCCGCCGCCGCACACCGCCGGACGTCCGGAATCGGACACCCGGCGTTAGGCCGACCGCGCGACGGCGCGTGGCGCCCCGTCAGTAGCCGAAGACGCGGGCCGTGTTGGCCCCGATGGCCGCCGCCAGTTCGTCCTCCCCGGCCCCCCGGACCGCGGCCATGGCCCGCACCGTGACCGGGATCAGGTACGGGGCGTTGGGGCGGCCGCGGTGGGGGACGGGGGTGAGGAAGGGAGCGTCGGTCTCGACCAGGAGAAGCTCGGCGGGGGCGACGGCGACCGCGTCGCGCAGTTCCTGGGCCGACTTGTAGGTGACGTTGCCGGCGAAGGACATGTAGTAGCCCTTGTCGGCGCAGAGCTTGGCCATCTCCGCGTCGCCGGAGTAGCAGTGGAAGACGACGGTGCCGGGCGCCCCCTCCTCGTCGAGGATGCGCAGTACGTCGGCGTGGGCCTCGCGGTCGTGGATGACCAGCGCCTTGCCGTGCCGCTTGGCGATGTCGATGTGGCGGCGGAACGAGTAGTGCTGGGCCTCCACCCCCTCGGGGCCCGTACGGAAGTAGTCCAGCCCGGTCTCGCCTACGCCGCGCACCTGCGGCAGCGCGGCGAGGGTGTCGATCTCCGCGAGGGCGGCGTCCAGCGCGGGCATGCCGCCCGGCTCGCGGGCGCCCTGCCGGGACCGATTGTCGGGATCCCCGTGGACGATCCTGGGGGCCTCGTTGGGGTGCAGGGCGACGGCCGCCCAGACGTTGCCGTACGCCCCTGCGGTGCGCGCAGCCCAGTGGGAGCCGTTCACGTCGCAGCCGACCTGGATCACGGTCGTCACACCGACGGACGCCGCCTTCGCCAGCGCCTCCTCGACACCGCCCTCCTGCATGTCGAGGTGGGTGTGCGAGTCCGCCACCGGGACCGCGAGGGGCTCGGGGAGGGGAGGGGCGGCGGACGCGTCCTTCTTCGGACGCCGGCTCTGGCTCTGCTCGGGCATGCCCCAGATCCTAGGCGGGCGGCGGTGGGGCTACGCGGTGTCCCTCCTGCGGTGCAGCAGGTTGCGGGGCGACCAGTGCCGGGCCCGGCGCTCGGCGCCCTCCACGGCGGACGAGGCCGCCACCCGGCGCACGTCGGAGGCGGGCGGCAAGGGGCCCGCGGCCGCGGTGGTCGACCAGGACCCGGCGACATCGGAGACCTGTCCGGCCCGCATGATGCGGACCTTGTGGCTCTCGCACTCCAGGCACGTCGGCCGGGTCAGCGGGGACGGCACACGCTTGCCGTCCGCCATGTACCAGACGACCTCGTGCCCCTGCGCGTCGACGTGATGCTCGATCTCGTACGCCTGCTCCCATCCGCGCCCGCAGCTGATGCAGACGAAGGCGTACTCCTCACGAACCGTGCCATCGGTTCCGATGGTCTCGCTCATGGCAGCTCCTGTTGCCCTCCGGACGAGGCGTCCGGAGCGGGACTTCCACTGTCAGCGAACGCCCGGGTGGGCGTCGGCGATAGCGGGGGTGCCCTTTCTTGAGCCAGTTTTGGGGTGTGTGTGACACGGGGCCGACGACGCGGCCCAGGTTTTTCCCTCTCCCACGATAGGACTTTGCCCGGTGCCGTGTTTACCCGTTTGTGGGATGGTTCGCGGCGTGCTTGGCGGACACCACGGCGTCGAAGACCTCCCGCTTGGGCAGCCCCGCCTCCGCGGCGACGGCCGCGATCGCCTCCTTGCGGCGCTCACCCGCCTCCTCACGGACCCGCACCCGGCGCACCAGCTCGGCGGGGTCGAGCTCCTGGGGGCCGGTCTCCGGGGCGCCCTCGACGACGATCGTGATCTCCCCGCGCACCCCCTCGGCGGCCCATGCCGCCAGCTCCTTCAGGGGGCCGCGCCGGACCTCCTCGTAGGTCTTGGTGAGCTCTCGGCAGACGGCGGCCCGGCGTTCCGCGCCGAACGCCTCCGCCATCGCCGTGAGGGTCTCGGCGAGGCGGTGCGGGGCCTCGAAGTAGACCAGGGTGCGCTTCTCCGCGGCGGCCTCGCCCAGCCTGGCCCGTCGCTCGCCGGCCTTGCGGGGCGGGAAGCCCTCGAAGCAGAAGCGGTCGACGGGCAGGCCGCTGAGGGCGAGCGCGGTCAGCACGGCGGACGGCCCGGGGACGGCCGTCACCCGGATGTCGCGCTCCACGGCCGCCGCGACCAGCCGGTAGCCGGGGTCGGACACCGAGGGCATCCCGGCGTCGGTGACGAGCAGCACCCGGGCGCCCTCCTCCAGGGCCTCCACCAGTTCCGGGGTGCGGGCCGACTCGTTGCCCTCGAAGTACGACACGACCCGGGCGGTGGTGGTCACGCCCAGGGCCTGGGTGAGCCTGCGCAGCCGCCGGGTGTCCTCGGCGGCGATCACGTCGGCCCCGGCCAGCTCTGCGGAGAGCCGGGGCGGGGCGTCGGCGACGTCGCCGATGGGGGTCCCTGCGAGTACGAGTACGCCTGCGGCCGGTCCTGCGGAGTTGGTCACCGCCCCAGTCTCCCACCCGCGGCGGTCACCCGGCCGGGTGCGCGGACTGTCGTACGGTGCGGGGCGACCGGGCCCCGGCGGGTACTCCGGCCGCCCCGCACGTACCCCCGGTTGGCCCGGTCCTCAGCACATACACATGCGGCTTCCCTACGATGGCCCGGTGACGAGTGACACCGCGACGCACGCGCACCGGGTCGAGGACGTCCCCGAGGCGGCGGAGCAGAGCCCCTGGCAGCGGCAGCTGCGCCGCTTCGGCTACGCCGACCGCCCGCGTTCCGATGTGCGCGAGCGCCTGGTCCCCCCGTTCCCCGAGCCGGGGACGCGGGCCTGGGCGGCGCTCGGCATGGGCCCGGCGTCGGCGTACCGGCTGGCCCGCTGGACGGGCTGGGGCGGTCCACTGCTGGTGGCGCTCTTCGCGGGCCTGCTCCGGTTCTGGAACCTGGGCAGCCCGCACGCGGTGATATTCGACGAGACGTACTACGCCAAGGACGCCTGGTCGCTCCTGCAGTACGGCTACGAGGGCAGCTGGCCGGACAAGGCGAACGACCTGATCCTCGCCACCCCGCCGTCCATCCCGCTCTCGGAGGCGCCCTCCTACGTCGTGCACCCCCCGGTCGGCAAGTGGGTGATCGCCGCCGGCGAGTGGATCTTCGGGCTGAACCCCTTCGGCTGGCGCTTCGCGATGGCGGTGCTCGGCACGCTGTCGGTGCTGATGCTCTGCCGGATCGGTCGCCGGCTCTTCCGCTCCACGGCGCTGGGCTGCCTGGCGGGCGGCCTCATGGCCGTCGACGGCCTGCACTTCGTGATGAGCCGCGTCGCCCTGCTCGACCTGGTCGTCATGTTCTGGGTGCTGGCGGCCTTCGGCTGCCTGCTGATCGACCGCGACAAGGCCCGGGCCCGCCTCGCGGCCGCCCTGCCCGAGGGGCGCCCGGACGACCACGTCGCCTCCTTCACGTGGCTGGGCGTCCGTCCGTGGCGGATCGCGGCCGGGATCTGCCTGGGCCTGGCGATCGGCACCAAGTGGAACGGCCTGTACGTGCTGGCCGCCTTCGGCATCCTCACCGTGCTGTGGGACGCCGGTGCCCGCCGGGTCGCCGGTGCCCGCTACCCCCGCCTGACGGCGTTCTGGCTGGACGGGCTGTGGGCGGGCCTGTGCATGGTGGGCACCGCCGTTGTCATCTACCTGCTCTCCTGGCTCGGCTGGTTCACCACCGACAAGGGCTACGACCGCGCCTGGGCCAAGGGCGACGGCGGTTTCCTCTCCGACTCCTGGGCGGCGCTGCGCAGCCTGTGGCACTACGAGTCGCAGGTCTACGACTTCCACGTCAACCTGCACTCCCCGCACACCTACCAGTCCAACCCGTGGAGCTGGCTGGTCCTGGGCCGCCCGGTCTCGTACTTCTACGAGTCGCCCAAGCTCGGCGAGGACGGCTGCACCGCGGCCGGCGGCTGCGCCCGCGAGGTCCTGGGCATCGGCACCCCACTGCTCTGGTGGGCCGGGTGCTTCGCCCTGCTGTACGTCCTGTACCGCTGGGCCTTCCGCCGCGACTGGCGCGCCGGTGCGATCGCCTGCGGCATCGCCGCCGGCTACCTCCCCTGGTTCCTCTACCAGGACCGGACGATCTTCCTCTTCTACGCGGTCGTCTTCCTGCCCTTCCTCTGCCTCGCCCTCGCGATGATGATCGGCGCGATCCTCGGCCCACCGGGGGCGAGCGAACGCCGCCGCATGTGGGGCGCGGTCGGCGCGGGCACCCTCGTCCTGCTGATCGTCTGGAACTTCATCTACTTCTGGCCGCTGTACACCGGCCAGACGATCCCGATGGACGCCTGGCGCGACCGGATGTGGCTCGACACCTGGATCTGACCGGTCCCTTCCGGCGGGCTCCCGGCCCGGTGACCGTTTGCGGAGGTCAGGGCGCAGCCCTAGCGTGGGAGGTCCCGAGGGAAGCCACGTATGTCCGCCCCCGATCGAATCAACGCCGCCCAGGCGTCGGCGCTCGACCGCTCCGGCGCGGCACTGGCGGTGGTGGACGCGGAGGGCACGGTCACCCGGTGGACGGAGGTGGCCCGGCGGCTGCTGGGGTACGCGCCGCAGGACGTCCTCGGCAGGCCGGCGTCGACCCTGCTGGAGCCCGGGGAGGAACCGGACGGCTTCACCGCTGAGTGGGCCGGGTCGGCCGCGCTGCGGCACCGGGACGGCCACCGGCTGACCGTGAACCTGCGGGTGTCCGGGCTGCCGGGGCCGGCGGGGACGGTCGACTGGCTCGTGGCGACGGCCGGGATCGCGCCTTCCGTGCTGGAGTCGGCGGCGGAGCTGAGCCCCTTCCCGATGGCGATCTGGGACGGCGACCTGCGCACCGCCTGGCTGAACCAGGCCCTGGCCGACCTCTTCGGCCTCTCCCGCGAGGAACGCCTCGGCCGGCACCTGGACGAGTCACCGCTCTACGAGAGCGCCGCCCAGGTCAAGGAAGTGCTGCGCGAGGTCCTGGAGAGCGGCGTCCCGGTGGTCGACCGGGAGCTGAGCCAGCTGGACCGGCTGCGTCACCGGGCGTACACGCTCTCCGCCTTCCGGATCGAGGACGTCAGCGACGGCCGGCCCGGCGTCTGCTCGGTCAATGTGGACGTCACCGAGAGCCGCCGGACCAGGGACCGCATGACGGTGCTCGGCCGGGCGGCCACCCGCATCGGGACCCATCTGGACGTGCTGCAGACCGCGCAGGACCTCGCCGACCTGCTGGTGCCGTTGCTCGCGGACTACGCGACGGTCGACCTCGCGGAGTCGGTCCGGCTCGGGGACGCGCCGCTCGCGCGTCTGGGCCCGATGGCGAGCGGCAACGTCCCGGTCTTCCACCGGGCGGGGATGGCCTCGGTCCACGACGACTTCCGGGAGTCGATCTACGCGCGCGGCAGCCCGGTCTTCGTCCCCCCGCGCTCACCGTTCGTCGAGGTGCTGTCCTCCGGCCGGACGTACATGGAGCCGCACCTGAAGTCGGAGTCCGGCAAGTGGCTGGAGGCGGACCCGGAGCGGCTGGAGCGGGTCCGCGCGCTCGGCATGCACAGCCTGCTCGTCCTTCCGGTCCACGCGCGCGACGAGATCCTCGGCGTCGTCGTGCTCGTCCGCAGCAGGAACCCCCTGCCGTTCGACGAGAACGACCGGACGCTCGCGGAGGACCTGGTCAGCCGGGCGGCGCTGAGCCTGGACAACGCCCGGCGCTACACACGCGAGCACACGATGGCCCTGACGCTCCAGCGCAATCTGCTCCCCCGCAATCCGAGCGCCGGGTTCTCCCTGGAGACGATCTGGCGCTACCTCCCGGCGGACACCCAGGACGGCGTGGGCGGCGACTGGTTCGACGTGATCCTGCTGTCCGGCGCCCGGGTGGCCCTGGTCGTCGGGGACGTCGTGGGGCACGGGCTCAACGCCGCGGCGGCCATGGGGCGGATCCGTACGGCCGTGAGCACCCTGGCGGGCCTGGAACTGCCCCCCGACCGGTTGCTCTCCGCCCTGGACGACCTGGTCGTCCGGCTGGGTTCCGAGGACTCCGACGAGGTGTCGCCTGCCACCGGGATCCTCGGCGCGACCTGTCTGTACGCGGTCTACGACCCCACCTGCGGGCACCTCACCGCGGCCCGGGCCGGACATCCGCCGCCGGCGATCGTCGCCCCGGACGGCACGGTCACCTTCCCCGACGTCCCCTCCGGTGCCCCGCTCGGCGTGGGGCTGCGGTCCTTCGCCTCGGTCGACCTGCTGCTGCCCCCGGGGAGCGTGATCGCGCTGTACACCGACGGGCTCGTCGAGACCCGGGACGGTGACATCGACGACGGGCTGGAGCGCCTGCGGTGCGCGCTCACCCGGCCGCCGGGCACCTCACTGGAGGACCTGTGCGCCGCGGTGGTCGACCTGCTGCCCAAGAGCGGACAGGACGACGACGTCGCACTGCTGCTCGCCAGGACCTGCCGGCTGAGCCCCGACCGCGTGTTCGGCCGCGAGATGCCCGCCGATCCGGCCGCGGTCGCGGGCGTGCGCGCCGAGGCGGCCCGGCAGCTGTCCGAGTGGGGCCTCGGCCGGGTGCGGGCGGCCGCCGAGCAGATCGTCGGGGAGCTGCTGGCCAACGCCGTCCGGTACGGGAACGGGCCCGTCCGGCTAAGGCTGATCCGGCACATGAAGCTGGCCTGCGAGGTCTTCGACACCAGCCCGGGGCCGCCGTTGCCGCGCCACCCGGAAGCGACCGACGAGGGCGGCCGCGGACTCGTGCTCGTCGCGGAGCTGTGCACCCGGTGGGGCGTCCGCCGGACCGGGGACGGCAAGATCGTCTGGGCGGAGCTGGCCCTCCTGGACTCGGAGCGGCTCCCGCCCGGGCCGGAGAAGTGACCCCGCCGCACCGGACGGTTGCGAGAGATCTCGACCAGCGCGCATTCCCCGTCGATGGGAAGCGCGTTCCGAAGCTGTGACCCGATAGAGCACCTGTGTCTTTCCCCGTCCCGTAGAGTGCGCTTGCAGGACCATTTTTTGAACGCGTTCAGGAGGATCACGGGGAGGGTCGGTGCCATGCGCCGAGGAATGAAACTGGGGATCATCGGCACGCTGTTCGCGGGGCTGGTGGGAACCGCGGGGTACGGGGCGTACAACATCTATGACGGCCTGTCCGGGGGCGGAGGCCTCTCCGCGCAGGCCGCCCCCGTGGAGACCGGGCCGCCGACGGCGGCGGAGGTGAAGAAGACCGCGGCGGACTTCCTTGCCGCGTGGGCCAAGGGGGACACCGCGGCGGCGGGGGCGCTCACCAACGACGCCGCGACGGCCTCCGAGGAACTGTCCGGGTACCGGCAGAAAGCGCATGTCTCCCGCGTGCGCCTGACGCCCGGCGCGGCCCAGGGCGACCTGGTGCCCTTCAAGGTCGTGGCCACGCTCTCCTACAAGGGCAGGTCCTCCACCTGGTCGTACTCCTCGGCCCTCACCGTCTTCCGCGGCGAGACCACCCATCGCCCCCTGGTCGACTGGAAACCCGCGGTGATGCACCCCAAGCTGACGGAGGGCCAGTCACTGGAGACCGGCGAGGCCGCGTCGCCGCCGATCATCGTCGTCGACCGGAACGGCAGGGAGCTGGACGCCGGCAAGTACCCGTCACTGGCGTCGGTGCTGCCGCAACTGCGCGAGCGCTACGGCGCCAAGCTGTCCGGCGGCAAGCCGGGCATCGAGACCTGGGTGGACGGCGGCGACGGTCCCGGGCAGACGCTGCACGTGATCACGAAGGGCACGCCCGCGAAGCTCCCCACCACCCTGGACGCGCGCCTCCAGACCGCCGCCGAGCAGGCGGTGAAGAGGAGGAGCCAGTCCTCGGTGGCCGCGGTCAAGGCCGGTACGGGCGAGATCCTGGCGTTCGCCAACAACCCGGCGACCGACAACAACAACGCCTTCAACGCCCAGGTCGCCCCCGGTTCCACCTTCAAGGTCGTCACCGCCACCGCGCTGCTGGAGAAGGGCGTGTCCCCGGGCACGCCCGCGCCGTGCCCGGCGACCGCCAACTACAACAACGGCAAGATGTTCCACAACGTGGAGAGCTCCTCCGACCCGTCGGCGACCTTCCAGCGGGACTTCGCGATCTCCTGCAACACCGGATTCATCAAGCTCGCCGGCCACCTCAGCGAGTCCTCGGTCCCCTCGGTCGCCCAGCGCTACTACGGCTTCGGCCAGACCTGGAACGTCGGCGTCCCGGCCTGGGACGGCCGCGTCCCAGGCGGAAGCGGCGACGAGATGACCGAGGAGATGATCGGCCAGGGCCAGATCCAGATGAGCCCGCTCAACATGGCCTCCATAGCCGCCACCGTGCAGAACGGCGTCTTCCGTCAGCCCCGGCTGGTGGCGGCCGGTCTGATCGACGGTTCGCTCGCGAAGGCGCAGACCGGCCTGCCGTCCGGTGTGCGGAGCAGCCTCAAGTCGATGATGCGGCTCACCGCGTCGAGTGGTACCGCGTCCGGCGCGATGCGCGGGGTCTACGGGGACGTCGGCGCCAAGACCGGCTCCGCCGAGGTCGGTGACCAGCAGCAGCCCAACGGATGGTTCGTCGCCTACCGCGGCGACGTCGCGGCCGGCGGAATGGTCCTGGAGGGCGGCCACGGCGGCGACTCGGCGGGTCCCATCGTGGCCTCGGTGCTCAAGGCCACGTCGTGACCCGGGCGTCGGCCACGCCCAAATGGCTTGGCGCCCCGCCCCCGCCGGGGGCTAGCGTGCCGGTCATGTCGACTTCAGCTACCGCTCACCCCCGGTTCGCGGAGGCGCTCACCGCGCTGGGGCTCCAGGTCCCCGTGCGCGCCTTCCCGGACGCGACCCGCACCGCGGCGCAGGCCGCCGAGGCGATCGGCTGCGAACTCAGCCAGATCGTCAAGTCGCTGATCTTCGCGGCGGACGGGGTCCCGGTGCTGGTGCTGATGGACGGCGCCTCCCGGGTCGACGTGGAACTGGTCCGGGCCGAACTGGGCGCCACGGAGGTGCGGCGGGCCGACGCGGACCTGGTGCGCGAGACCACGGGGTACGCCATCGGCGGCGTGCCCCCCTTCGGGCACCGGACGCGGACCACCGTCCTCGCCGACCGGCGGCTGCTGGAGCACGAGACCGTGTGGGCGGCCGCCGGCACCCCGCACACCGTCTTCCCGATGGCGCCCGCCGACCTGGTGAAGCACGCCGGAGCGACCCTCGCCGACGTCCGCGAACGCACCGCGTGACACCCCTGATAGCGGCGGCCGTCCTGCTCGCGGCGGTCACCCACGCCGCATGGAACGCCATCGCGCACGGCATCAAGGACCAGCTCGTCGCGTTCACCCTGGTCGGGGGCGGCGGAGCGATCTGCGGCGCACTGATCGCCGCGTTCGCGCCGCTGCCCTCGTCGGGGGCCTGGCCGTACCTGATCGCGTCGGTGGCGATCCACATGGCCTACATGTACCTGCTGATGAAGTCCTTCACGCTGGGCGACTTCGGGCAGGTCTACCCCATCGCGCGGGGTGTCGCCCCCATGGTCGTGACGGTGCTGGCGGCCGTCTTCGTGGGCGAGGTGCCGGACGCCCTGCAGACCGCGGGCGTCCTCGTCGCCTCCGCCGGGCTCGGGGGCGCCGCGCTGTGGGGGATGCGCGGCCGCCGCAAGGACTGGCCGGCGGTCGGTGCGGCCCTGGGCACCGGCCTCACGATCGCGGCGTACACCGTGGTCGACGGCGTCGGCGTCCGTGCCTCGGGCTCCGCCCCGGGGTACGTCGCGTGGCTCCTGCTCATCCAGGGCACCCTGCTCGCCGCCTGCGCCCTGGCACTGCGCCGCGGAGCCCTCCTCGCGGAGCTCCGCCCGGTCGCCGCCCGGGGGTTGCTCGGCGGGGTCCTCTCGATGTCCGCGTACGGACTCGTCCTGTGGGCCCAGACCCGGGGCGCCCTCGCGCCGATCGCGGCCCTGCGGGAGACCTCGATCATCGCGGGGGCGGTGATCGGGGCGGTCTTCTTCAAGGAACGGCTCGGACGCACCCGTATCGTCGCGGCGCTGGTGGTTGTGGCCGGGATCAGCTTGATGCTGCACGCGTAGCGGGGGCCGGTTGTCGTGTGCGGCGCCGCTGTGGTTGTTCTGTTGCGGCTTTCTCCCCCGCCCTCCCGCCTCCCCAGCCGAAGGTTGGGGGAGGCGGGAGGGCGGGTGGACGCCCGCCGCAGGCGCAAACACCCCGCACACAACCGGCCGCGAGGGGCACCCCGGGCGTCAGTCGAGCGCGGCGCGGAACGCGGACCCGTTGATCAGGATCCCCCCGTCCACCGGCAGCGCCAGACCCGTGATCCAGGACGCGTCCCGGGACGCCAGGAACGCGACGGCCGCCGCGATGTCGTCCGGCTCCCCGACCCGCCCCAGCGGGTACACCTTCGAGAGCCGGTCGAGCGCGTCCTCGCGCCCCGCCCACGCGGGCGTGCGCACCGTGCCGGGGGCGACGAGGTTGACCCGGACGCCGCGCGGGGCGGCGTGCACGGCGAGGGTACGGGTCAGCGAGGCGAGGCCCGCCTTGGCGGCGCTGTAGGCGTGGTTGCCGAAGTTCATGTGCCCGTTGACGGAGCCGATGCTGACGATCGCCCCCCGCCCGCCTCCGCCAGCAGCGGCAGCGCCGCGCGGGCGCACCGCATGGCCCCGGTGAGGGTGACCTCGATGTCCTCGTACCACTCCGCGTCGGGCACGTCCTCGAACCGCGGCGGATCCACATGGCGGGCGTAGGCGTTGTTGACCAGCACATCGAGCCGCCCGAAGCGCTCGACGGCGTGCGCCATGGCGGCGTCGACGGCGGCCTGGTCGACGACGTCGCACGGGACCGCGTCGGCCGCGCCGCCGGTCTCCTCCCGGAGGGCCGCCGCCGTCGCGGAGGCCCGCTCCCCGTCGAGGTCGGCCAGGACGACGGACGCGCCCTCGGACATCAGGCGCCGGGCGGTCGCCGCGCCGATGCCCTGGGCACCCCCCGTGACGACGGCGACGTGTCCCTCGAACCTGCGCATGGCGTCATCCCCTCGGGATCCCCGTGAAGAGGTGCGAGGGGCCTCGTAGCAAGCGATTTCCGAGGCGCTGCCCTCTCGCCTCCTTACTCGCGCGTAGCGTAACGTGCCTGCACACCAAAGGGGAGCGGAAAGGCACACCATGGCGCTGGACGCGGACGTCATCGTCGTCGGAGCGGGGCTGGCCGGTCTGGTCGCGACGGCCGAACTGGCCGACGCGGGCCGGAAGGTCCTCCTGCTCGACCAGGAACCCGAGAGCAACCTCGGCGGCCAGGCGTTCTGGTCCTTCGGCGGGCTGTTCCTCGTCGACTCCCCCGAGCAGCGCCGGATGCGCATCAAGGACAGCCGCGAACTGGCCCTGCAGGACTGGATGGGCACCGCCGGCTTCGACCGCGCCGAGGACCACTGGCCGCGCAAGTGGGCCGAGGCGTACGTGGACTTCGCCGCAGGCGAGAAGCGATCCTGGCTGCACGCTCAGGGCGTGCGCTTCTTCCCGGTCGTCGGCTGGGCGGAGCGCGGGGGCTATCTCGCCACCGGGCACGGCAACTCGGTGCCGCGCTTCCACATCACGTGGGGCACGGGTCCCGGCGTCGTCGCGCCGTTCGCCCGCCGGGTGCGGGAGGCGGTCGCCAAGGGCCTGGTGGAGCTGCGCTTCCGGCACCGCGTGACGGCGCTGACGACGACGGGCGACGCGGTGGACGGCGTGGCGGGCGAGGTCCTGGTGGACAGCGACGCCGAGCGCGGCCAGGCGAGTTCGCGGGAGATCCGCGCGGAGTTCCAGCTCGGGGCGCAGGCCGTGATCGTCACCTCCGGCGGCATCGGCGGCAACCACGACCTGGTGCGCAAGGCCTGGCCGGAGCGCCTGGGCAAGGCGCCGGAGAAGCTGCTGTCGGGCGTGCCGGCGCACGTGGACGGCCTGATGCTGGGGATCGCCGAGGCGGCCGGCGCGCACCTGATCAACGGCGACCGGATGTGGCACTACACCGAGGGCATCGAGAACTGGAACCCGATCTGGGCCAAGCACGGCATCCGGATCCTGCCCGGCCCGTCCTCGCTGTGGCTGGACGCGACGGGCAAGCGGCTGCCGGTGCCGCTCTTCCCGGGCTTCGACACGCTGGGGACGCTGGAGCACATCATGCGCTCCGGGCACGAGTACACGTGGTTCGTCCTCACCCAGAAGATCATCGAGAAGGAGTTCGCGCTCTCGGGCTCCGAGCAGAACCCGGACCTGACCGGCAAGAGCGTGCGCGACGTGCTCAAGCGCGCGCTGCCCGGGGCGCCGGGCCCGGTCGAGGCGTTCAAGAAGCACGGCGTGGACTTCGTCGTGGAGGACGACCTGCCGGCGCTGGTGCGCGGCATGAACGCGATCACCAAGGACGAGCTGATGGACGAGACCGCGCTGCGCCGAGAGATCGAGGCCCGCGACCGCGAGATCACCAATACCTTCACCAAGGACCTGCAGGTCACCGCGATCCGCGGGGCCCGCAACTACATCGGCGACAAGCTGATCCGCACCGCCGCCCCGCACCGGCTGCTGGACCCGAAGGCCGGCCCGCTGATCGCCGTGCGGCTGAACATCCTGACCCGCAAGTCGCTCGGCGGGCTGGAGACCGACCTGGACGGACGGGTGCTGCGCGCCGACGGTGAGCCGCTGCCCGGACTGTACTCGGCGGGCGAGGCGGCCGGCTTCGGCGGCGGCGGGGTGCACGGCTACCGCTCGCTGGAGGGGACCTTCCTCGGCGGCTGCATCTTCTCCGGCCGTACGGCGGGCCGCGCGGCGGCGAAGGCGACCGCCTGACCGCACCGGACGCCGGCACCGACCCCGGTCCCGGGGCGCCGCGCGCGCGAGGCACCATGGGGGGAGCAGATACGGCGGCGCATGGTGGGAGCACGGACTGTGGTGGACGTCCACGGGGCGGTGGCGGAAGGCTTCGAGCCGGTCCGAGAGGCATTCGTCCGGAACTTCGAGGAGCGGGGCGAGCTCGGCGCGGCCGTGGCGCTGTACCGGGACGGCCGCAAGGTCGTGGACCTGTGGGCGGGCGCGGCGGCGGCCGGCGGGGCCGGGAACGGGGCCGCGCCGTGGGCGGAGGACACCGCGCAGGTGGTGCGCTCGGCCACGAAGGGCGTGGCCGGCGCGTGCCTGCTCCTGCTGCACCAGCGCGGTCAGCTGGACCTGGACGCGCCCGTGGGCACGTACTGGCCCGAGTTCAAGACGGCCGGCAAGGAGCGCGTCACGGTGCGCGACGCCTTGGCGCACCGGGCGGGTGTGCCCGCGCTGGACACCCCGCTCGGCCCGGGACAGGCGCAGGACGGCGTCAGCGGGCCGCGGGCGCTCGCGCTGCAGGCCCCGTTCTGGGCGCCCGGCACGGACCACGGGTACCACGCGCAGACGTACAGCTGGCTGATCGGCGAGCTGGTGCTGCGCGCGAGCGGCGGCCGTTCCATAGGCCGCTACGTCGCGGAGGAGATCGCCCGCCCGCTCGGCCTGGACCTGTGGGTCGGCCTGCCGCCGGGCGAGGAGGCCCGGGTCGGGCGCATCGCGGCGGTGGAGACCCCGCCGCCCCCGGCCGCGGCAGGGCTGCGGGCCCGGCCCAAACGCAACGTGGCCGAGGCCTACGAGGACCCCGAGTCGCTGACCCGGCGGGCCTTCGGCGCGATCGACCCGCTGCCCGACGAGAACGACCCGGCGTACCACGCGGCCGAGCTGGCGGCCTCCGGAGGCATCGCCACCGCCCGCTCACTGGCCCGCTTCTACGCCGCGCTGATCGGGGAGGTCGAGGGCCCCGGCGCCCGGCTCTTCGCCCCGGCGACGCTCACCTCGGCGCGCACCCCGGAGTCCGAGGGCCCGGACCGCGTCCTGGTCGTGAACACCCGCTTCGGCCTCGGCTTCATGCTGCACGGCCCGTCCGCCCCCTTCCTCTCCCCCGGCTCGTTCGGCCACCCCGGCCGGGGCGGCTCACTCGGCTTCGCCGACCCCGGCGAGGGCGTCGCCTTCGGCTACGTCACCAACGGCATGCAGAAGAACGTCACCGCCGACCCCCGCGCCCAGGCCCTGGTCCGCGCGGTACGGGAGTGCCTGCGCTGACACGCGGCCGGAAAAGTTGCCCGGGCTCCGGGACCCGCGAACGATGGATGGGTGAGCGACGGCGCATACCTCCGGTTTCCGCATGTCCACGGCGAACGGCTGTGTTTCGTCGCCGAGGACGACATCTGGGTCGCCCCCCTCGGTGAGGGGCGCGCGTGGCGGGTGACGGCCGACCGGACACGGGTCGGCCATCCGCGTTTCTCGCCGGACGGGTCGGTGATCGCCTTCAACAGCTGGCGCTCCCTCGACCCCGAGGTGTATCTCGCGCCGGTGGAGGGCGGTCCGGCCCGCCGGCTGACGTACTGGGGCAGCACCGACACGCGCGTGCGCTCCTGGACCCCGGACGGCCGGATCCTGGCGGTCTCCTCACACGGGGAACCGTTCTCGCACTACACCTGGGCCTACGCCGTGTCCCCGGACGGGGCCCCCGGCAGCCGGCTGCCCTGGGGCCCGGTGTCGGACATCGCCGTGCGGGACACTGCCGCGGGCGAGCACCAGACGCTGCTGCTGTCGGCGACGGCGCCGCACGAGCCGGCCTCGTGGAAGCGCTACCGGGGCGGGGCGACCGGGCGGCTGTGGCTGCAGTGCGGGCGTCTGGTGCCGGAGATCGACGGGCATCTGGAGTCCCCCATGTTCGTCGGGGAACGGATCGCGTTCCTATCCGACCACGAGGGCGTCGGCAACCTGTACTCCTGCCTGCCGGACGGCACGGACCTGCGGCGGCACACCGACCACGCCGACTTCTACGCCCGGGCCGCCTCCACCGACGGCAGGCGCGTGGTCTACCAGTGCGCGGGCGAGGTGTGGATGGTCGAGGGGCTCACCCCCGACTCGGTGCCGCACCGGGTCGAGGTCGACCTCGGCGGACCGCGCGCCGGGCGGCGGCCGTACCAGGTCCCGGCCTCGGCGTACCTGGACGGGCTGACCGTCGACCGCACCGGCCGGGCGAGCGCGGTGTGCGTGCGCGGCAGCCTGTACTGGCTCACCCACCGCGACGGGCCCGCCCGCACCATCGCCGACGAACCGGGGTCCCGGGTCAGGCTGCCGGTCATGCTGGGCGACACCGGGCGGATCGCCTTCGTCACCGACGCCGAGGGCGAGGACGCGATCGAGATCGCCGCGCTGCCGGGGCGCCCGGCGGCGCTGGCCGCCGCCGACATCGCCGACGCGGACGACGCGGTCGCGCAGGCGCTGCGCGCACCGGAGACGGCGGCGGAAGCGGACGACGGCGCGGGCCCGGACGAGGGGCACACCGTCCCGCGGCCGCCGTGCCACAGCGGTGGCACCCGCCTGGCCTGCGGACTGCTCGGCCGCGTCCACGAACTGGTGCCCTCCCCCGACGGCCAGATCCTGGCCGTCGCCTCCCACGACGGGCGCCTGCTCATGGTCGACGCGGAGTCGGGCCTCGTCGCCGAACTCGTGCGCTCCGACAACGGCCCCGTCCGCGACCTGGCCTTCTCCCCGGACTCGAACTGGATCGCCTGGTCCCACCCGGTCATCGGCCGTTCCCTGCGCAAGATCCGGATCGCCCGGCTCTCGCCGGACCCGGAGACCGGCAGGCACACCGTCATCGACGTCACCAACGGCCGCTTCGAGGACGAGCAGCCCGTCTTCACACGTGACGGCCGCTATCTGGCCTTCCTGTCCTGGCGCGGCTTCGACCCGGTGTACGACGTGCACACCGGCGACCTCTCCTTCCCGCTGGGCTGCCGGCCGCACCTCGTACCACTGCACTCGGCGACGCCCTCGCCCTTCGCGCTGCCGGTGGAAGGACGGCCGCCCGGTGGCGGGCTGGACCCGACCGGCTTCGCCGAGGGGCCGCTGGCGGTCGAGGCGGCCGGGCTGCCGATGCGGGTGACCCCCTTCCCGGTGCCCGCGTCGAAGTACAGCTCCCTGGAGGCGGTGCGCGGCGGGCTGACCTGGCTGCGCTGGCCCATCTCGGGCGCGCTCGGCGAGACCTTCGTCAACCCGACCGATCCCTCCGCCCGCCCGACGCTGGAGTACTTCGGGCTGGCCAAGTCCAAGCGCGTGGAGCTGGTCCGGCACATGGACTGGTACCGGGTCAGCGGCGACGGCACGCAACTGGTGGTCTTCGACGAGGGCGACCTGACCGTGGTCCCGGCGTACGAGCCGGGCGACCTGGACTCCACCGTCTACATCGACATGCGCCGGATCCTGCACGAGGCGAATCCGCCCGCCGAGTGGCGGCAGGCGTTCGACGAGGCCGGGCGGATCATCCGCGACTACTTCTGGGCGCCGGACATGTGCGGCATCGACTGGCCGGCGATCCTCGACCAGTACCGCCCGCTGGTCGAACGGGTTGCCACACCCGACGAGTTCGCCGACCTGGAGCGCGAGGTCCTCGGTGAGCTGGGCACCTCGCACGCGTACGTCGCGCCCGCGCGCCGCAGCGAGGGACCGCCGCACTACCAGCGGCCGATCGGGCTGCTCGGCGTCAACTTCACCCACACCAAGGACGGCCGGTGGGTGGTGGGCCGCATCCTGCCCGGCGAGTCCTCCGACTCCAAGGCGCGTTCGCCGCTGGCCGGCACCGGCATCCTGGAGGGCGCCGCGCTGACCCACGTCGACGGCCGCGCCGTCGACCCGCTCGCCGGGCCCGGACCGCTGCTGTCGGCCGCGGGCGGCACCACGGTGGAGCTGACCTTCTCCCCGCCCGACGGCGGCCATCCGCGCCGGGTCGCGGTGGTGCCGCTGGTGGACGAGCGGCCGCTGCGCTACCAGGACTGGGTGGCCAAACGGCGCGCCGTCGTACGGGCGTTGAGCGAAGGGAAGTGCGGTTATCTGCACATCCCCGACCTGGGGGGCTCGGGCTGGGCGCAGTTCAACCGCGACCTGCGGATCGAGATCGCCCACCCGGCGCTCATCGTCGACGTGCGCGGCAACGCGGGCGGCAACATCAGCGACCTGGTGGTGGAGAGCCTGACCCGCAAGATCCTCGGCTGGGACCACACCCGCCACGCGCAGCCGGTGAGTTACGCGGGCAACGCGCCGCGGGGGCCGATCGTGGCGCTGGCGGACGAGGCGACGGCCTCCGACGGCGACATGATCACCGCCACGTTCCGGCTGCTGGCCATCGGCCCGGTGGTGGGCCACCGCACCTGGGGCGGCGTGGTCGGCATGACCGGCCGGCACCGCCTCGGCGACGGCACGGTGATCACGGTGCCGATGAACGCCGCCTGGTTCGAGGCCTACGGATGGTCGGTGGAGAACTACGGCGTGGAGCCGGACATCCCGGTCATCCGCACTCCGCTGGACTGGGCGGAGGGCCGGCGCACCGACCTGGAGATGGCGGTGCAGACCGCGCTGGACCTGCTGGAGAAGCACCCTGCCTCCACGCCGCCCGACCTGTCCGACCGTCCGGACCGGCGGCGGCCCCCGCTGCCCCCGCGCGGCTGAACCCTCAAGACCGAACCCCCGCCACCCCGTTCCCGGACGACGGAAGGGGCGCGCCCTGTGCGGACGCGCCCCTCCACGTTCACGCCTGATCCACGCGGGTCAGGTGTCCCAGTCCTGCCGCTCGTCCATCTCGTCCAGCGACTGCTGGCGGCCGCCCTTGGGCATCGACTGCGGGGACTGCTTGGACGACTGGCCGTGGCCGGGCTCGCGGTGCTGCTGCTTGCCCTGCTCACGCATCGGCTGGCCGGCCACGCCCTGGGAGCGCTCGCGGGTCTGGCCGATCCGCTCCTGGGTCTGGGGCTGAGCCTGCGGGCGGTGCTGCTGCCCGGCCTTGCTTCGCGTGGGGTCGTTCTTGCCCATGATCACTCCTTCGTGATGTATGGAATGGGCCTCGACCAGGCTGACACGGCTGGACACAGTACGCACTTCGGACGAGCGCGGTGCGTGAACGCCGCTGGTCAGACGGGCCTTTCCGACCGGGCACGCTCGTCGGCGGCACCGCCGCGTCCCACGAGCCCGTGCCGGATGCCGCCCGCGGCGGCGATCCTCGGCTCCAGGCGGCGCATTTCGCGCTGCCCCAGGGCGCCCCCGATCAGACCGGGCAAGTAGCCGCGCACGGACTGCGTTCCGCGCAGCCACCACTGGGCGTAGACGTGCGGCGAGCGGCGCGCGATCCCGTCCGCGATGCGCTCGACGGCGGGTTCCAGCGGGTAGGTGCGATTGGCCGGCCAGGGCAGCCGCCGGCGGGCCTCGCGCATCACGTCGTCCTCGTCGGCGCCGCGCACCATGTCGGTGTCGGTCCAGCTCAGGTACCCCACACCGACCTTGACGCCCTTGAAGCCCACCTCGGCGCGCAGGCAGTGCGCGAAGGACTCGACCCCCGCCTTGCTCGCGCAGTACGCGGTCATCAGCGGCGCCGGGGTGATCGCGGCGAGCGAGGCGATCTGCAGCAGGTAGCCGCGCGAGGCGATGAGGGCCGGCAGGAAGGCGCGCGCGGTGACCACGCTTCCCAGCAGGTTGACCTGGATGACCCGGTCGAAGTCGGCGGGGTCCACGTCCAGGAACGGACCTCCCGTCGCCACACCGGCGTTGGCGACCACGGCGTCGACGCGGCCGTAGCGCTCCACGACCTCCTCCGCGACGCGCGCCATCGCCTCCCGGTCGGTGACGTCGGCCGTCCAGTGGCCGGTGTCGGGCCCGATCTCCTCGGCGGCGGCCTTGAGTTCGTCCGGCTCCAGCCCGACGAGCGCCAACCCGGCGCCGCGCGCGGCGAGTTTGCGGGCGAGCAGCGCGCCCACCCCGCGGGCCGCGCCGGTCACCACCACGACCTGGCCGTTCAGCGACCTGCTCATGCCGTCTCCTCCTTGACCTGCGCCTGCGGCCGCAGATGGTCCTCGATCAGGGTGCGCACGACGCCCGCGACCGCGGCCGGGGCCTCCAGGGGCGTCATGTGGCCCAGGCCCGGGAGTTCGGTCAGCCCGGCGAAGTGGGACAGCCGGGCGGCCAGGCCGTGGGCGTGCACCGGCGGGGTGAGCTTGTCGGCGCCGCCCACGAGCACGGCGGTGGGCGCGCGCAGCGCCGAGACGCGCGCGTCCAGGTTGAGTCCGGCCAGCACACGGCCCCACGCCGCGCGCTGCCTGCGTCCGCAGGCGTGCACGATGCGGGCGGTCGCGGCCACCAGTTCCCTGCTCGACGCCGCGCCCAGGATTCCGTACTTGAGCGCGGCCCGGGTCACCGCGGACTGCGGGCCGAGCGGTGCCGAACTGACCAGCAGGAAGCGATGGAAGGCGTCGCGCACCCGCTTGCTGCGCACCCGCGGCGGCAGCACCAGCGTCTCGGCGAGCAGCCGCCCGCTGCCGGTGCTGGCCAGTAGCACCGCGGCGGTACGGGACTGGACGGCCGCCCGGTCACCGGCCGCCATCGCGGTCATGCCGCCCATGGAGTGGCCGACCAGCACCACCTTCTCGTCGCCCTCGACGACGGTCTCCAGGACCGCGGTGAGGTCGTCGGCGAGCGCATCCGTGCTGTAGCCGCCCCGGCGCGGGGACTCGCTGGCGCCGTGGCCGCGCTGATCGTACGCCACGACCCGGTACTCCCCGGCGAGTTCGTGGATGAGCGGGGCCCAGAACAGGGTCCTGCAGGTCCAGCCGTGGATCAGCACCACGGTGGGCGCGGTGCCGGCCTCGGGACCGTACTCCTCCACGTGGATCCGGGTGCCGTCCGCGGACCGTACGGAGTGCGTACGGCGGGCCGCCGGAAGGTCGAAGACGGTCGCGGTCACGAAGCCACCTCCACACGCGCCGGCCGCTGCTGGGGGGCATCGGCAGTCACGATCTCGTACTCCTCGAGTTTCACCCGGCGCGTGGC
Organism: Streptomyces sp. NPDC001070; assembly: GCF_053598835.1. Classification (NCBI taxonomy): domain Bacteria; kingdom Bacillati; phylum Actinomycetota; class Actinomycetes; order Kitasatosporales; family Streptomycetaceae; genus Streptomyces; species Streptomyces sp. NPDC001070. Next base: position 187,560 of record NZ_JBSFLB010000012.1, read on the forward strand.
GCGCCGGAATTCCGCGGTCGTACCGGGCCAGACCGTGGTGTTGCGGCCCTGGTCGTCCAGGTACCAGCTGACGCAGCCACCGGTGTTCCACACCGTGCGGACCATACGGCGCTGCAGTTCCTCGTTCCAGGACCGCACGGCGTCCGGGCGGGCGTCGAGCGCGGCGGCCCCGGTGGTGTCCAGGGCGCGCAGGTACTCGGCGACGTAGTTCAGCGAGGACTCGATCATCAGGATCATCGAGCTGTTCCCGAGCCCCGTGTTGGGCCCGATGATGAAGAGCAGGTTGGGGAAGCCGTCGACGGCGCAGCCGCGCAGCGCGGCCATGCCGCCCTTCCAGTGCTCGGCCAGCGAGCGGCCGTCGGCGCCGAACACCCGCTCGCCGATGGGCATGTCGGTTACGTGGAAGCCGGTGCCGAAGACGATGGCGTCGACCTCGCGCTCGGTGCCGTCGGCCATGACGATGGTCGAGCCGCGCACCTCCTTGAGCGCGGAGGCGACGACCTCGGTGTTGGGCGTGGCGAGCGCCGGATAGTAGTCGTTGGACAGCAGGATGCGCTTGCAGCCGATCCGGTAGTCGGGGGTCAGCTTGGCCCGCAGCGCCGGGTCCTTGACGGCCTTGCGCATGTGCGAGGCGGCGATGGCCTGCGCGCCGCGCATCATCGCCGGGCGCTTGGTGAACGCGCCGACCTGGAACTCGCGGATCAGCCAGAGCAGTCCGCGCCGCGCCCTGGCGGTGGCCGGCACCTTGCCGTGCAGCCACTGCTCGGCCCGGCTGATGCCGCGGTCCATGCGCGGCATGACCCAGGGGGGCGTCCGCTGCACCACGGTCAGGCTCTCCACCTGCGGCTGGATCGCGGGCACGATCTGGATCGCGGAGGCCCCGGTGCCGACCATCGCGACCCGCTTGCCCGTGAGGTCGAAGTCGTGGTCCCACTGCGAGGAGTGGAAGACCCGCCCTGGGAAGGCGTCGAGGCCCGGGATGTCCGGCAGCTTGGGGTCGGACAGCGGTCCGGTGGCCGAGACCATGACGTCGGCGGTGAGTTCGCCGCGCGAGGTGGTGATGTGCCAGTGCCGGGCGCCGGCGTCCCAGCGGGCCTCGGTCACCTCCGTGCCCAGGCGCAGGTGCGGCCGGAGGCCGAAGGTGTCGGCGACCCTTTCCAGGTAGGCCCGGATGTGCGGCTGGCCGGAGAAGGTGCGCGGCCACTCGGGGTTGGGCGCGAAGGAGAACGAGTACAGGTGCGAGGGCACGTCGCAGGCGCACCCCGGGTAGCTGTTGTCCCGCCACGTCCCGCCCACCGAGTCCCGGCGCTCCAGGACGACGAAGTCCGTGATCCCCTCGCGTCGCATCCGCACGGCGGCGCCGAGTCCGCCGAACCCCGATCCGATCACCGCAACCCGCACGTGTTCACTGTGCCCGGCCATACCGCCGCCTCTCGGTGCCGCCCCTTTGCCGAATCGCGCCAGTGAACACTGGCACGATTCGGAGCGTAGACCAGAAGGCGTTACCAGCGGTAGAGGTCGGGCAGCGCGATGTGACGCGCACACCGCATAGGCTGATCGACGTGGCAACGGAAGAGCGCGAATACCGGATGGACGAGCTGGCGGAGGCCGCCGGTGTCCCGGTCCGTACCGTCCGCTTCTACCGGGAGCGCAAGCTGCTCCCCGCCCCTCGCCGCGAGGGGCGGATCGCCTGGTACAACGACCACCACCTGGCCCGGCTGCGGACCATCACGGCACTGCTGGACCGGGGCCACACCCTCGGCGGCATCGCCGAACTGATGGACGCCTGGGAGAACGGCCGCCACGACGTCGGCGAACTGCTGGGCCTGGACCCGGGCCTGCCCACCCGCTGGTCGGAGGAGGAGTCGCTGCGGCTCACCCCCGAGGGCCTCGCCGACCACTACGGCGACCAGGCCACCGCCGAGAACCTGGCGACCGCGCTGGACATCGGCTACATCGCCGTCGATGGGGACGACGTCGTCCACGTCAGCCGCCGGCTGCTGGAGGCGTCGGCCGCGCTGGTCAGGGAGGGCATCCCGCTCGCCGAGGTGCTCGCCGCCGGGCGCGACATGCGCGGCCGCATGGACCCGCTCGCCGAACTCTTCGTCGAGCTCGCGCGCACCTACGTCCTCCCGGACGCCGAGGCCGACCTGCAGTCCGGTGACACGACCCGGCTGACCGAGGCGATCGCCCGGTTGCGCCCCCTGGTGCAGGCCGTCGTCGAGGCGGAACTCGCCCTGGCGATCGACCGCAGGCTGCGCGAGGAGCTCAAGCGGTAGCCCGTACGGGCGCGTGGCCGGGCGGCGTCCCCGGGCGCGCGCGAGGGTGGGACCATGGCCGCCACCGTCCCCGCCACCGACCGGCCGCCCTCCCTGAGCCGCCGCCAGACCAACGTCGTGTTCGTGACGATCGTGCTCGGCATGCTGCTGGCGGCCCTGGACCAGACGATCGTCTCCACCGCGCTCCCGACGATCGTCGCGGACCTGGGCGGCGCCGGCCACATGGCCTGGGTGGTCACCGCCTATCTCCTGGCGGAGACCGTCTCCACCGTCCTGGTGGGCAAGTTCGGCGACCTCTTCGGCCGCAAGGTGGTCTTCCAGATCAGCGCGATCGTCTTCGTCGGCGGCTCGGTCTTCGCGGGCGCGGCCAACAGCATGATCATGCTGATCGCCGCACGCGCCGTCCAGGGCGTCGGCGGCGGCGGGCTCATGGTCACCGCGATGGCCCTCATCGCCGACGTCATCCCGCTGCGCGAACGCGGCAAGTACCAGGGCGCGCTCGGCGCGGTCTTCGGTGTCACCACGGTCGTCGGCCCGACCCTCGGCGGCCTCTTCACCGACCACGCCACATGGCGCTGGTGCTTCTACGTCAACGTCCCCATCGCGATCGTGATGGTCGTGATGGCCGCCCGCACCATCCCCGTCGTCCGGGCCGCGGTCCGCCCCGTCATCGACTACGCCGGCATCGCGCTGGTCGCCCTCGGCGCCTCAGGACTGGTCCTCGCCCTGGAGTGGGGCGGCAACGAGTACGCCTGGGACTCCGCCGTGGTGATCGGGCTGTTCGCCGCCTCGGCCGTGCTGCTGACGGCGTTCGTCCTCGTCGAGCTGCGCGCGAGGGAACCGATGCTCCCCATGCACCTGTTCCGCAATCCGGTCTTCGTCGTGTGCTCGATGCTCAGCTTCATCGTGGGCTTCGCCCTGCTGGGCGCGCTCACCTACCTGCCGACGTACCTGCAGTTCGTCGACGGGGTCTCCGCCACCGAGTCCGGCGTCCGCACCCTCCCCCTGGTCGCCGGCCTGCTCGGCACGTCCATGGCCTCGGGCACCGTCATCAGCCGCACCGGGCGCTACAAGGCCTTCCCCATCGCCGGCACGGCCGTCATGGCGGCGGGCCTGTATCTGATGTCCACCATGGACCGGGGCACCGGCCCCTGGCTCGAATCCCTCTACATGCTCGTCTTCGGCCTCGGCATCGGCCTGGCCATGCAGGTGCTGACCATCGCGGTCCAGAACACCGTCGCCTACGCGGAGCTGGGCACCGCCACCTCCGGCGTCACCTTCTTCCGCACGCTCGGCAGCGCCTTCGGCACCGCCGTCTTCGGCACCCTGTACGGCAACCGGCTCGGCCCGCGCCTGTCCGCCGCCCTCGCCGAGGTGCCCGGCGTCCCGGCCTCCGCCGCGCAGAGCCCGCAGGCCCTGCGGGCGCTTCCCCCCGACCAGGCCGCCCCGATCGTCGACGCCTACGCCGACGCGATCCAGCACGTCTTCCTGTGGGTCGCCCCGGTCGCCCTGGCCGGCTTCGTCATCGCCTGGTTCCTCAAGGAGGTGCCGCTGCGCGACAGCGCCCGCGCCGGTGTCTCCGACATGGGCGAGGGCTTCTCCGCCCCCGACTCCCCCGACGCCGTCGTCCAGCTGGAACGGGCGGTCGCGGGCGTCATGCGCCGCGAACACGCCGCCGAGCCCGGCGTCAGCCTCCGCATCCTCGCCGACTCCGGCTCCCGACTCACCCCCGGTGAGGCCTGGTCGCTCGGCCAGATCCACTGGCGCGACCGCTTCCAGGGCGGCACCTCGCTCGACGCCGTGGCCCGCGCGCACCACATGCCCGGTGAGGTGCTCGAACCCGCCTTCGCCAGGGTGGCCCGCGGCGGCTACGCCCGGATCGACGGCGACACCCTCACCCTCACCCCCGCCGGCCGCGCCCAGCTCGACCTGCTCGCCGCCGCCTGGCGCCGCTGGCTGGACTCCCGGCTCGACGACTGGACCCTCGCCGACCCGGCCGACCGCGCCCTCCTGGACCGCGCCGTCGACAGCCTCGCGCGCAAACTCCTGGAGGAGAGCGAGGCCGACCGGCACCCCGCCCCCGTGTGAAGGCCCGCCCGTCAGGAGGGCGAGGGGGCGGCGCGCATCCGTACTGTGGTCGTATGACTCTCGATCTCGATGCCTATCTCGCCCGCATCGGCTGGTCCGGGGAACGCCGGCCCACGGCGGAGGTGCTGCGGTCCGTGCACCGCGCCCACATGCTGGGCATCCCGTTCGAGAACCTCGAACCGGTCCTGGGCCGGGCACCCTCGCTCGCGCTGCCCGATCTTGAGGCCAAGCTCGTCCGCGGCGGCCGCGGCGGCTACTGCTATGAGCACAACACCCTGTTCGCCGCGGTGCTCACCGCTCTCGGGTTCCGGGTCACGCTGCTCACCGCGCGCGTGCTGGTGGGGGCGAAACCGGGAGACGTCCGTCCCCGTACGCACATGCTCATGCTCACCGAGGTGCCCGGCGAGCCGGTGCCGTACGCGAGCGATGTCGGCTTCGGCAGCATCGGCGCCCTGCTGGAGCCGTTGCCGCTGGTCGCGGACGCGGAGCTGCACGACTCGCCGCGCCGCCACCGGCTGGTCCTGGCGCCGCACGACGGGCCGCTGGAACTGTGGAAGCTCCAGGCGTACCGGTCCGGCGCCGGCGACGACGGCTGGGAGGACCAGTACGCCTTCACGGTCGAGCCCTTCCAGGCCCCCGACTACGAGGTCATCAACTGGCACGTGGCGACCAACCCGCGCTCCCCCTTCTCCCGCGGCGTCTACGTCCAGCGCACCACCGGCGACGCGCATCTGTCCCTGACCGGACGCCGCCTGACGGAGACGGCGGCCGACGGCACCCGCAAGGAGCGGGAACTGGCGGACGCGGACGAGGTGCTGCGGGTCCTGGCGGACGACTTCGCCGTGAGGCTCCCGGAGGGGACGCGACTGCCGGAGTGACCCGGCGCTACGACGCGTCCTCGCCCTCGGCGAGGGTGTGCGCCACCAGCGCGTTGGCATGGCCGTGCCCGAGGCCGTGCTCGGTCTTCAGCCAGCCGACGAGCTCCATGTGCCGGGTCAGCGGGGAGGAACGGATGAGCTCCTTCCATTCCCCGATCGGCCGGCCGTACTTCTTCTCGATCGAGGGGAAGTAACTCGCGGGGCCCTTCACGTTTTCTGTCATGCCTGGTGGACCGCGCGGATGCGGCGATCCCATCGGTCCGGCCATGTGACCCCCGCCACACTGAACGGGGGTGCGGGCGGACGACCACTCCCCGCCTCAGGTGAATCTCGCCGGTTACCGGGACGGACCCGGCCGCGCCGATCCTACGGTGGCGATCGGGACCGATGCCAGGGGAGCCGACCGGGGGTGGCCGCGTGACGTCCAAGGACCAGCGCTCGGTGAGCATGACGATCTTCGGGGACCTGCTCAAGGCGCTGCGCGAGGGCCGGGGGCTCACCCTGGACGCGGTGGCGGCGCACACGGGCTACTCGAAGTCGCAGACCGTCAAGATCGAGTGCGGGGAGCGCATCGCCAGCACGGTGTTCATCGAGAAGGTCGAGCAACTGCTGTGCGCCCCCGGGGTGCTGAGGGCGGTGGCGCCGCATCTGTCCCGGGAGAAGCTGCCCGTGGGGTACGGGGAGTACGCGGAGGAGGAGGCCCGCGCGGTCAGCCTGGGCGCATACGACGCCCATGTCATCAAGGGCCTGCTGCAGACCGAGGCTTATGCGCGCGCAGTCTTCGACGCCCGCTGCCCGGCGCTGGAGGAGGACGAGGTCGAGCGCTGGACCGAGGACCGACTGGCCCGCCAGGCCCTGATCACCCGCAGGCCGGTGTGCACGATCTCCTTCGTCCTGGAGGAGTGGATCCTGCGCCGCCCGGTGGGCGGACGGGCCGTGATGAGGGAACAGTTGCGGCACCTCGTCGAGGTGGGGCAGCGGCGCAACGTCCAGATCCAGGTGATGCCGGCCCGCTACGAGGCGCACGCCGGACTCGACGGTTCCTTCACCCTCCTGGAGAACCCCGAACGCCAGTTGCTCGCCTACGCTGAAGGTCAGGTCGGGGGCCTGCTCACCGATGACCGGAATAGGGTCAGCTTGCTCCACCAGCGCTATGGCATGATCCGGGCGCAGGCCCTCACGCCGGAGGACTCCGCGAAGTTGATCGAGCAGATTGCGGGTGAACTGTGAGCGATCTCGTGTGGTTCACGTCCAGTTACAGCGGCAGCGACGGCGGCGATTGTGTGGAAGTCGCGGTCCGCCCGGCCTCGGTGCACGTACGGGACTCCAAGGACAGGTCCGGCCCCGTGCTGATCTTCGAGCCGGACGCGTGGGCCGCGTTCGTGGTCTTCGCCGCCCAAAAACCTGATCCACAAGGATAGTTACCAACCAGTAATCCGAACGCCAGTTTCCGCTCACCCGTACGAGCAAACGTACGGTGCATGACAACTCCCAAAACCCTCAGCTGGAGACGTGGCGCCGTCGCCGCGGCGATCATCGCCGCCGGGGTGTCCGGCCTCGCCCTCCCCGCCGACGCGCACGCCGCCGAGCGGACCGGCATCACGGCCACGGCGGCCACTCCGGCCGCCGCCACCGCCGCCACGGCGGCCGCCTCGATCGACCACGAGACCTGGCTGCGGGACGTGCGCTCGGTGATCGACCAGGCGCACACGTACGTCCAGGGCCGCACGGCCGCCCGGAAGCCGGGCGAGAAGCTCGCGATCGTGCTGGACATCGACAACACGTCGCTGGAGACGTACTTCGACTGGTGGTTCCCACCGGCCGTGGCGCCGACGCGCGACCTCGCGCAGTACGCGGACGCCCGCGGCGTGGACATCTTCTTCGTCACCGCCCGGCCGGACTTCATCTACCCGGCCACCTACTACAACCTCGACCACGAGGGCTATCCGGTCGCGGGCCTGTACGGCCGGTCGATCCCGGACCTCTTCGAGGAGGTCAGCGCGTACAAGACGGCGCAGCGCGCCGCCATCGAGCAGCGCGGCTACACGATCATCGCGAACATCGGCAACAACACCACCGACCTGGTGGGCGGCCACGCCGAGCGCACGTTCAAGCTCCCGGACTACGGCGGCCTGCTGGACTGACGCGGTCGGCGCGATCGGGGGACGCCCGGGGGATGATCGTTCCCCGGGCGTTCACCATGCCCTCACGCAGCGGCTTCGTACGGGCTCGACCTGCGGCTTAGCGTCGCGAGGTCCCGTTCGCCCGATGTAGACGAGGTTTGAATGTCGCTCCGGCACGCAATCGCAGCGCTGGCCGTCGTACCCGCGCTCGTGGTTCCCGCGACCGCCCAGGCTGCCACGGCCCACCACGGCCACGGCCGGGCCCACCCCCACAAGGCCCCGTTCGACCTCCAGGCCCACCGCGGCGGCATCGGCATGACCACCGAGGAGTCCCTGGAGGGCTTCGGCAAGGCCCTGCGTCTCGGGGTGACCACCCTGGAGCTGGACACCCACGTCACCAAGGACCAGAAGGTCGTCGTCAACCACGACCGGCAGATCAGCGCCCAGAAGTGCAAGGACACCGGTCCCGTGACGCCCGGTGACCCGATGTACCCGTACGTCGGCAAGTACATCAAGGACCTGACGCTGGCCCAGATCAAGACGATGGACTGCGGCTACCAGCAGCTGCCCGGCTTCCCCGAGCAGGAGCAGATCAAGGGCTTCCGCATGGTGGAGCTGAAGGACGTCCTCAACCTGGTCAAGAGCTACAAGGCCAAGAAGGTCAAGCTCAACATCGAGACCAAGGTGGAGGCAGGCGCCCCCGAGCAGACCGCGCCGCGCGAACTGTTCGTGCGCCGTGTCTTCGAGGAGATCCACCGTTCGGGGATCGAGAAGCAGGTCACCATCCAGTCCTTCGACTGGGGCGCCCTGAAGGAGATGCACAAGCTCGCGCCGACGTACCCGCTGGTGGCGCTGACGAACTACGACTTCCTCCAGGTCGGCAAGCCCGGCGCCTCCCCGTGGCTCGGCGGCATCGACGCCGACGACTACGACGGCGACTTCGTCAAGGCCGCCGCCGCCATCCCCGGCGTCAAGGCGCTGTCGCCGGTCTACGGCATGCCGCAGAACGGCACCGTCGCGGACCCGAACTTCACGTTCTACGTCACCGAGAAGATGGTGGACGACGCCCACGCGCGGGGTCTGAAGGTCATCCCGTGGACCTGTGACGACCCCGCCACCGTCGAGGCCCTGATGGACATGGGCATCGACGGCATCATCACCAACTACCCCAACCACGTCCGGGACATCATGGCCGAGCGCGGCATGCGCCTGCCCAAGGCCTACCCCGCCCCGCGTCCCTGACGACCGGCTCGCCCTACGCAGCCGTGCGCCCCGGAGCCTGCCGGTTCCGGGGCGTACGCCTGCCGCAGGCCGGACGACGCCGGCGGGACCCGGCCTCACGTGGTCGAGGCGGCGCGCTCCTCCGCGGGGCTGAGCAGGTGCTCCTCGGGGTGGACGCACTTGTAGAGGCACTGGGTGCGGGACATCGCGAAGACGCCGTAGGTGAGCACGGCGAACCCCGCCAGCGCCGGCAGCAGCCAGAATCCGGTGCGCGGCTGCTCACCGTAGAGCGTCACCCCGAGGCAGAAGCCGACGATGGCGTCGCCGAGCGTCAGGGCGGGCTGGGAGGCGATCAGCGGTCCCCCCTGCATGGCGGTCCCCAGCAGGAACAGCGAGAACCCGCCGGCCGCCGCGAAGGCGTAGGTCTGCCAGGACAGCAGCCAGGCGGCGACGCCCTGGCGCTCCAGGATGTCCATGGACGACTTGATCAGCGCGGCCGTGAGGGCGTTGCCGACCGCCGCCGCCCCGCCCAGGCAGGCGGCGCGGGTCAGGCCGACGGGCCGCCGCAGGCCGGCGAGCACCAGCACGGCACCGAGCCCGCCGACGATCAGCAGGGTCGGCACCCACCAGATCCCCGGCACCTGCTCCCGCCCCCCGCTGGGCGCCATGGAGAAGAGGAAGAGCGCCAGGCCCCCGGCGATGCAGGCCACGCAGATCCAGGCCTTGCGGGACAGCTCGACGTGGAAGACGACGCCGCCGATCACCAGGGCCAGCGGCAGTTCGAGGATGAACACGGGCTGGACCGCGGCGAGCGAACCCGTGCCCAGGGCGAGCGCCTGGAAGACCGCGGCGAAGATGACGCCGAGGATTCCGGCGAGCCAGACCGGGGTGCGCAGCAGGTCCTTGATGAGGCCGAGGCGCAGGGACTTCGACGCGGGGACGGTGAGCACCGCGCGTCGTTGCAGGACCGTCCCGAAGGCGTTACTGCAGGCCGCGAGGACGGCGAACAGGATGGAAATCATGACGTCGGCACCACTCCCGCGCTCTTCACCGCGGTCGTCCCCGTCCGGCGCCCGGTGCCGGACGACGCTTGCTCCGGTTCCCCGTTACCCGGCCACTCGGCTTCGTTTCGTCCGGTTTTCCGGGTGAATCGACAGTCTAACGTCGAACGTGCGCCGGGGCCCGTGCGGTCCCGTGATCACAGCGCGGCACGACTGCCGGTGTCCACCGCCTGCGTGGCGTGCGCCCCGCGCAGGGCGTCGGAGCGCACCTCGTCGGCGGTGAGCACATAGCCGGTCGTCGAGTCGGTGGTGGAGCGGGCGAAGACCACCCCGTAGACGCGTCCCGCGGTGTCCAGCAGCGGGCCGCCGGAGTTCCCGGGGCGCACCACGGACCGCACCTGGTAGATGTCGCGGGTGACGGTGCCGTCGCCGTAGATGTCCTGGCCGGTGGCGCGGATGCGCCCGGCCACCGTCGCGGCCCGCAGGTCGAGGCCGCCGTCCTGCGGGTAGCCCGCCACGACCGCGCCGTCGCCCCGTACGGCGTCGTCGGTGAAGCTCAGCGCGGGCGCGCGCAGCCCGGGGACGTCCAGGACGGCGATGTCCTTGCCCGGGTCGAAGAGCACGACGGTGGCCCGGTACGCCCGCCCGACCCCGCCGATCTGCACGGCGGGGGCGTCGACCCCGGCCACCACGTGGGCGTTGGTCATGACGTGCTCGTCGGCGTAGACGAAGCCGGTGCCCTCCTGGCCCTGCCGGCGGCCGTCCACGAAGGCGACGCCCTCGATCTTGACGGTGCTGCGCGCGGCGGCGCTGCTGGCGGCCGCGGTGACGCTGTCCCCGGAGGGTTCGGGCACCCCGTTGACGGGCTCGGACTCGAAGGGGTTGAAGACCTGCGGGAAGCCGGCGTCGGCCAGTGCGCTGGTCGCCCTGCTGAACCAGGTGGGGGCCTGCCGGGGCATGGTGTCCTGGACCGCGCCGAGCACCGCGGATCCGCGGATCGACTGGGCGAGCATGCCCGACGAGGAGGCCACCAGCACGCTCGCGGCCACCCAGGAGACCAGCAGCACGGCCACCGCGTTCGCCACCGCGCCGCCCGCCCCGTCGAGCCAGCGCAGCGGTCCCCAGTCCAGTCCGGTGCGCACCTTCCAGGCGATCCCCGAGGCGACGGCATGACCTCCCGCCGCGGGCACCAGGACGGTCAGCAGCGCGACCAGCGTCGCCCGAGGCGTGCCCGGCTCGACGTACTGCAGCACGTACGGCAGCAGCCAGACGCCGACCACCGCACCGCCGAGGAAGCCCGCGAGCGAGATGCAGCCCGCGACCAGACCGCGCCGGAAGCCGGAGACGGCGTAGGCGACGGTCAGCACCAGCAGCAGCAGGTCGAGCAGGTTCAACCGAGGGGCCTTTCGACGAAACCGTGTGGACCAGTAAAAACGCACATTAACTGACCATAGGTTCCCTTTTGTGGCGCACCGCACGCGGAGTCCGTCACATCTGCCTCGGGTTCCCCGGATCCCCGTGGAATCACATGGAAAAGGCCCGGCGCGGCTTCCGTATGCAACTACGGACGCCGGCGCCGGGCCGTTCACCGCACCGCACCCCGTCCCCACGGGTCGGCGCGTGCGGGACCTTCCCACCGCTCAGGGGCGGCCCCGCAGTCTCGGTTCTCCTACATGTGGACGACCGGAGCGGCCTCGGCATTCCCGTCCTGAGCAGGAATTCCGCGCCGGTACAGCATGAGACTGGTCACCAGGCCGGCGGCGAAGAAGGCCGCGGCCCACCAGTAGGCGGTGGAGTAGCCCTCCAGAGCGGCCTCGGCCTTCACCAGGGGATCGGTGCGGTGGGCGAGGGCGTAGTCGGTGGCCGCGCCGGTGGCCAGGGTGTTCAGCAGGGCGGTGCCGATCGAGCCGCCGACCTGCTGCATGGCGTTGACTGTGGCGGAGGCGACACCCGCGTCCTCGGCGCCGACACCGGCGGTGGCCAGGTTCATCGCGGGCGGGAAGATCAGGCCCATGCCGAGGCCGATCACCAGCAGCGGCGGCAGTACGTCGGCCGCGTACCCGCTGTCCAGGCCGAGCCCGGTCAGCCATGCCAGGCCCGCCGCGGCGAGGCCGAAACCGGCCGGCACGACCGGCTTGGGGCCGATCCGGGGCACCAGCACGGTGGTGGCGACCTGCGCGCCGACCATCAGGGCGCCGACCAGCGGGAGGAAGGCGAAGCCCGTCCTGACCGCGGAGAAGCCCAGGGTGAGCCGCAGGTAGTAGGTGAGGAAGAGGAAGACCGCGAACATGCCGGCGCTGGAGACGAGCGAGGCGGCGAAGGAGGCGCCCCGGTTGCGGTCCAGCAGCACACGCAGCGGCAGCAGCGGGTGCTGGGCGCGGGTCTGCCACCAGGCGAAGGCGGCCAGCAGCACGGTGCCCGCGGCGAGGCAGCCCCAGACCTGCGGCGAGCTCCAGTCGTGGCTCTCGGCGTCGGAGAAGCCGAAGACGACGGCGAAGAGTCCGGCGGAGACCAGGAGGGTGCCGGGCAGGTCGATCGTCGCGCCGGGCCGGCGGCTCGCGCGCTGCAGCAGGGCCGTGCCGCCGAGGAAGGCGGCCAGAGCGAAGGCCAGGTTGACGTAGAGGGTCCAGCGCCAGGTCAGGTACTCGGTCAGGACGCCGCCGAGCAGCAGGCCGACGGCCGCCCCGGACCCGGCGATGGCGCCGTAGATGCCGAAGGCGCGGGCCCGCTCCTTGGCGTCGGTGAAGGTCGTGGTGAGCAGCGACAGCGCGGCGGGGGCCAGCAGCGCGCCGAAGGCGCCCTGCAGGGCGCGGGCGGTCACCAGCATCTCGAAGCCGCCGGCCGCGCCGCCGAGCGCGGAGGCCCCGGCGAAACCGGCGACACCGATCAGGAAGGCGGTCTTGCGGCCGAAGAGGTCCGCGATCCGGCCGCCGAGCAGCAGCAGGCTGCCGAAGGCGAGGGCATAGGCGGTGACGATCCACTGCCGGTTGCCGTCGGTGAAGCCCAGGTCCGCCTGGGCGGAGGGCAGGGCGATGTTCACGATGGTCGCGTCGAGCACGACCATCAGCTGGGCGATGCCGATGACGGCGAGGACCCACCAGTGACGCACCGCCGGGGCGTCCGGCGCGGTCGTCTCGGCCGCGGCGGGGGGCTCGGCGGCGCCGGTCCGGAGGTCGGCGGTGCTCTGGGACATGGCGGACGCGCTCCAGTCGGTCGCGGGGAGGGCAGGAACCGGTCGAGGGCACCGGGAGGCCAGCGCGATACGAAACCGTTTCGTACGCGTCGAGACTAGGGGCCGCTTCATCGAAACGCAAGTGTTTCGATCGCATGCGTGCAAGGGGCTGCCTAGAGTGGGTGCCGAAGACCGAGGAGGTGCGGGTCGTGACCGAGCAGCACACGGGAGATCGCCCGGAGCAGGCGATCCTGGAACGGATCAGCGCGATGGTCTCCGACGAGAGGGCACTGCGCGAGCTCCTCACCGAGGGGCGGATAGACGGCGACACCGAGCGGGCGCGACTCGACGCGCTGGAGCGCGAGCTCGACCAGTGCTGGGACCTGCTGCGCCAGCGCCGCGCCAAGGCCGAGGCGGGCGGGGACCCCGGCGAGGCCAGGGTGCGCCCCTCCGAGACCGTGGAGGGTTACCAGTCGTGACGACCGACGCGAAGGTGACGGACTCCCCCGGTTCGCGCCGCTACGAGGCGCACGTCGACGGCAAGCTGGCGGGGTACGCCACGTACATCCGCACGCCCGAGATGATCGCCTTCCTGCACACCGAGGTGGAGCCGGAGTTCGAGGGCCGGGGCGTGGGCTCCGCGCTCGCCCGGCACGCGCTGGACGAGGCGCGCGAGCACGGCCAGAGCGTGCTGGCGGCCTGCCCGTTCATCGCGGGCTGGATCGCGCACCACCCGGACTATCTGGACCTGGAGTACAAGCCGCGCAGCACGGTCAGCGACTGATGCCGAGCGCCGGCAGCACCACCGCGTCGATGTAGCGGTGCATGAAGGCGGCGTCGACCTCCACGTCCTCCAGCAGGCGGCGGGTGATCACGGCGCCGAGCATCATGTGCGGCATGAAGCCGGCGGCGGGGACTGCGGCGTCGATCTCACCGCGGCCGGCGGCGCGCTTGAGCAGCTGCTGCACACCGGTGAGCTCGGGCTCGATGAGGTGCTGGCGCATCGCCTCGGCGAGGTCGGGGTTGGTCGCGGAGGCGTGGGCCAGGCCCCGGATCAGCGGGGTGTCCACGTCCGAGCCGTCGCCGATGCGGCCGGCCAGCTCGTGCAGATCGCCGGGGAGCGAGCCCGTGTCGACGTTCTCGACATGGACCGGCTTGGTGCACCTGAGCGCGGTCACGACCAGCTCCGGCTTGCTCTTCCACTGGCGGTAGAGGGTGGCCTTGCTGGAGCGGGTACGGGTGGCGACCGCGTCCATCGTCAGCGCGTCGTACCCGACCTCGCGCAGCAGTTCGATCACCGCGCCGTACAGCTCCTGCTCCCGCTCCGGCGTCAGCCGGGTGCGGCGCGCCGGTGCGCTCGCGTCCGTGGTCATGTTGCCTGCTCCGTCTCTCGTCCCCTGCGAAACGGCTTCGTACCCCAACGACAATATGACACCGCCCACCGAAACCGAAACGTTTCGATGGGCGGTGCGCCGGACGCGGACGCCGGACCCGGCGCCCTGCGGTGTCAGGCCAGCGAGGCCGTGAGCGTGATCTCCGTGCCCGCCAGCGCCTTGCTCACCGGGCAGTTCGCCTTGGCGTCCTCGGCCGCCTTGACGAACTCCGCCTCGTCGATCCCGGGCACCTCGCCCTGGACGGTGAGGTGGATGCCCGTGATGCCGGTGCCGGGCTTGAAGGTGACGTCGGCCTGGGTACGCAGCCGGGTCGGCGGGGTCCCGGCCTTGCCGAGGCCGGCCGACAGGGCCATCGAGAAGCAGCTGGAGTGCGCGGCGGCGATGAGCTCCTCGGGGCTGGTCTTGCCGCCCGGCTCCTGCGAGCGGGCGACCCAGGTCACCGGGTACTCCCCGATGCCGGAGGAGTCGAGGGTCACGACCCCGCTGCCCTCCGTCAGACTGCCGTCCCAGACGGTGTGCGCGACCCGCGTGGTGGAGTGCGGCGTGGTGGACATGGTGGATCCTCCCAAGTGCGGCGTACGGCTGCGGCGGCTCCAAGTCTTCACCACCGGGTGCCGCTTCGCGAAGCGATCTCCCCGCGCCGGGCGGGCGTGTTGCCCCTGTCAAACGTACCGTCACCCACAAGAGTGGCTGTACGCAGGGATTTCACGGACCCGCCCCCGGCCGCTGTGCCGCCGTCCTACGTTCGGCACCTGGGACACGGACGACAAGGAGTAAGCCAGGTGGCCGAATCCGTGCGGGTACCGATCCTCGCTTCGTGGGAGCGCTGTCAGACCGCCGGCCTCGACCCCGAGCGGTTCGACGTCCCGTACACCGACGACGTCGACCCGGCCGGGGCGCTGGTCCGTGCCGCGGGGCCGGTGCTCGACCGGCTCGCCGGTACGCTCTCGGGCTCCCGCACCGCCGTCCTGCTCACCGACGACCGGGGGCTGGTGCTCGACCGCCGGGCCGCCGAGCCGCCGCTGCTGCCCGCCCTCGACCGGGTCGGGCTGGCCCGGGGCTTCAGCTACCACGAGCTCGACGCCGGTACGAACGGGATCGGCACCGCCCTCGCCGCCCGGCAGCCCGTCCGCGTCTCGGGCCAGGAGCACTTCTCCGCCGTCCTGCGCGACTTCACCTGCTTCGGTGTGCCCGTGCGCCACCCCGTCAGCGGCCGGGTGGAGGGCGTCCTCGACCTCACCAGCCTCTACGGCGACGCGCACCCGCTCATGGCGGAACTCGCCCGCGGCTGCGCCCTCGCGATCGAGCAGCGGCTCCTGGAGGAGTGCGGCGAACGTGAACGCGCCCTGCTGCACAGCTGGCTGACCACCGAGCACCGGCCGGCCGGCCCGCCCTCGCTGCGGTTGGACGGCGCGGGGCGCATCCAGTCCGTGGGCCCCCCGGCCGGGCTCACCGGCCGGGACGAGTCGGCGCTCGCCGAGACCGCGGCCGGGCTGATCGCCGCCGGACGGCACGAGGCGCTCGAACTCCCCCTCTCCCACGGCCGAACGGCCCACCTGCTCTGCCGGCCGCTGGCGGGCGGCGCCGTCGTGGAGGTCAGCGTGCCCGAAGTCGCCGACGCCCACGGCGTCACGCCGGGCGCGCCCCGTCGCCGCCCGCTGCTGGTCGGCGAGCCGGGGGTCGGCCGTCTCGCCGTCGCCGCGCGCCGCCGCCTGCAACTGCTCAGCGACGCCGCCCTGCGGATCGGCACCACCCTCGACGTCGTCCGCACCGCCTTCGAACTCGTCGAGGCCGCCGTGCCCCGCTTCGCCGACCACGCGACCGTGGACCTGCTCGAACCGGTGCTGCGCGGCGCCGCCCCGCAGGGCACCGGAGCGGAGTTGCGCCGGGTGGCGGCGAGCGGCTCCGGGCCGGGGCCGGAGGGCTGCGCGAGGCGCCCGGCGGGCGACGGCGAACCCCCGGGTGCGTACGACCCGCACGCCAGGGGCGAACCGATTCGCCTCCCCCCGGACAGCCCCCAGGCCAGAGCGCTGGGCGGCACGACGGCGGTCCGCTACGCGGCCCCCGGCCCCGACGGCGAGCCGCACGCCGTCATCGCCGTACCCCTGCGCGCCCGCGATGCCCTGCTCGGTGTCGCCACCTTCCAGCGCGCCCCGC
Source organism: Streptomyces sp. NPDC001070 (assembly GCF_053598835.1). Classification (NCBI taxonomy): domain Bacteria; kingdom Bacillati; phylum Actinomycetota; class Actinomycetes; order Kitasatosporales; family Streptomycetaceae; genus Streptomyces; species Streptomyces sp. NPDC001070. The sequence goes on from NZ_JBSFLB010000012.1 coordinate 203,873, forward strand.
GGGCCGAGCCGTTCGCCGACGACGACCTCACCCTCGCCCGGGACCTCGCCGCCCGCGCCGCCGTCTGCATCGACAACGCCCGGCTCTTCACCCGCGAGCACCACCTCGCCCTGGAACTGCAGCGCAGCCTGCTCCCGCACGGGGTGCCCGAACAGCTCGCCGTGGACGTCGCCCACCGCTACCTCCCCGCGCGGGGACGGGTCGGCGGCGACTGGTTCGACGTCATCCCGCTCTCCGGGGCCCGGGTCGCGCTCGTCGTCGGCGACGTCGTCGGGCACGGGATCCACGCGGCCGCCGCCATGGGCCGGCTGCGCACGGCCGTGCACAACTTCTCCGCCCTCGACCTGCCGCCGGACGAACTGCTCGGCCGGCTGGACGACCTCGTCGTCCGCCTCGACGACGAGAGCGGCACCGATTCCGGCCTGGCCGGCGCCACCTGCCTCTACGCGGTGTACGACCCGGTCGCGCGCCGCTGCCAGCTCGCCCGCGCCGGCCATCCGCCGCCCGCGCTGCTCGGCCCGGACGGCGAGGTGCGCTTCCCCGACCTGCCCGCGGGACCGCCGCTGGGACTCGGCGGACTCCCCTTCGAGACCGCCGAGTTCGCGGTGCCCGAGGGCAGCGGCCTCGTCCTGTACACCGACGGCCTCATCGAGGGCCGGCACCTCGACCCGGACACCGGGATGCTCCGGCTCGGCCGTGCCCTGGCCGCCGCCCCGCGCGGCTGCCCGCCGGAGGAGGTGTGCGCGTCCGTCGAGTCCGCGCTGCACCCCGTGCCCTCGGCCGACGACGTCGTCCTGCTCGTCGCCCGTACCCGGGCCCTCGACGACCGGCAGGTCGCCTGCTGGGAGGTGCCCGACGACCCCGCGGCCGTCTCCGCGCTCCGCTCGGCCATCACCCGCCGGCTTCAGGCCTGGAACCTGGACGAACTCGCCTTCACCACCGAGCTGATCGCCAGCGAGCTGATCACCAACGCCATCCGCCACGGCGCCGGTCCCGTACAGGCCCGGCTGCTCCGCGACCGGGCGCTGGTCTTCGAGGTCGCCGACGCCAGCGACACCTCACCGCGGCTGCGCCGCGCGGCCACCACCGACGAGGGCGGCCGCGGGATCTTCCTCGTCGCCCAGCTCTGCCGGCGCTGGGGCACCCGCTACACCGAGCAGGGCAAGGTCATCTGGACGGAGCAGCAACTGCCGGTCTGAGTCCGGTGCGTCAGCGGGCGCAGGGGTGGGCGTCGTACGGGGAGGCGTGTGCGGGCGACCGCGTGATGTCGCGTGCAGACAATTCTCTGCAGAGAGTCCTCTGCAACACTAGGCTGCCCGCGTGACCGACGAACCCGAACGCATCCCGGCCGCCGGACCCGCGCGGCGTCTTGACGCCCGCAGCCTGCGAGGGCTGGCCCACCCGCTCCGGATGAGCATCCTGGAGGCGCTGAACCTGGACGGCCCCGCGACGGCCACCGGCCTGTCCCGGCGGCTCGGCGAGAACACCGGCACCGTCAGCTGGCACCTGCGGCACCTGGCCGAACACGGCTACATCGAGGAGGAGACCGGACGCGGCACGAAACGCGAGCGCTGGTGGCGTGCGGTCGCCGACGCGCACCTGCTGAACCCCGCGGAGTTCCACGACGACCCCGGCACCCGGGACGCGCTCGCGGTCTACCTGCGCCGACTGGCACAGCAGTTCTTCACGCGCACCATGACCTACCTCGACGAGGACTGGGACCCCGCGTGGCAGCAGGCCTCCACCCTCTCCGACTGGCGCGACCTGCGGTTGACCCCCGCCGAACTCGCCCGGCTCAACCGGGACCTGATGGCGGTCGTCGCCCGCCACGCCCCCGGCCCGGGCATGGAGCCGTCCCCCGGGGCGCTGCCCGTCATCGTGCAGATCCAGTCGTTCCCCCGCGAAGAGCGGGGCACGGCATGACGGGTCGTGGGCGCGGAGGTCTGCTGCGGCACCACCGCGACTTCCGGCTGCTGTGGTGCGGCGAGACCACCGGCAAGCTCGGCTCGTCCGTCACCGCGGTGGCCATGCCGCTGGCCGCCGTGTCCACGCTGCACGCCGGCACGTTCACGGTCGGCCTGCTGAGCGCCTGCACCTGGCTCCCCTGGCTGGTCGTCGGCCTGCCGGCCGGCGTCTGGGTGGACCGCTTCCGCCGCAGGCCGATCATGCTGGCCGCCGCGGGGGCGTCGCTCGCGCTGTTCACCGCCGTTCCGGTGGCCGGACGGCTGGGAGAGCTCAGCATGGGCCTGCTCCTGGCGGTCACAGTCCTGGCCGGGACGGCCGCGGTGTTCTTCCAGACGGCCTACAGCGCCTACCTGCCCACCCTGCTCGAACCCGCGGACCAGCCCGAGGGCAACGCCAAACTGCAGGGCAGCGCCGCGGCGGCGCAGATCGCCGGCCGGGGGACGGGCGGTCTCCTCGCCCAACTGGTGGGCGCGGTGGATGCGTTGTACGTCAACGCCGCGACCTTCCTGGTCTCGCTGCTGTGCCTGGCCCGCATCGGGCATCGCGAGCCGCGCCCCGGGCCCGCCGCCGGAGCCGCGCGGCGCGCGACGATGACGAGCGACATCCGGGCGGGCCTGCGGCTGGTCGCCGGCGACCGGTGGCTGCGGACGCTGACGCTGTTCGGCGCCGTCTCCAACCTCGCCCTGATGGCCTACCAATCGATCCTGGTGCCCTTCCTGGTGCGGGAGGTCGGCCTGAGCCCGGGCACCGTCGGCGCCATGGTCGCCGCCGCGAGCGCGGGCGGCGTCGCCGGGGCCTTCGTCGTCCACCGGGTCGCCGCGCGGACCGGCACCGCCCGCGCCACCCTCCTCTTCGAACTGGGGCTGGCCGTGCCCGCCCTGCTCATCCCGCTCACCACCCGCGGGGCCGGAGTGCTCCTGTACACGGCCGGGGGCTTCTGCGTATCGGCGGGGGTGGTCGCGGGCAACGTCATCAAGGCGGGCTTCCAGCAGAGTCACTGCCCGCCCCACCTGCTCGGGCGGATCACCGCGGGCACCACGTTCCTGAACTACGGCACGCTTCCCGTCGGCGCGCTGCTGGGTGGCGCGCTGGGCTCCCTCCTCGGGCTGCGCACCGCCCTGTGGATCACCACGGCGGGGGTGCCGCTCGCCGGGCTGGTCCTGCTCCTGTCCCCGCTCCGTACGGTCCGGGACCTGCCGGCGAACGCGCTCCCCGCGGGCGACGCCGCGCCGGTCGGGGCGGGTGCAGCCGGGTGAGCCCGTGCGGGTGGAGCGCGGGAACACGGTGGTTCCAGCTGTGCGCCGGCGCCGGGTTGCCTACGGTGGAACCATGACCACGGCGGCAGACAGCAGCACGAACACGACCACGGACACCTACGACGTCATCGTCATCGGCGGGGGCCCCACCGGGGAGAACGTCGCCGACCGCACCAGGCAGGCCGGGCTGACCACCGTGCTGGTCGAGGCCGAGCTGGTCGGCGGTGAGTGCTCGTACTGGGCGTGCATCCCCAGCAAGGCGCTGCTGCGCCCGCAGGCGGCCCTGGACGCCGCGCGCGCGGTGGCCGGATCGCGGGAGGCGGCCGGCGGACGGCTGGACGCGGCCGCGGTGCTGGCCCGGCGCGACTGGTGGACCGGCAACTGGAAGGACGACGGGCAGGTGGGCTGGCTGGAGTCGGCCGGCATCGACCTCGTCCGCGGTCTCGGCCGGCTCGACGGGCCGCGCCGGGTCGTCGTCGAGACCCCGGACGGCGGCGAGCGCGTTTTGACCGCCCGGCACGCCGTGGCGGTCTGCACCGGCACCCGCGCGCAGCTGCCCGATCTGCCCGGCATCGCCGACGACCACGTCTGGACCAGCCGCGACGCCACCAGCGCCCCCGAGGTGCCGGGCCGGCTGGTGGTCGTAGGCGGCGGAGTCGTCGGCGTGGAGATGGCCACCGCCTGGCGGTCGCTCGGCTCCGAGGTGACCGTGCTGGTCCGCGGCACCAGGCTGCTGCCGCGCTGGGAGCCGTTCGCGGGCGAGCTCGTCGCGGACGGGATGCGCGCCGCCGGGATCGACATCCGCACCGGCGTGTCCGCCACCGAGGTGCGGCGCGAGTCGGATCCCGGGCCGGTCACCCTGGCGCTGTCCGACGGGTCGGAACTCGTCACCGACGAGGTCCTGTTCGCCACCGGCCGCACCCCGCACACCGACGACCTGGGCCTGGAGACCGTCGGCCTCACCCCCGGCTCCTGGCTGGAGGTCGACGACACCTGCCTGGTCAAGGGCATCGACGGCGGCTGGCTGTACTGCGCGGGCGACACCAACCACCGGGCCCTCCTCACGCACCAGGGCAAGTACCAGGGCCGTATCGCCGGCGCCGCCATCGCCGCCCGCGCCAAGGGCGAGCCGCTGGACACCACCCCCTGGGGCGCCCACTCGGCCACCGCCGACAACGTCGCCGTCCCACAGGTCGTCTTCACCGAGCCCGAGGCCGCCGCCGTCGGCATCACCGCCGAGCAGGCCCGGCGGGAGGGACGCCGCGTCAAGGTCGTCGACTACGAGATCGGCAACGTCTCCGGCGCCGGTCTCCACGCCGACGGCTACAAGGGACACGCCCGCGCCGTCGTCGACGTCGACCGGGGTCACCTCGTAGGGGTCACCTTCGTCGGCCCGGCGGTCGGCGAGCTGCTGCACGCCGCCACCATCGCCGTCGCCGGTGAGGTGCCGGTGGAACGGCTCTGGCATGCCGTACCGGCCTTTCCGACGATGAGCGAGGTGTGGCTGCGGCTGCTGGAGACCTACCGGGACGCGCCGGACGGCGACGGGTGACGGACGGAGCGGCCCCGGGCGCCTGCCGATAGGATCGCGCCCTGCTCGTCGAGTCCAGGTCGAGGGGACTGCTCAGGTGGGGATTTTCCGGCGCGGGCCGAAGCGTGACCAGCGGGACACACCCCGCGATCCCGAGTACGCCTTCTTCTCGGTGCACGAGGGAGCGCGCTTCCGGGGCATCGTGCGCGAGTCGTTCGCCGAACTCGGACTGGAGGTCACGGTCTTCGCCGACATGGTGACCGACGACTCCGGCCGTCGCTTCGGGCTGGGCAACCTGGCGGCGCTGTGCCACAACGACCGCCGCGGCCCGCGCGTGTGGCCGCAGCTGTCGCGGGAGCACGTCGGCGCGGTGTTGCGGACCCTCGACGGGCCGTCGCCGCTGGAGACGATGCCCGCCGAGGAGATCCGCGAACGGCTCTACCCGCGCCTGGTCACGCCGGACGCGATCGACCCGGAGACCTTCCGCTACGCCCGGATCGCCGCGCCCGGGCTGCTGGAGGTGCTCGCCCTGGACCTCCCGGAGAGCGTGATGACGCTCGCCGACCACGCCCTGGCCCCGCTGGGCGACGCGCCCGAGCTGCGCGGCCGGGCCCTGCTCAACCTGCGCGACCTGCCCGTGGAGCGGCACGAGGTGGTCCGGCACGCCGATGTGCGCTTCGACGTCCTCGTCGGGGACTCCTTCTTCACCGCCTCCCGGGTGCTGGTCCTGGACGAGCTGGTGGAACGGGTCACCGGGGAGCCGCTGACCGCCGACGGCGCGCTGGTCGCCATGCCGTTCCGGCACCAGCTGGCCTTCCACGCCATCCGCGACAGCGCCGTCATCCCCGCGCTCAACGGCATGGCGGGCTTCGCGGCCGCGGGCCACGAGGACGCCGTGGGCCCCATCAGCCCGTACGTCTACTGGTGGCGGGACGGCATGCTGACGCAGCTCAGCCGGAAGGACGGCGACGGGCTGCTGATCACCGTCGGTGAGGACTTCCAGGACGTCCTCGAACGACTGGTGCCCGACCAGGCGGGCGACGAGAGATGAGCGGCACGGAGCAGGGCGAGACCACCGTCAGACCGCTGATCGGCGCAGGTCCCGCGGGGCCCGCGCCGGAGTACGCGGAGCTGTTCCCCGAGGACCCGCCGGACACGTCGGGCGACACGCGCGAGCTTCCGCCGCTGACGCCCGACCGGGCGCAGGAGCCGCGGCGGCACCCGGACCACGCGCCCCGGGGGACGCGCAGAGCGGCGGCACGCTCCCGCCGGCGTACGCGCACCGTCGTCGCGGTGGCCGGCGCGGCCCTCGGCGTCGGCGTACTGGCCCTGCTCGGGCAGCTGATGACCGGCCCGGGCGAGGCCGATCGTGTGCTGCCCCAGCCCAGTTCCTCGCCGCCGCGGCTCGCGCTGCCCAGCCTCGTGGCGTCCGACGGCACGGCGACCGCGCCCTCGGCGTCCGGGACGGCCCCGTCCTCCCGGGCGGGCGCGAGCGGTGGCGCCTCCCCGTCCGTCTCCGGTTCCGCGTCCGGCGCGGCGGCGAACCCCTCAGCGGGCACGGCGACCGCCTCCGGCGGGGCGGCCACGACCGCGGCCGCCGGTTCCGGCGCGGTGCTCAAGCCCGGATCGCGCGGCCCGGAGGTCGTGGCGCTGCAGCAGCGGCTCGCCCAGGTCCAGCTCTACGACGGCCCCGCCGACGGCAAGTACGACGGCGGCGTCAAATACGCCGTCCAGCGCTACCAGCAGGGTTACGGCGTCACAGGCGACGCCTCCGGCGTCTACGGCCCCGCCACACGCCGTTCGCTGGAGTCGGTCACCTCCGCGCCCTGAGGCAGCAGCGGGTTCGCCAGCGGCAGGTAGCGCGCGGCGGCGCCGTCCGCGCCCGTCCAGCGCAGCAGCAGATTGGTCTTCGCGGGGATGTGCGGGGCGGCCAGCAGCTCCCGTACCGGCGCCGGATCGCCGTGCTCGGCGGCCCAGTCGGCGAGGAACGCCCGGGCCCGCGACCACAGCACGGGGGTGAGCGCGGGGTGGCGTTCGGCGACGGCGCCCGCGATCTCCAGCAGGTTGTTGGTCACGAGGCAGTAGACCAGGCGCTCCCAGCCGTGGGCGGCGTCGACGCCGGGACCGGGGGCGTCCGGCCGCCCGTGGCGGCGGAGCAGTTCGCGGTGCCGGTCCTCGACCAGCTTGACGCCCTCGTGGTCGCGGAAGAGCGCCTGGCCGGGCACTCCGTCCCCGTCCACGGCGACGAGCACGTTCTGCAGGTGGCACTCCAGCACCGCCCCGTGCCGGAAGTACGTGTGCAGGACGGGCGGCACGACCTGCCGCAGGTATGCCTCCCACCAGGCCAGCGCGCCCTCCGCGGTCAGGCCCGGCACGCCGAGCGGGCTGCCCTCGTACCCCTCGGCGACGGCGGCCGCCAGCAGCGGGGTCAGGCCGGGGCGCACGTGCGCGCCGAGGCCGTCGCGGACGAGCACGGCCAGCGCCTCGTACGCGTCCCGGCCGCCGAGACCGGCGGTGCGGTAACCGCGGTCGGAGAGGATGTCCGCCTCGGGGACGGTGCGCAGCACCTCGTCGACCGGCCCGAGCCAGCGCAGGTCGTGCCACCACAGCCGGCGGATGTCGTTGGTGATCCGCACGTCGAGGCTGAACTTGAGGAACAGGTCGGCGTCCGGCAGGTACACCGTTCGCAGGGAAGCGGTCGGCACGGCGGGGACGGCGGTGCGCCCCAGGCGCAGCAGGCGGCCGTCGTGGAACGCGGGGAGGTCGCCCAGCAGGGCGAGCTGCCACGGGTGGGCGGGCAGCACCCGGTACCCCTCGGGCACGTCCGGGTACAGCCGGTCCAGGACCGAGGTGTCGCCCTCCCCGGCCAGCAGGTCCGCGCGGACCGCGAGCAGCGTGAGCGGGAAACTCGTGTGGGCCTCCGCCGCGTAGGGCAGCCAGCTCTCCGGGGGGCCGCCACCGCGGGTCTTGGGGGCGGGGTGGTGGCGGTGACCGGCCACCAGGGCCTGCTCGGAACGCAGATACGGGTCGGCCGGCGGCGGTGCGTGCTCACGGGCCTCCAGCAGGGCGGCGAGCACGTCGCGGCTGTCGGTGATCTCGCCGGGCAGCACGGTGCCGGCGACGCCGGTGCGGGCGGTCAGCTCCGCGGCGGCGACCTCGACGAGCGCCTCCAGCGCGAGCGGCCGCCAGCCGTCCTCCGCCGTGCGGAGCTCGGGGCCGGCGGGATGGCGGCCGGCGCGCACCCGCAGCAGCCGGCCGGTCGCGGGCAGCAGGTGGACCGGCCGGCCGTCCGCGTCGCCCGCCGCCTCGGCCACCTCGCGCAGCAGGCAGTTCAGCAGGGCCGTCGCGGAGATCGCGTCCGCGCGGTCCCAGGCGTCACCCACGATGACCGGTCTCCGCTGGTCGTCCCGCTGGTCGCTGCACGGTCAGCCGCCTCCTGCGTAGGGTAGGGACCCATCATGTACCCGGACTCGGCGGCTGCGACGCGGCGCCCCCTGGAGACGGCGTTCGCCACCGAGCTGGCCACGCTGCGCCCCGGTCTGCGCGACGTGTACGCCGCGGCGCTCCCCGGTGCCCGCGCCGCCGTCCTCGGCCGCCTGTGGCGCGCCCTGCTCCTGGAACCCCTGCCCGGGATCGCCTCGCGCGGCCCGGACCGCGTGCGGTTCCACGACGGCCGGGTGCTCACCGGGCCGCGGCGGCTGCCGCACGACCTGGGCACGCCGAAGGACGACCCGGCCCTGCGCCTGGACGGCCGGCGCCACGACCACCCGGCGGCCCTCGTGGAGGCCCTCGGGCTGCCGGGTTCCGGCCTCCTGCGCGAGGAACTCGACCACAGCGTGGCCTCGCTGGCCCTGTCGCGGGCCGGCGCCGCGGGCGCGGAGGGGAACGGCGTCGAGCCGCTGCCGCTCACGTACTTCGAGCAGAGCGTCGTCGACGGCCACCCCTACCACCCGTGCTGCCGCAGCCGTCCCGGCTTCTCCCTCGCCGAGCAGCTGGCCTACGGCCCCGAGCACCGGCCGGTCGTCGGCCTCGACCTCGTCGCCGTCCCGGCCGCCGGATGCCTGGTCGCGGGAACGTGGCCGGACCGGCTGCGCGAGGGCGACCGGCTGCTGCTGCCCGTCCACCCCTGGCAGACCCGGCACATCCTGCCCGCCCTGGGCCTGCGGCCGTACGCCCGGGCGGCGATCGCCGCACGGCCGCTGATGTCGGTACGCACCCTCGCGCCGCTCGGCGGCGGGCCGCATCTGAAGACGGCGCTCAGCATGCGGATGACCTCGGCCGTCCGCGACATCTCGGCCCGCTCGGTGAACGACAGCGCCGCGCTGTCGGAGCTGCTCGACGAGCTGACGCGGCGGCTCCGCGGCGGCGTGCTCCGCATCACCCGCAACCTCGCGGCGGCCGCCGCGGTCGTCGGCGGCGAGCCCAGCCCCGACCTCGCGGCCCTGCTGCGGGAGTCCCCGTCCGGCTTCGCCGACCCGGCGGCCGGGGAGGCCGTGCTGCCCGTCGCAGCCCTCACCGCCCGCCCCGCCGACGGCGGGCCGCCGCTGCTCCACTCGCTGCTCGCGGCCTCCGGCCCCGGCGCCCCGCAGGACGGCACCGCCTGGCTCACCGCCTTCGCCCGGCTCACGCTCCCGGCCGTACTGCGCCTGCTGTCCTGGGGCGTCGCCCTGGAGGCGCACGGGCAGAACCTCCTGGTCGTCCTCGACCGGCACGCCCGGCCGCTGCGGCTGGTCTACCGCGACCTCGCCGACGTCCGGATCAGCCCGGCCCGGCTCGCCCGGTGCGGCATCACCGCGCCCCCGCTCGGACGCGGCCTCAGCGACGACCCCGCCGTCCTGCACGCCAAGCTCTACGGCTCGCTGGTCGCCACCACCTTCGGCAGCCTCGTCTCCGCCCTCGGCGAGGCGCACCGCCCCACCGAGGCACGGCTGTGGGCGGCGGTGCGGGCGGAGGCCGTCCGGGCGTGTGACGCCCTCCCGGACGGACCGGACACCCGCGTCGACCGCACGGCCCTGCTGTCCGCCCCCGAACTCCCCGTCAAGGCACTGACCCTGATGCGGCTGGAGACCCCGGCGGCGAGCAGCGGCGACCAGTGGGCCCGGCTGCCCAACCCCCTGCTGTGACGGCCGGTTCGGGGCGTGCCGATCCGGGACCGGGCGCTGCCCGGAGCGAGCCGGGCCGCCCGCACGGCCACGTGCCGGGGCCGGTCCGGCGGGGTACGGCACGTGGCCGGGGGGCTCGGGTCCGTGCCCCGGGATCAGTTGTCCGCGGCGCCGAACCCGACCGCCTCGTCGACGGGGCCGCCGCCTCCACGGCCGCCGACGCCGGGGCCCCCGCCCCCGTCATCCCCGGATGACGCCCGCCGCCCGCGCCGCCGCCAGCCACTGCGGGAACTCCTCCATCAGCGCCCCGTACAGCTCGGCGTCCGACGCCGCCGCGGGCTCCTCCCCCGCGGCGTGGAACCCGGCGTTGTCGACCAGCCGCTTGGCGGGCACCGGCAGTTCGTCGAGCTTGCGCAGGAAGTCGAACTCCTTGCCCGCCGGGTCCCCGAAGCCGACGAACTGCCAGAAGACCGGCAGCCCCGCCGCCGAGCACAGCAGCCGCTCCGCGGCCGTGCGCGAGGACGGGCCGCCGTCCGTCTGGAAGATGACGAACGCGGGCCGCGTGGATCCGGACGCCCGGTAGTGGTCGATCACCGCCTGCATCGCCAGGTGGTAGTTGGTCCGTCCCATGTGGCCGTAGCTCTCGTGGAGCGCGTTGATCCGCCCCTCGTAGCCGTCGAGCCCGATCTCGGCGACGCCGTCCACCTCGGTGGAGAAGAAGACCACCGGCACGACCCCGTCGTCGTCGAGGTTCGCCGCGAGGCCGAGAGCCTGCTCGGCCAGGTGCTGCACCGTGCCGTCGCGGTAGTGCCGCCGCATGCTCCCGGAGCGGTCCAGCACCAGGTAGACCGCGGCCCGTTCCCCCGCGACACCGGCCTTCTCCAGCGACACCCGGGCACCCTTGTACAGGTTCACCAGCCCCGGCGCCGCCGCCTGCACCTTCTCCAGATCGATGGCCATTGCGCCCCCGCCCCTCACGTTCGCGTCTCCCTCCCCGATCGTGCCACCTCCGCCCTGCGGGGTCACCCCGTCGGCCGCCGGAGGACGGTCAGGTGACGCTCCACAGGCGGCGGTAGAAGGCGGTCCGCTCAGGGTCGGGTGCGATGCCGTACGCGTCCAGGAGCAGGCCCTCCCAGCCGGGGCCGTAGTTCCACTCGGTGCTCCAGGTGGCGACGGCCAGATCGGCCCAGCGGTCGGCGACCCCGAGGGCGCCCATGTCGACGTGCCCGAGCCAGGCGCCGTCCTCGCCCAGCAGCGTGTTGGGTGCGCAGGGGTCGCCGTGGCACACGACGAGACGCTCGACGGGCGGGGCCGCGGGCAGATCCGCCGGCACCTGCCGGCCCGCCCGCCGGGCGCGTTCGAGACGGGTACCGACCGACCACTCGTACGGGCAGCCGTCCACCGGCAGCCGCTCGTGCAGCGCCCGCAGCCCCGCGCCCAGGGCACGCACAGCGGTGGCGGGATCCGCCGTCCAGCGCGGGCTGACGGCACTCTCCCCGGGCAGCCCGCGGGTGACCAGCCAGGCCCCGTCCCCGTCCGCCCCGTGTTCCAGCACGGGTGGCACGGGTGTGAAGCGGCCCGCCCACTCCAGGCGCTCCGCCTCGGCCGCCAGGTCCGGCCCCGAGCCCGCCGGCGCCCACTTGGCGAACAGCCGGTCCTCCCCCGTGCCGAGCTGGAAGGTCACCCCGCCCGACTCGTTCCGCCACACGGGCAGCAGCGTCCGCCCATCCGCCAGCGCGCCGATCCGCGCGGGCACCAGCACCTCGCCGTCCGGCGGCCCCGAAATCTCCACCGGTGCATGCTGCCCGCGAACGCACCTGGAGGCGAGCCGATTTCACGGACGACCGCTGCGCCGCCCCCCGCCGGATGGCACGCTGTCGGCAATCGCACATGGGGGAGCGCCGACGCGAGGGGCGGGCATGCGACGAGGAACAGTGGGCGCGCTGGGCACCGCGGTGGGGCTCGGACTGCTGAGCGGGTGCAGCCCGGCGAACCTGCCGCTGGTGGCGGCCTGGATGAGCCAGGACGGGAAGCCGGTCGCGAGGGTGCAGCCGTGCAGCGGGGACCACGCCTCGTCCGTGGCACTGCACAGCTGGGAGGAGCGGGAGTCCGGCAGCGCAGCCGCCGCCCCGTCGGGCGGGACACCGGACAGCGGCTGGGACATGTGGTCGTCCGCCCCCATCGGCCGCACGACCTTCGCCCTCTTCTCGCCACCGCCCTCGTGGCACGTGGACACCAACGGCACACAGGCACTGCTGCCCGGCCGCACGTACTACCTGTCGTTCTTCGGCCCCCGCGGCGGGAACGCATACGACGGCTACGTCTACTTCACCGCGGCCGACCTCGCCTCCCTGGGCCCCGGCCGCGTCTGGGCCGACGAGCGCGCCATGACCCGGGACGAATTCACCGAACTCGTCGACGACTCCTGCTGACGGCGACGGCACGCCACGAGACGTCACGACACGACACGGCCCCGGTGGGTGATCCGCCGGGGGCGCGGGCCGCCGCACCCGTGGCCTGCGGGTGCGGCGCCCCTTTCCCGATCCGCGGTCCTGCCGTCCGGTCAGCGGACCCGGATGAAGACCACGTCGTATCCCTGGTTCGTACCGCGGTTCTTGACGTACACGCCGTCCTTGCCGCCGTTGGGGTTGCCGGTGTTCCCCTCGACGGTGGTGAAGGAGGAGCCGCCGCTCACCGTTCTGACGATGCCGATGTGCTCCTGCCCGTCGTTGAAGTTGCTGCCGCCGTTCCAGTCGAAGGCCACGATGTCGCCGGGCTGCGGATTGGCCGTGACCGAGAGGTGGTAGTTGCCGGCCCGAGCCTGCTTGACCCAGCCCGAGACATAGCTGTTGCGGTAGGAGGTGGCCCCGGTCTGCCTGGCCACCCAGCTCACGAAGGTGGCGCACCAGGCGTAGTTGTTGGTGGACAGGGAGAGCCCCACGGCCGCCCCGTAGCTGTTCGCCCGGGCGCTGCCCTCGACCGTGCCCACCTCGGCCGCCGCCACGTCGAGGATCTTGGCGTACCCGCCGCCGGGCGGCGGCGAGGAGGGCGGGGTGACCGCGCCGTACAGGGCGGCCTTGGTGTTCGGGCCCACCTGCCCGTCCACCGAGAGCCCCTTCTCGGCCTGGAAGTCCCGCACCGCGCTGTCGGTCAGCGGCCCGAAGTCGCCGTCGACGGCGAGATCGGCGCCGTGGTGGTTGAGCAGGCTCTGCAGCTCGGTGACACAGCCGCCGCGCTGGCCCTTCACGATGTTCGCCGGGCAGGACGAGGAGTTCAGGTTGATCGGCGCCGGGGCGCCGTTGCCGCCGCCACCGCCGATGTTGGAGTACAGGGCGGCCTTGGTGTTCGGCCCGACCTCGCCGTCGACCGACAGGCCGTGCGCGGACTGGAACGACCGCACGGCCGCCAGGGTCAGGGGCCCGAACTCGCCGTCGACGGCGAGGTGCTGGCCCTTGCCGTTGAGCAGGGCCTGCAGCGTCGCGACGCAACCTCCGGTCTGCCCCTCCACGATCACCGACGGGCAGGACGACGACCGCAGGTCGAGACCGGTGGACGGCGACTCGTCGGTGTCGTAGAGCTCCCGCTTGGTGTTCGGCCCCACCTGGCCGTCGACGGACAGGCCGTTCGCGGACTGGAAGCTGCGGACCGCGTTGTACGTCTCCGGCCCGAAGTCGCCGTCCACGGTCACCGCGTAACCGAAGTGCCGGAGCAGCCGCTGGAGTTCGGTGACGCATCCGCCCTTGTTGCCCTGGACGATGTTCGCCGGGCACGAGGAGGATGTCAGGTTGATCGGTGCGGGTGCCGTGCCCCCGGTCGCGTACAGCTTGCTCTTGGTCTCGGGGCCCACCAGGCCGTCCACGGCGATCGCGGTGGCGGACTGGTACTGGCGTACCGCGTGGAGCGTGTTCGGCCCGAACTCGCCGTCCACCGCCAGACCGGCGCCGTGGGCGTTGAGCAGGTTCTGCAGCTCGGTGACGCAGCCGCCCACCTGGCCCTGCTGGATCACGTTGGGGCAGGACGAGGAGGTCAGCTTGATCGGCGCGGGCGCCGCCATCGCCGGGCCGGCACCGAACAAGGTGGCCGCCGCCAGGATCACCGCGGCCGCCGCGAGCCCCGCGAACCGGGCGCGCCGGCCGGGTCTCGCACCCGTGGCCGCTCGCGTCAGGCCGGGCGTCCCGTCGGCGGTATCAACTAATGCACCACTCATGACTGCGCTATGTCTCCTTCTCCGGATCAGGGTTCGCCGGCCGGACCGATCGACCGACCGGAGCCACACACAGTGCTGGGCCTCGTCGTACGCGGAAGGTGCCGCACGCCCGGAAAGACGCTTGCCGCGACCCGGGATCCGGTGGGTCGCCGAGGGCGCCGACGACGTTGCCCGGACATCGGGCTGTCACACCGCGCACGACGGTGACAGCTGGTGCCCCTGCGCACAATGCCGTGCGGCACAACTGACCGGATTCCGCTGTCGCGGTCAGGCGGATGCCCGCGCCGGGGCCGTTACCGCCGCGGGGCGTCGGGACACGAGCCGTCCGACTGCGTCATCGACCATCCGTCCCCGCGCACATGGACGCTCGTGCGCGCGAGGGAGCGTCGCGCGGTGGCGGGAGGGGCCGCGGAGGCGCCGTCCCCGTTCGGGTCCGCGGGCAGCGCGGCGAACGGCGGAGTCACCTGGGCCACCGTGCACGCCAACTGGAGCATGGCCAGGTGGCTGAGGGGAGGGACGTCCTCGGGGAGCTGGACGGAGACGGTGTTGCCGTCGCCGACCGTCACCTCCGGCGCGCCCTTCAGACGGGGCAGCTCCGTGGTGGCCGTCGCGGCCTCGCCCGTGGTCGGTCCGCCGAACAGCAGGCGCACGACGGCCGCGAAGTCAGCGGGGTCGCCGGTCTTGCGGAGATAAGGCCTCAGATCACCGTCGTGCAGGAAATAGAGGGGGACGGCGGCGGGCACCGCGGACTCCGGAACGGGCGAGAACACACCGCTGGCCGGTTCGCCGGCCTGGATGACGCCGGACGAAGGGACTCCGCACGCCGACAGCGTGAGCGCGGCGGCGATCCCGGCCAGCAGCGCCGGTACGCGCGTGCCCTTCACCGGGCACCCGCGGCGCAGTCGTCGGCGGCCGCGCCGTCGGCGGAGTCGCGGTGCAGAGGCAGTTCGACCGTGAACGCCGTGCCGCCGCCGGACAGGTTCGCCGCGCTGACGCGTCCTCCGTGCAGGCGCACGTTCTCCGCCGTGATGGCCAGGCCCAGCCCGCTGCTCTCGCTTCTGGCCCGCGAAGTGCTCGCCTTGTAGAAGCGCTCGAAGATGTGCGGCATGGCCTCCTCGGCGATCCCCGCTCCGTTGTCGGTCACCTCGATGACGACCCACGCCACGTCCGCTCGCTCCTCTCTCACGCTCATGGTCAGCCGCACCGGCGGCGCCCCGTGCCGCAGCGCGTTGCCCACCAGATTGGCCATCACCACGTCGAGCCGGCGCGGATCCACGCGCGTCCGGAGTACGCCCGGTCGGGGGACGTGGGTCTCCACTCGGCCCTGCCAGCCCCGAGCGGCGAGGGTGTGCTGTACGAATTCGGCCAGGTCGATCTCGTCCAGGCTGAGTTCGGCCGCGCCCGCGTCGAAGCGGGAGATCTCCATCAGGTCGTTCACCAGCCCGCTCAGCCGACCGGTTCCCTCGCTGATGAGCCGCAACGCCTCGCCGGTGTCCCGGTTCACGTGCAGCGCGTTCGCGTCCAGTACGTCGGTGACCGCCGACATCGCGGCCAGAGGCGTCCGCAGTTCGTGGGAGACGTCCGCGACGAAGCGCCGCGCCTGGGCCTCCAGGCGCCGCAGCTCCGCGACCGACCGCTCCAGGGCGGCCGCCGTGTCGTTGAAGGACTGCGAGAGGTCGGCCAGTTCGTCGGAACCGTTGACGGCCAGCCGGACGTCGAGGTGCCCCTCGGCCATCCGGCGCGTCGCCCGGCGCAACGCCCGCACGGGACGGAGCACGCCGCGCGCGGCCAGCAGTGCCAGCACGACCGCGAGGCCCAGTGCCACCAGGGTGGCGTGTTCGATGGCGCTGACCATCGTCTCGACGTAGGCCTGTTCGGTGTCCTGTGGCACCACCAGGTACATCACGAGCCCCGAGAGCCTGGACTCCGTACCCTCACCGCTGTTGTACGTGACCGGCATTCCGACGACGAGGTAGGGATGCCCATCGGCCTTCACCCGCTGGAACACCGCGGCGCGTTTGGTTTCCACTGACCGGCGCAGTTCCGGGCTGAGCTTGTCGAAGTCGGCACTCGGCGCCCAGGCGCGCAGGCCGCCGTACGTGGCCAGTACCCGCCGCCCTGGCGACTGGTTGGCCTCGAGTACCTGGTGCACCGCCCTCTGCAGGGCCTTCTGCACATGCGCCTGGCTCGGCGCCGGGGGAATGTAGACGGACATGGCGTCGACGCTGGCCCGGAACTGCCGGATGACGGAGTCCTGGCTCTGCTGCAGCACCCCCGTGCGCGCCTCCCGGAAGGCGACGGCTCCGGTGCTCAGGGCTCCGGCCATGGCCACCAGGACGAAGGCCACCACCAGGCGGGGCCGCAGACCCCGCAGCGGAAGCGGGACCTTCGCCAGGACCGCCCGATAAAACCGCGCCGGCCCGGGGCCCTGCCCGGCTGCGACGGCCTTGCGCTTGCGTACGTGCTTGCGTGCCCGTACGGATCGCTGGCCGCTCACGGGGAACCGAAGCGGTAGCCGAAGCCGCGTACGGTCTGGATGTACCGGGGATCCCCGCCCAGCTCACCGAGCTTGCCGCGCAGTCGCTTCACGCAGGCGTCCACGAGCCGTATGTCCCCGTAGTAGCTGTGCTCCCAGACCGCCTCGAGCAGCTGCTGGCGGCTGAAGACCTGTCCGGGCGAGGCCGACAGGGTCAGCAGCAGCCGGAGCTCGGAGGGGGCGAGCGCGACGGGTGCACCGCGGTGTGTCACCACGAGCCCGGCCCGGTCGATGACCAGCTCGCCGTGCGACTCCGCCCTGGGCCGGACGGCATCGGAGACCGACGCGTCCTGCCTGCGCAGTACGGCCCGTATTCGCGCGTCGAGCACCCGGGCCTGCACGGGCTTGACCACGTAGTCGTCGGCGCCGGCCTCCAGCCCCACGACCACGTCGATGTCGTCCCCCTTGGCCGTCACCATGATGATCGGCACCTGGTCGCGGTCCCTGATCCGCCGGCATACGTCGAGGCCGGAGATACCGGGCAGCATGAGATCGAGCACGACGACGTCCGGACGGAAGGGACCGAGCTGTTCCAATCCCTCTTCGCCGGTTCCGGCGGCGAAGACGTCATGGCCCTGGTGTCGCAGACCCAGCTGGACGGCCTTACGGACATCTGGGTCGTCTTCGACAATAAGGACTCGCGGCACGCCGACAGTCTAAGCAGATCGCGACCGGCGACCGTCCCGGGAAAGGGCCGCCCCAGGGAGCTGTTACAGAAGGGTCACACCCGGGGGTGCGCGGGCGGTTTCCGGTCGCCGGGACCGCCGGAAGACCACTCGTTACCGTTCCGTTATCACTCGCGCTCATGGCGATCATCTGAAATGACCAGTTTGAGCTGCCATGTATTCGGCACGACAGCGGGAATTCGCACCGCCCACCGGCAGCGCCGCGGCCCCCCACCACGACGGCCGTCGGCACCGGTCATCCCACCGCGGCGGACGCCACCGGTCCTCCCGCCTCCGGAGCGGCCCGCGCCGCCGGGGCCGGGGCTATCTCGTCGGCACCCTGGCGGTCGCCGGCCTGCTCGGCTCCGGTGTGTTCTTCCTGGGCGGCGCGCGCAGCGACGCTTCGAGCGGTTCGCCGCACCCTCGGAGCGTGGTGCACACCACCCCCACGCCCACTCCGACACCCACGCCCACCCCCACTCCGACCCCGACCCCGACCCCGACCCCGACGCCGACCCCGACCAAGATCGACGTTCCCGCGACGGGTGCCGGCACGTTCGTCACCGCGCGGGCCGGCGGCGAGAAGGTGGGCCGCGGTCCGTCACCGCTCCGCTACGTGGTGCAGGTCGAGGTCGGCCTCGACATCTCGCCGGCCCAAGCGGCGAACGAGATCGCCGACATACTCGCCGCCCCCCGAGGCTGGACCCACAACCCGGCCTACGCGTTCCAGTTGGTGAGCGCGGGACAGCCCCACGACCTCACGGTGAGGATCGCGACACCGGGGACGGCGGACGCCCTGTGCTGGGCGGGCATCCACCAGAACACCGAAGGCGAGTACAACTGCGAGGTTTCCGATGGCGTGGTGGTGAACCTCAAGCGCTGGGTCGAGGGCTCGCCCACGTTCGACGGCCCGATCCACGACTACCGGGCGCTGATCATCAACCACGAGATGGGGCACTTCCTGAACTACGGGCACACCACCTGTGCGGGGCCCGGGCAACTGGCCCCCGTGATGATGCAGCAGATCAAGGGCCTGCACGGATGCATCGCCAACGCCTGGCCCTACGACAGGAACGGTCACTTCGTCACCGGGCCGCACGTGCAGTGAGCCGGCGACGGCCGGCCCTCCCGGCGGTTGCGGAAAACAGCTTGAACGGACTGTGACCACCTGGTGGTCCACGCCGGGCCCCAACCGGCTGTTACAGCCTGGTCATCATCCGGGCCAGCGGCCATCACCTACGGACGCCAATCTCGAACGCAGTCACGGCGCCCCGTGGTCGTGAAGGCCATCAGACGCTCACAGTGCCGTGTCCCCGGTGCGCCGGTGCAGTCGGCGTGGGCAGAGCCCACGACGCCCGCGATTCCGCGGATCGCCCTCTCCGATCGACACGATGGAACGATGTGACTCCCATACTCAGGATGCGTACGGTCCGACCTGTTGCTGCCGCGGCCGTAGCCGGTGTGCTGGCGCTCGCCGGGTGCTCCCAGAACGACAAGGACCCCGCCGCACCCCGGACCGCCCCCTCCGCCGGCACCGCGGCGTCGTCGGCGGCCGCAAACGGCGAGCTGGCGATTCCTCCGGGCGCCGACGCGACAGCCAGGCAGGAGTACGCGTATCAGAACGCCCTCGCCTCCTGCATGCGGGCGAAGGGCTTCACCTACACCGCGCACGTCACGGACTACAAGGCCATGGACTCCGGGCCCGACGGCGAGGATTACGACCTGGCGAAGAAGTTCCGGGAGAAGTACGGGTTCGGCAAATACGCCGCGGCCGTCTACCCGAACGACGCCAACGCCCCCGGCACGGATGCCTTCTCACAGAGGTTCGCGTCGAATCCCGATGAGGCGTATCTGAACGCGCTCCCCCCGGCCCAGCGGAAGGCCTACGACCAGGCGATGGGCGACGTGAGGCTTGTGAAGGGCGAGAAGCAGCAAACCCCGGGATGCCAGAAGGACGCACATCTGAAGGCCTACGGGCCGACGAAGTCCAAGGCCGAACTCGCCCGTGAAGGGGACGCGTTCGCGGCCCGGGACCGCGAGGCGAAGCAGGCCCTCGACGGGGACCCGCAGCTGATCTCACTGGCGCAGGAGTTCGCGTCCTGCCTTCGCGGCGAGGGGATCGCTGTCACCACCACGCAGCCGACCTCCATCGGGGACATGGTGAAGTACCAGGTAATGCAGACTCCGGTGGGCGGCATGCAGAACATGGACCAGGAGACCGCCAGGGCCAAGCTCACCCAGGAGATCAGTACCGCCCTGAAGGACCTGGAATGCGGCAAGAAGTTCCGGGCCGCGTACTTCCCCAAGCTGGCCAAGCACCCCTACGCCGGAGGGGTCGGATGAGCCGCCTCCGCAGCGGTCCGGCGCGCCGCAGCAGGCAGGTCTCAATGATCGTCGGCGTGGTGGCCGCAGTCGGCGTGGGCGGCTGGCTCACCGGTATGCAGATGCAGTCGCCCGCCGACGCCGCCGCCGCGCACCAGCCGCCGAAGGCCGGACCGGTGACGGTCGCGGTGGCGCGGCAGAAGCTGACCGCGACCGTGGTCGCCCAGGGGCAGGTGGAGTTCGGGGCACCGCAGGGGATCTCGCTGTCAGGGCCCGTGGGCTCCTCCGGGGACGACGCGACCGGCCAACGGGTCACCAAAATGCCGGCCAAGGAGCAGACCCTCACCGAAGGCAGCGTCCTGATGCAGGTCAGCGGCCGTCCGGTGTTCGTGCTGCGCGGCTCGGTGCCGATGTACCGCGCCCTCGGGCCGGGCAGTTCGGGCGACGACGTCCGGCAGCTGCAGAGCGCCTTGCGCAGGCTCGGCCACGACCCGGGGGCCGTCAGCGGGAACTACCGGCAGGGCACGGCGGCTGCGGTGGAGCGCTGGTACGAGAGCAAGGGTTACGAGCCACAGCGCCCCAGCGTCGCCGACCGGCAGCAGCTCGCCGCCCTGGAGGCGGCGGTGTCGTCGGCCCAGCTGGCGCTCCTCGACCTGCAAACGGGCGGGGGCGGCGGCACGGACGGCGGCACGACGACCGCATCAGGGTCGGGCGAGGCCGCGGACCTCCGGCTGCGCGCCGCGCGACAGCAGCTGAACCAGGCCAATGCGGCGCTGGACGCGTTCAGGGCCGCGTACGGCACCAAGGTCCCGGCGGGCGAGCTGGTCTTTCTGCCCAAGCTGCCGGTGCGGGTGGACAAGGTCAAGGTGCACCTCGGCGACGCCCTGGACGGCGAGGTGGTCACCGTGACCAGCTCCGACGTGGTGGTGCAGGCCGTGGTGCCCGGAACGGACGGCGCCGCACTGCGCGAGGGCATGCAGGCGCGGATCGAGACCGCGGACGGCCGCAGGGTCCGCGGTGTCGTGTCACAGATCGGCGGCGCGGGTGCCGCCGAGCAGGGCGGCGACAAGGCCGGCGCCGGAACGGGTGACGGCGGGAAGACCGGCATGGACGGGGCGTCCGACACCGGCGCGGACCCGGCCGATCCGTCGGCACCGGTGCCGTTGGTGATATCCGTACCCGACCCCGGGCCGCTGAGAAACCTGTCGGGTGGCATCGCCAAGGTGACCATCGAGGTGGGCGCCTCGAAGGGATCCGTGCTGGTGGTGCCCGTGGCGGCGGTGCGCACCAGCGCCGACGGCAAGGCCCGGG